>NZ_CWKH01000002.1:1512956-1825912 GCF_001245615.1 Mycolicibacterium neworleansense
CGCCGCACCTGATGCCGCCGTTCGGCCCCGGCGGGCCCGGCGCATTCGGTCCCGGCGGTCCCGGCTGGGGTCCCGGTGGTCCGGGCAGCGGCTCGGAACGTCCTGAGACGCCGACGACACCGGCACCGCCCGCGCGACCATAATCACAGTCCGCTCTTTTGGACTGACTCCAAAGAGCGCGCATACTGGAGCCGTGACCACGGTGCATGACCACGATCCCAAGGCCCTGTTGCGGGCTGCCGGGCTGCGTGTGACCGCACCGCGGGTCGCGGTTCTCCAGGCGCTGGCCGACCATCCGCATTCGACTGCAGACGATGTGGCCGGCCTGGCCCGCGAGAACCTCGGCTCGGTGTCGACCCAGGCGGTCTACGACGTCCTGCGCGCCTGCGTGACCGCGGGCCTGGTGCGTCGGATCGAACCCGCCGGATCCTCGGCGCGCTACGAGACCCGCGCCGGCGACAACCACCATCACCTGGTCTGCCGGGTGTGCGGTGTGGTCGCCGACGTCGATTGCGCGGTGGGCGAGGCTCCGTGCCTGGAACCGTCTGACCTGGCCGGCTTCGCGGTTGACGAAGCCGAGGTCGTGTTCTGGGGAGTCTGCGCGGACTGCCAGGCGGCCGCCCCCCACTAGACCACTCTGCAGCCCAATGGACGCCCCGGCCACTTCCCCTTGGTGGCCGGGGCGCCTGGCTTTTCACCCCCGGTAAGGCCAAGCAGTGGGTGGGGTCCGGCGAATCGTGAGATTCTCGCTAACCATGACGCGCAATCGGCTCGTGGCTGCGGCTCTGCTCGCGGTGCCGGTGCTGGCCGCCGGCTGCAATGCGGGCGCCCAACCCGAACGCGGCGCGGCAATGGTCTTCGCGGTCGGCGATTGCGTGAGTGTCCCGGCCACCACGCCGGCCGCCCCCGAAGTGGCCCGCGCCGGCAAGGTGTCGTGCAGCGTCGACCCCAGCTATACCGTCGGGGCCATCGCCGACAGCACCGGAACGTGCCCGAGCGCCGAGTACCAGCACCTGCCCGCCGAACTGGCCGATCCGTCGACCGCGAGGCTGTGCCTGGTGCCCAATCTGGTGGCCAACCACTGCTATGAACTCGGCATGCCCGCGGGCATGGTCGAGCTGGCCGACTGCACCGCACGCACCGATCGCGGCCCGGGCGTGACGGTTCAGGTCACCCGACGCCTGGACGTACGCGACGGCTCGGCCTGCCCTGCCGAAACCGGGCACTACGCCTGGCCTTATCCCTCGCCGGCACGAACCTATTGCACGCGGACGGTCCACTAACTGGCATGATCGAGGCCATGCGTGCCCTGACTGTCGGTTTCGGGCTGGCCGGTCTCGCACTGGCATTGGCTGCACCTGCGGGTGCGCGTCCCTCGGATCCCGGTGTCGTGTCCTACGCCGTCATGCCCAAGGGTTCGGTGGGCAACATCATCGGAGCCCCGATGACTTGGGAGTCCCAGTTCACCGCCCCGTTCCAGGCGTTCTCGGTGGAGAACCCGGTGTGCAACAACTGGGCCGACATCGGTCTGCCCGAGGTGTTCAACGACCCGGATCTCGCGTCGTTCAACGGCGCCACCACCCAGACCGCGGCCGACGACCAGAACCATTACGTCAAGCAGGCGATCGGGGTGTTCGCGACGCCGGAGGCCGCCGACCGTGCCTTCCACCGCGTGGTGGACCGCACCAACGGCTGCTCGGGCCAGACCACCGCGATGCACCTGGACAACTTCGTCACCCAGGTGTGGACCTTCACCGGCGGCGCCGCGAGCGCCACCGACGCGGATTGGGTGAAGCAGGAGGCCGGCACGGATCGCCGCTGTTTCAACACCACCCGCAAACGGGAAAACGTGCTGCTACAAGCCAAGGTGTGCCAGTCCGGCAACGCCGGCCCAGCGGTCAACGTACTGGCCGGCGCCATGCAGAACACGCTGGGGCAGTAGAACATGTCGGTCCGATCTGGATGATGGAACAGAGCCGAGCCGTTTGATCCGGTGAGGACCGGGAGGGGTGGATGCGATGGCAGTACCCGTCAGGACTGATGCGGCCCGTCTACCCCTCGTCGAATTCACGAGCGCCGAGCACGCCGCGGCGTTCATCGAAGCCAACTGCCTGCATGACGGGCCGGTCGGGCAGGTCGGCCTGGAGATCGAGGCGCACTGTTTCGACCTCGACGATCCACTGCGGCGCCCGGGTTGGGACGAACTCTCCGACATCATCGCCTCGGTGCCCGCATTGCCCGGTGGCAGCCGCATCACCGTCGAGCCGGGGGGCGCGGTCGAGCTGTCCGGTCCGCCGGTCGACGGACCGTCAGCGGCGATCACCGCACTGCTGGCCGATCGGGCGGTGCTGCGTGCGGAGTTCGACCGCCGCGGTCTGGGCCTGGTGCTGCTGGGCGCCGACCCGTTGCGGCCCACTCGACGGGTGAACCCCGGGCCGCGCTATCAGGCCATGGAAACGTTCTTCGCGGCCAGCGGGTCCGCCGAACCCGGCGCGGCGATGATGACGTCGACCGCCTCGGTTCAGGTCAACCTCGACGCCGGGCCGCGCGACGGCTGGGCCCAACGCGTGCGATTGGCGCATGCCCTCGGTCCGACGATGATCGCCATCACGGCGAATTCGCCGATGCTCGGCGGACGGTTCACCGGCTGGAAGTCCTCGCGTCAAAGGGTCTGGGGCCAGCTGGATTCCGCGCGTTGCGGCCCGGTGCTCGGCGCCGACGGCGACGACCCGGCCAGTGACTGGGCGCGCTACGCGCTGCGGGCCCCCGTGATGCTGGTCAACACTCCGGATGCGGTCCCGGTGACGAATTGGGTCCCGTTCGCCGATTGGGCCGACGGACGCGCGGTGCTCGGTGGCCGGCGCCCCACCGAAGCCGACCTCGAATACCACCTCAC
Organism: Mycolicibacterium neworleansense; assembly: GCF_001245615.1. NCBI lineage: Bacteria > Bacillati > Actinomycetota > Actinomycetes > Mycobacteriales > Mycobacteriaceae > Mycobacterium > Mycolicibacterium neworleansense. The sequence continues at coordinate 1,515,853 of NZ_CWKH01000002.1, forward strand.
CACGCTGTTCCCGCCGGTCCGTCCGCGCCGCTGGCTGGAGATCCGTTACCTCGACAGCGTGCCCGACGCGCTGTGGCCCGCGGTGGTGTTTATGACGACGACTCTCCTGGATGATCCGGGGGCCGCCGCGATCGCCACCGAGGCGACGGCCCCGGTGGCCACGGCATGGGACCGGGCCGCCCGGATCGGTCTGACGGATCGACGGCTGCGGGAAGCGGCGGTCGCTTGCGTGTCTGCCGCCGCGGACCGGGCGCCGGCGGAGCTTTCGGAATCGATGGCGCAGTTGACGCGTTCGGTTCAGGAGGGCCGCTGCCCGGCCGATGAATTCGCCGATCGGGTGGTGGGCCACGGAATCGCTTCTGCGATGAGCCAACTGGTGAAGGGCGAGCTTTGACCACACGCGAGACGCTGGCACAGCAGCTCACCCGGGCGCGGGACCGGACCTTGCGCCTGGTCGACTTCGACGATGCCGAACTGCATCGCCAGTACAGCCCGTTGATGAGCCCGCTGGTCTGGGATCTCGCCCACATCGGTCAGCAGGAAGAGCTGTGGCTGCTGCGCGGCGGCAATTCCGACCGTCCCGGCATGCTGGCTCCGGAGGTGGACCGGCTCTACGACGCCTTCGTGCATTCCCGAGCCAGCCGCGTCGACCTGCCGCTGCTACCGCCCACCGATGCGCGCGCCTACTGCGCGACGGTGCGGTCCCGCGCGCTCGACGCCCTCGATGCTCTGGACACCGATGACTCGGGCTTCAACTTCGGACTCGTGATCAGCCACGAGAACCAACATGACGAGACCATGCTGCAGGCCCTGAACCTGCGGGCCGGGCCACCGCTGCTCGACACCGGTAATGCCCTGCCCACCGGCCGGCCCGGGCTGGCCGGCACCTCGGTGCTGATCCCGGGCGGGCCGTTCGTGCTCGGGGTGGACGAACTCACCGAACCGCATTCACTGGACAACGAGCGTCCGGCGCACGAGGTGGACGTGGCTTCCTTCCGCATCGGGCGGGTGCCGGTCACCAATCGCGAATGGCGCGAGTTCATCGACGACGGGGGCTATCAGCAGCCGCGGTGGTGGTCGGAACGCGGTTGGTCGCATCGCCAGAAGGCGGGTCTGACCGCACCCCAATTCTGGAACCATGACGGCACCCGCACCCGGTTCGGCCACATCGAGACGATCCCGGCCGACGAACCCGTCCAGCACGTCGGGTTCTTCGAAGCCGAGGCCTACGCCGCCTGGGCGGGGGCGCGGCTGCCCACGGAGGTGGAATGGGAGAAGGCCTGCGCCTGGGATCCGGTGGTCGGCGCCCGGCGCCGATTCCCCTGGGGCACTTCCGAACCCACGGACGCCCTGGCAAACCTCGGCGGCGACGCGCGGCGGCCCGCCCCGGTGGGGGCGTATCCGGCAGGCGCATCGGCCTACGGAGTCGAACAGATGCTGGGCGACGTCTGGGAGTGGACCACCTCCCCGCTGCGGCCATGGCCAGGCTTCACCCCGATGGTGTATGACCGCTACACCGAGCCGTTCATCGACGGTGACTACCGGGTCCTGCGGGGCGGTTCGTGGGCGGTGGCCGCTGACATCCTGCGGCCGAGCTTCCGCAATTGGGACCATCCGATCCGGCGCCAGATCTTCTCCGGTGTCAGATTGGCCTGGGACGCCTGATGTGCCGGCATATCGGGTGGCTGGGCGCACCGCGATCGGTGGCAGCACTGGTGCTGGAGCCGCCGCAGGGCCTACTGGTGCAATCCTATGCCCCGCGCCGGCAGAAGCACGGGCTGATGAACGCCGACGGTTGGGGCGCAGGGTTTTTCGACAATGGTGTGCCGCGTCGCTGGCGCAGCGACAAGCCACTGTGGGGCGATGCCTCGTTCGCGTCGGTGGCGCCGGCGTTGAGCAGCGGGTGTGTGGTCGCGGCGGTGCGTTCGGCGACCATCGGCATGCCGATCGAACCCTCGGCCTCAGCGCCCTTCAGCGACGGGCAGTGGCTGCTGTCGCACAACGGGATAGTGGACCGGGCGGTTCTGCCGCTGACCGGGGTCGCTGAATCCACCGTGGACAGTGCGGTGCTGGCCGCGCTGATCTTCGAGCGCGGTATGGACGCGCTCGGACAGACGATCGTCGAGGTGGGCGCCCTGGATCCGAATGCCCGGCTGAACATCTTGGCCGCCAACGGTTCTCGTATGGTGGCTACCACGTGGGGTGACACCTTGTCGATGTTGCGGCTGCCGGACGGCGTCGTGCTCGCCAGTGAGCCCTACGACGACGATCCCGGCTGGGCCGATATCCCGGACCGGCATCTGGTCACCGTGGCCGGCTCTGACGTCGAGCTCACACCTCTGAAAGGTTCGGTATGACGCTCACCCTGTCCAACTATCTGGCCGCCGACTCGGCCGCCACGGCACTGCGCCGCGATGTGCACGAGGGGCTGACGCAGTCTCCGAAGATGCTGCCGCCCAAGTGGTTCTACGATTCGGTTGGCAGCGATCTGTTCGACCAGATCACCCGGCTGCCCGAGTACTATCCGACGCGGACCGAGGCGCAGATCCTCACGCACCGCTCGCCGGAGATCGTGGCGGCTGCCGGTGCCGACACCCTCGTGGAGCTGGGCAGCGGCACCTCGGAGAAGACCAGGATGCTGCTCGACGCCATGCGCGACGGTGGACAGTTGCGCCGGTTCATCCCGTTCGATGTCGACGCCGGTGTGCTGCGGGCTGCCGGCGCTGCTATCGGCCAGGAGTACCCCGGCATCGAAATCGACGCGGTGTGCGGTGATTTCGAGGAGCATCTGGGCAAGATCCCGGCGGTCGGTCGCCGTCTGGTGGCCTTTCTCGGTTCGACGATCGGCAATCTGACGCCCGGTCCGCGGGCGGATTTCCTGGCCTCGCTGGCCGAGACCCTGCAGCCCGGTGACAGCGTGCTGTTGGGCACCGACCTGGTCAAGGACACCGGCCGGTTGGTCAGCGCCTACGACGACAGTGCCGGTGTGACCGCGGCGTTCAACCGCAATGTGCTGTCGGTGGTGAACCGTGAGCTCGACGCCGATTTCGACCTCGACGCCTTCGCACATGTGGCGAAGTGGAATGCCGAGGAGGAGCGGATCGAGATGTGGCTGCGGGCGGATGCGCCGCAGCAGGTCCGGATCGCCGGGCTGGATCTCGATGTCGCATTCGGTGCCGGTGAAGAGATGCTGACCGAGGTGTCGTGCAAGTTCCGGGCCGACGGCGTCGCTGATGAGCTGGCGAAAGCCGGTCTGCGTCAGACCCATTGGTGGACCGACGAAGCCGGTGACTTCGGCCTGTCGCTGGCGGTGAAATGAGCCTCGCGCTGCAGTGGGCTGATGCCCGCCCCAAGGTCGCCGGTCTGCATCTCGACAGTGGCGCCTGCTCGCGGCAGAGTCTCGCGGTGATCGATGCCGTGGCCGCGCACGCCCGTCATGAGGCCGAGGTCGGCGGTTATGTCGCTGCCGAGGCGGCGGCGCCGGTGCTGGCGGTCGTCGACGAGGCCGCCGCCATGCTGGCCACCGATCCGCCGGCGCTGGTGCATTTCACCGCGCTGGCCAGCCATCGCGGGGTGGCCCAGCCATTGGCCGAGATGGTTGCGGTGTGCCGCGAGGCCGGTGTGCCGATCGTGGTCGACGGCGCACAGGCATTCGGTCATCTGGACTGCAACGTCGGCGCCGACGCGATCTACTCGTCGTCGCGCAAATGGCTGGCCGGGCCCCGCGGCGTCGGGTTCCTGGCGGTGCGGCCGGAACTGGTGGCGCGGTTGCAGCGCCGCCTGCCGCCGGCATCCTGGGATGTGCCGGTGACGGTGCTGCAGAGCTTCGAACACGGTGAGCACAATGCCGCGACCCGCATCGGATATTCGGTCGCACTGGGTGAGCACCTCGCCGCCGGAGCAGAACTCGTCCGCGACCGGCTTGCCGAGGTGGGCCGCACGGCGCGGCAGGTGTTGGCCGACGTGCCCGGATGGCGAGTGGTGGAACGCGTCGATGAACCCACTGCGATCACGACTTTGGAACCCACCGATGGTGCCGATCCGGTCGCAGTGCGGGCCTGGTTGATCGCCGAGCGCGGCATCGTCACCACCGCATGCGAACTTGCGCGGGCGCCGTTTGAGATGACCAAGCCGGTGCTGCGGGTGTCCCCGCATGTCGACACCACGGCCGAGGACCTGGAGCAGTTCGCCGAGGTGCTGCGGACCGCGCCCTAGCGTCGCATCAGTGCCAGTGCGGCGTCGCGAGCCCGGTGTGCGGTATCGGGCGTACCGAAGATCGCCGCCGTGACGATCGCTCCCTCGGCCAGGAGCGCGACCTGCTGGCCCAGCTCCCCGGCGTTTGCCGTGCTTTCCACCAAACCGGTGAGGTAGTCGTGGAACGCCTTCTTGTGGTGGCGGGCTTGTTCGGCGACATCGGGTGAAATGGCCCCGAGTTCGCCGAACGAGTTGATGAAAGCGCAACCGCGGTAACCGGGTTCGGAGAACCAGCCGTGGAGCCAGTCGAACACCGCGGCAATTCGCTCATGAGTGTCTGTGCGCGTGTTCACATACGCCTCAAGGGCCTGCTGCCAACGTGAATCACGTTGGCGCAGAAACTCGATGACAAGCTGGTCTTTCGAGGGAAACAGTTGGTACAGCCGTTTGAGTGAGACGCCTGAGGCATTGCGTACGGCGTCCATGCCGACCGCTTGTATGCCCCGGCTGTAAAACAGCTCCTCGGCCGCGTCGAGCACCTTCTCTCGTGCCGCTGTCTCGTCCAACTTGCTCACCTTCTTGCGCGGAGAACCAACGTTCTCTAGTGTAGCAACCAGCAGAGAACGATCGTTCTCCAACCGGAAGGAGTCAGAGATGTCCGAAGGCAACCGCCCACCCTTGCCACCGTTCACCCTGGAGAGCGCGATCGAGAAGGTCCGCCTCGCCGAGGATGGTTGGAACACCCGCAACCCTCACAAAGTGGCGCTCGCCTACACCGTGGACTCCCGTTGGCGTAATCGAGCCGAGTTCGTCACGGGCCGGGATCAGATCGTGGCGTTCCTGACGCGCAAGTGGGCCACCGAACTCGAATACCGCCTCATCAAAGAACTCTGGGCTCACGACGGCAATCGGATCGCCGTGCGGTTCGCCTACGAGCACCGCGACGACTCCGGCAACTGGTTCCGGTCCTACGGCAACGAGAACTGGGAGTTCGGCGAGCACGGCTTGATGTATGCGCGCCACGCGTCGATCAACACCGCGCCGATCGCCGAATCCGAGCGCAAGTTCTTCTGGCCACTCGGCCGCCGGCCCGACGATCATCCGGGCCTCAGTGATTTCGGATTCTGACGGCGAGTGTCAGTGCCGTGACCTAGACTCGAACACATGTTCGACACCGAGTTCGACCCGGCAGCGCCGGCCCGGCTCGTTGGTGACCTCACTGACACCGCTCGTGCCGAAGCGCGGTTGATGGCAGCGCGGACGGCGGCTGTGGCGGATCTGTTGGCGCAGCGGACCGCCGAGTTGAATGTCGAGGGTGTGCACCCGAACTACATGATCCTCACCGGGTTCGCGCGTACCAGCGCCGAAGTAGGTGCGGCGTTGAACCTCACTCCGGGCGCAGCCAGTCGGCTCGTCGGGCAGGCCGAGGCCCTGCGCGATCGCTTGCCACGATTGGCCGGGTTGTTGGCCAACGCGCAGACTGATTGGCGCACTGTCGAAATCGTGATCGCGCGTACCCGGTTCGTCGCCCCGAGGGTGATGGTTCAGATCGATTCCGAACTGGCCGAGGAAATCGGCGAGTGGCAGTGCTGGTCCGACGGGCGTATCACCACCACGGTTGATGCCAAGGTGACGTTGCTGAATCCGGACGCGATCGCCCAACGCGAACATGCCATCGACCGGCGCCGAGTCAATGTGAAGCCGTTGGGTGACGGCACGGCCAAGATCGACGCCATCGTCACGACTCGCGCCGGATTGACCTTTGACGCGAAGCTCTCGGAGATGTCGGCCGGGTTGTGCGCGAAAGACCCGCGCAGTAAGGACCAGCGCCGCTCCGATGCGATCGAAGCCCTGGCCCAAGGGCGGGAGCTGTCGTGTGAATGTGGCACTGCTGACTGTCCGGCACGGTCGACAGCCGAGCCGCCGGAACCGGTCAAGGTCGTGGTCAACGTGATAGCCGAGCGTGACACTGTGGTGAGCGACGGTGCGGCCTCAGGGTACGTGTGTGGCTTCGGTGTGATCGACGCCGAGCAGGTTCGAGAGTTTGCCGACCAGGGCACCATGCGGTTGGTGACCGAACCGAAGGTCGACGCGGCGGCCGCGCTGCGCTACCAGCCGACGGTGTCAGTGCAGCGCTGGGTCCGTTGCCGCGACCTGACGTGCCGCTTCCCCGGATGCGAGCAATCGGCCGAGGATTGCGACCTCGACCATACGGTGCCTTTCGACCACAATGCCCCGGCGCACGGCGGCCTGACCGTGCCGGAGAACCTGAAGTGTCTGTGCCGTTTTCATCACCGGCTCAAGACTTTCGGCGGTTGGCATGACGAGCAGTATCCGGACGGCACCGTCATATGGACCTCACCGAGCGGCCGAGAATATCGGACCACGCCGGGTGGGGCGGATCTGTTCAACAGCTTCCGACCCGCACCGTGTCGCGCGCCCGCACCTGCCCCGGCTCCCAAGCTCAGCCGCGCAGCACGACTCGGACAGAGCCGGGCCAAGAACCGGCGACTCCGTCCCGTCAACGAGGCCTACCGCTACACCCAGAAGGCGCGGCGGCGGGAACTCGACCGGCGTCGCAACCGAAACCGGATGCGGGTCACCCTGAAACTCTTCAAAGGCGACGAGCCCAGCACCAGCCCGTACTGCACGTGGATCAACGATCCATTCGACCCCGAAGAACTCCCCCCGGATTGGCAACCGCCTCCACCGCCACCTCCGGACCCGCAGGACCCACCGTTCTGATGCGGCGGGGTCAGTCCGCCTTGTGCGCGGTCAGCAGGAACGCCGGGAACTTGATGCGGCCCTTCTCGTCGAAGTCGTGCTGAGGCATTTCGACGGAGGCATCCACAGGCAATCCAGCGGCATTGGCATGGATGAACGCCGGCCGGATCTCGTCGACCTCCCAGTACTTCGCGACCGCTGCCCGCAGCTCGTCCTCGTCGACCTCGTTGGGCTTGGTCTCCAACTCGGCCGGGAACGCGCCCTTGGCGAACACGAGCACGTAGTAGTGCGCACCCGGCGCCGAGGCCCGGTGGATGGATCGCAGATATCCGTCGCGGCCTTCGACCGGCAGGGAATGGAACAGGGTCGAGTCGATCACCGTGTTGAACCGGCCGTCATAACCGGTGAACGACGTGATGTCGGCCTGGGCGAAGCTGGCCGTGGACAGCCCGCGCACCTGAGCGGCGTTGTTGGCCGCGGCGATCGCCGTCGGGCTCAGATCCAGCCCCACAACGGTGAGGCCATCGGAGGCCAGGGCCAGCGACAACTCGGCATGTCCGCAGCCGGCGTCGAGGACATCGCTCTCGAACTTCCCGGCCCGGTGCAGCGCGGCAAGCTCGGGCTGTGGCTCACCGATGTTCCACGGCGGCGGACCCTCGAAACCTGCTTCCCCCTTGTACGCGCCATCCCAGTCCAAGACCTGTCCAGATGTCATGACTCCAACGTACGCGTCTCAATCCCAGGTATGGACCGGCTCGTTACTGTGCATCCGCTGGACATACTCTCGCAACATCTCGGCCAGCGCTTCAGGTCTGGTCAAGCCCTTGGACTGCAGTTTCTGCACGGTTGCGACCTGCCAGGTCGATCCGGTCTGTGCGGTCTTCGCGCGACCTTCGATGACCCCGAGATAGCGGTCGCACACTTCGCCGGCCACCCCCCAGCGGCGCAGCCCGTCGTGCGCCATCGGCAGCAGCCGGCGCAGCACCAACTCGTCGGGCGTGACCTCACCCAGCCCGGGCCAGTACAGCCGGGCGTCCAGACCGTGCTGGGCCCCCTCGACGAAGTTGTGGTGGGCCGCCGCGAAGCTCATCTTCGTCCACAGCGGCCGGTCTTCTTCGGACAGCGTCCGCAGCAGGCCGTAGTAGAACGCGGCGTTGGCAAGCATGTCCACCACGGTCGGGCCGGCGGGCAGGACGCGGTTCTCGACACGCAGATGCGGGACACCGTCGACGACGTCATAGACCGGACGGTTCCACCGGTAGATGGTCCCGTTGTGCAGCCGCAGCTCGGCCAGGTGGGGCGCCCGGCCCGCCGCGAGCTCGGCGACCGGATCCTCGTCGGAGAGCTCCGGCAGCAGTGACGGGAAGTACCGGACGTTCTCCTCGAACAGGTCGAAGATCGAGGTGATCCAGCGCTCGCCGAACCAGACCCGCGGCCGAACCCCCTGTGCCTTGAGTTCATCGGGACGGGTGTCGGTGGACTGGGTGAACAGTTCGATGCGGGTCTCGGCCCACAGCTGATGACCGAAGAAGTACGGCGAGTTGGCGCCGACCGCGAGCTGCGGCCCGGCCAGTATCTGGGCGGCGTTCCAGTTGCGGGCGAAGTCGGCCGGGGAGACCTGCAGATGCAACTGCATGCTGGTGCACGCCGACTCCGGGGCGATGGACGCCGATTGCAGGCTCAGCCGCTCCGGGCCGGAGATGTCGATGGGCATGTCCTCGCCGCGGGCGGTGAAGATCGAGTCGTTGAGCGCCTGGTACCGCGTCGACTCGCTCATCCATCCGTCCGAGAGGTGCTCGGGCATCAGGGTGGGCAGGATGCCCACCATCACGATGTGCGCGCCGTCCTCGTTGGCCTTGATCTCGGCGGCGTTGAGGCTGCGGCGTACCTCATCTTCGAGATCCAGAGCGGACCGGCCGGGCAGCGGACGCGGCGGAACGTTGAATTCGATGTTGTAGGCGCCCAATTCGGTCTGATACGCCGGATCGGCGATGGAGGCCAGCACCTCCTGATTGGTCATCGCGGGTTGGTACTCGTTGTCGACGAGGTTGCACTCGATCTCCATCCCGGTGAGCGGACGGGAGAACTCGAAGCTCGATTGGGCCAGCATGGTTTCGAACACGTCCAGGCACAGCTGCACCTTGCGCCGGTACTCCTGCCGGTGCGCGCGGCTGAACTCGGTGTTCTTGACCTCTTCACCCACACCGCGATGCAACAACGCGGAGGCCTCCCGCGCAAGCAGAATGGCAAAATGACCTCAGAGGTGGAGGACGATCAGGGCGGACTGGAGCAGGTCTCGCACGCGGATCGCGTCTCCGCGCTCACCGGGGTCCGCGCGGTGGCCGCCCTGACCGTGATGGGAACGCACGCGGCGTATGGCACGGGCCTGCTCTCGCAGGGGTATCTGGGCCTGATGAGTGCGCGCCTGGAGGTCGGGGTGGCGATCTTCTTCGTCCTGTCCGGGCTGCTGCTGTTCCGGCCCTGGGTGCAGGCCGCCGCCTCGGGGGCCGACGCGCCGAGCACCCGACGCTACGCGCGAAATCGGTTTCGCCGCATCATGCCCGCCTATGTCGTCACGGTCCTGATCGTCTACGGCATCTACGAACTTCGCCCCGTGCAACCGAATCCCGGGCACACCTGGACGGGCCTGATACGGAATCTCACGCTGACCCAGATCTACAGCGACAACTACTTCACCGAGTATCTGCACCAGGGTCTCACCCAGATGTGGAGTCTGGCGGTGGAGGTCGCGTTCTACGCCGTGCTGCCGCTGTTGGCCTATCTGCTGTTGGTGGTGTTGGGCCGCAGGCGTTTTCGCCCGGTGCTGCTGCTTGCCGGGTTGACTGTCCTGGCCGCGGTCAGCCCGGTGTGGCTGGTGTTGCTGCACAACACCGACTGGCTGCCGGTGGGTGGTGGTGCCTGGTTGCCGCACTACCTGGCCTGGTTCGTGGGCGGGATGATGCTGGCCGTCCTGTCGACGATGGGCGTGCGCTGCTATGCGATGGCGACGCTGCCGCTGGCGCTGGCCTGCTACCTGGTGGTCTCGACCCCAATTGCGGGGGTCGTAACGGCGCCTGCCCTCGGCTTGACCGAGGACCTGGCCAAGACGATGTTCTACGCGCTCATCGCGGCGCTCGTGGTGGCCCCGCTGGCACTGGGCGGCAACGGTCTCTACGCGCGCATGATGGGCAGCAGACCGATGGTGGCCCTCGGGGAGATCTCCTATGAGATCTTCCTGCTGCACGTGGTCGCGATGGACCTGGTGATGGAGTTCGTGCTGGGCTGGAACGTCTACACCGGTTCGGCCACCGTGCTGTTCCTCGTCACCTTGGTGGTCACGGCGCCGTTCGCCTGGCTGCTACATCGGTTCACCCGGCCGCGCTGATTCGTCAGCGCGCACGTGCGGGGCCGGTGCCTGTGCCGGGCCGGCCCCGGCCCGCCCGGGCGGAGTCAGGGCCCCACCGGTCTGGGCCGGGGCCGCGGTGGCCGACCGGCCGTAATCCTGTTGCGGGGAAAGTAGATCGGCGTAATCGCCGTATTGGGGCGCCTGTTGCGTCGCGCGCGCAGCACCCGCACCGGTGGCCGGCGCCTGAGCCTGTGACTGGCCGTAGGCCTGGGCATAGGCCTGTCCGTACGCGCTGCGCTGCGGTGAATCCGGTTGTGCCGCCGCGGTCTGCTGGTAGTACTGCTGCACGGCCTGGTTGTAGTAGTCGAGGTAGGCCTCGTAGCCGCCGGCGGCACCCGCCGCCGCCGGCGTCTCCGGGGCCAGCCACAGCGCCACGCCCGCCGCCACCGCCTGTAGCCCGGTGAGCACCGCGATCGTGGTCAACACCCATCCCGACGAGGTGGTCAGCACGCTCGACAACGCGTCGAGGAAACCCGCGGCAGCGAGGAGGGCGGGAAGCCACGGGCGGGCAGTCTGCTTGGGGAACAAGCCGATTGCCGCGACCAGGGCGGCCAGCACGGCGAAGCGGACGTGCCAGTCGTTGCCCCCGCCGGCGGCCGTCGGCCCGAAACTGACGCAGTAGCCGGCCAGACCGAGAACCACGACCGCGATCGACAGGTTGCGGTGCAGCGAATTGTCCACGATCACTCCTTCACATCAGTCGATGCTGTTGGCCGAGGCCCGCAGATATCTCATCTCGTCGTCGGTGGCCACCATCGTGACCACCGCCGAGCCGGCCTGGGTGCTGACCTTCACGGTGTCATGTTCGAGCGAGATCAGGTCGAGGACAACGTCGGCCTGATCCGATGGTCGCGTGTTCGGCGGGGCCAGCACCATGGCGGTGACCCCGATCCGGACCGACTGCTCCGGAACACCGTCGAACATCTCGACGGTGTAGTTGCGCTCCGCACCGGCCTGGATGGCGCGGCGGTTGAAGTCCGCAACCCACAGCAGGTCGTTACGCCCGACGACCTCGACCATGTCGCGCCAGAACGCCGGACGCCGGCTGTGCACCAGCACCCGTGCGCCCAATGCCAGCGAGCGCAGCACCACCTGCTGAGCCAGGTGCAGGGTGCCGACGATCTCGACGCGGCGGATCTGCGGGCCGAACAGCGGCAGTGCCACCGCGCGCCCCTCCTGATCCGCACCGATCACCTGACCGCAGCCCGAGGCGGGCAGGGCCAACTCGCTCAGCGCGTCGCCGCGAAGGCCCGAGGCCCAGTGCTCGATCTGACCGGATCCTGGCACCGCCGGGATCGGCAGAGTGGCCGCCAATGCGGAGAATTGCTGACCGTGCAGCGGAGTGAGACCGCGCAGCTCGGTGGGGACGCGCACGTCGCTGTCGAAGCGGGCCAGCCCACGGACCTCGATGAGATCCTCGTCGGCGGCTTCCCGCAGCGACAGGCACACCGTGGTGGAGTAGCTCGGCACCGTCCACAGCAGCCCGAGGCCCGCCGTGGTCAGCATGTGCGGCTGCACGGCGAAGCTGGACAACCGGAAGTGGCCTTCCCGGCAGTCCTCCCACGTTTCCTCGACGGTGCCGAGATTTACGCCGTCGCTGAGCTGGTTTGTCGCCGCCGCGATGCCGCTCGCGGAGAGGAACTGGGGCTGCAGGCCGGCCTCGGCCAGCCGATTGGCGACGCGCCGGGTCGCGGTCGTCGCGGCGCGCAGGATGCCGTCGCGGTCGCCTCCACGGCGCCGGACCGCCTCTGCGCACCGTGACGGGTTGAACCGCACGGCAATCCACACGGTGCGCTGGGCGATCGCAGGCAGCGGCCCCAGCACGGAGTCATAGACCGCGGCGACGTCGGTGTGGCCGGCCGAGCGAGCGCCCTGGCTGATGACGTCGATGGACTCGAGCGTGATGTCGAACTGGCGCAGGCAGTCGAGCAGGGCCTGCACCGGAACCATCTCGCCGGACACCGTGACCCCCGGCTCCAAAACGGTCAGAGCCCTGGGATTTTCGTCGATCTTGAGCAGTGACAGCAAAGTCGTGCCGTTCCAACGGAATCCGATCTGCAGACCGTCGGGTGTCGGAACGTCGAACGGCTCGGCGGGCAAGGAAGCGGGCCCGGACTTGCCGGCACGCCGACGCCGATTACGGAGAAATCTGCCGCGCACGGCGAGTGCCCGCGGTGCCGTGGTGCCTTTGACGATCGGGGCGACCAGCAGCAACCCCGCCACCAGGCCCACGGCGGCGCCCTGCCAGCCGGGCCGGTCCAGTTGCTGGGCGACGATGATGCCGGCCACGACAAGTGTTTGCAGAGCGATCAGATCGACCAAGGGGACGAGCCGCTGTAGGCCGGTATCGCCGGCGGTGGTGAGCTTTGCTGCGAAAGTCAATGGACGCATCGCTTTTCGAATAAGAGTCGCTCGGCTGTCATGTCGAGGTGGTGCGGACGTGCTATACCCTACGCATGCCAGCGCAAGTTACCACTCGCGCACAGGTGAACGGCTACCGTTTCCTGATCCGCCGGCTTGAGCACGCCCTCATCCGCGGGGATTCGCGGATGATCCACGATCCGATGCGCGGCCAGATGCGGGCCCTGATCGTGGGGGCGGTGATCGCCGTCCTGATCACCGGCGCCTCGGCCGTGATGGCGTTCTTCAAGCCCACCCCCAACATCGGGGACGCACAGATCGTGCTGAGCAAGTCCAGCGGCGCGCCGTTCGTCCGGATCGGCGAACAGATCCATCCCGTGCTGAACCTGGCCTCGGCCCGCTTGATCATCGGCAAGAACGACAGCCCCAAAGAGGTCGACGACAAATTCCTCGACGTCGTCCCACGCGGACCCATGGTCGGCATCATCGGCGCCCCGGCGAGCATCAACCGCGGCGACGACATGGCGACGTCGTCGTGGACGGTCTGCGACAACCTGCTGATGCCCGCGGTCACCGAAACCACCGGCACGGCCAGCCTGCAGACCACGGTGCTGGCCAACAACCCGGTGCTCGACACCGGTATCCGCGCCGTCGATTCCACCGAGGCGATCCTCACCGAGACCGGCGGCACCACCTACCTGGTCTACCGCGGCGTACGCGCCCCGATCGACGTGTCAGATCCGGTTCTGATCAACGGACTTCACCTGCAGGGCGCGACCACCAGGCCGATGTCGTTGGCCCTGCTCAACACTTTCCCGCTGGTCGACCCGATCACGCCGGTGATGATTCCGGGCTCAGGAGAGCCCGGCCCGCTGAGCCCGGACCACCCAGTCGGCGCCATCGTCAAATCCGTGGACTCCCGCGGTGAGCAGCTCTACGTCGTGTTGCGCGAAGGGCTGCAACCCGTCTCGCAGGCCACCGCCGACATCATCCGCTATGGCGCGTCCGGTGAGGTGACCACCGGGCAGGCCGCCGAGATCTCGCCCGCAACGCTGGCCGATGTGCCGACGGTGCACCGGCTTCCGATCGACCACTATCCGCTGGTGTCGCCCCGGATCGTGCCGCCCAACCCGGACCGGGTGGTGTGTATGGGCTGGCAGCGATCCAACACCGACGCCAACGCGAACGTCCGGTTGCTCGTCGGGCACCGCCTGCCGACCGCCGAGGGTGCCCAGATGGTCCGGCTGGCCAGTGCCGACGGCAGCGGACCCGGCGCGGACTCGGTCTACCTGACCCCGGGCGCCGGTGAGTACGTGCAGGCCACGGGCAACGATCCAGACAGCCGCTCGACGGGCCAGCTGTTCTACGTCTCGGATACCGGAGTGCGGTACCACATCAAAGATCTGCCGACGGCCGAGGTGCTCGGGGTGAGCGGCGTCAAGATTCCCGACGGCCCGGCCAACGCCCCGCAGTGGGCGCCGTGGCCGGTGCTGTCGCTGTTGCCGCCCGGACCGGAGCTGTCCCAGGAGGCGGCCCTGGTTGCGCATGACGGCATGGCAGCCGACCCGGAGAGCGTCAAGATTTCGGCGGGCTAGCGGTCTACAGACGCATCTCGCGGAAGAACGCGTACAGCCGGATGATCCAGAAGCACAGTGGGAACAGCGATCCCACGGCGATGTATTCGAGTATCTCGACCTGACGTCGCGCCACGGGCGAGAACTCGCGCAGGGGAGCGACCAGCCCGCATGCCAGGATCAGCACCATCAGCGCGAGCAGCACGATCACGGCACGCACCTGCCAGTCCGCTACGTACAGCGCGGTCTTGAGGACCACGGCCACGGCGATCGTCAGCCCGCTGCCGATCAGCGTCGCCGATTGCACCAGGTCATGGTGGCCGCGGCCGCGCAGGCACAGCACCGTCGCCACCATGATCGCGAAAACGGTGCCCTGCCAGTAGAACCCGTTACTGACGTCCACCGCCAGATAGCAGCCGATCAGGGCCGCGAGAGCGGCCGCGACGAGAATCCCGGTGAGGTGCTGATTGGCTCGCCGGACCCGGCTGATCAGGTCTTCCTCGGTCGGGATGATCTGCTTGCCGATCGCGTTGACGCCCTCGACAGTTGGGCCGCCCTGGGTTTCGATGTCGTCGAGCGGTTCTCCTGCCGTCGGCACCCGGGGGATCGGCAGTTTCGACAGCCCGATCGTCACCCGCGGGGCGAGGTAGACGACGATAACGGCCACGGTCGCGAGCAAAGCTCCCACCGTCCGAATCGGCGGTTCCCACAGCAACATCGCCGTGGAACTGACGCCACCGAAAACGCACGCCGCGATGATCGCGGTGTACACGGCCGATCCGCTACCCGAAACCAGGAGCACCAGTAGCGCCCCGAACGCGGTGAGGGCGAACGCCATCGGCAGCGATGTCGCGCCGGACCCGTCGGGCACCACGTACAACGAGCCCGCGAACAGCAACGGCGTCGACACCGCCGCGATCCAGGCGGCCGCCGGGTTGGCCACCGGCCGGTGTGACACCAGACAGGCCAGCACCACCCCCATCACGCCCAGGGCCAGCACCGCGGCGGGCACGGCAGGCTGGGCCGCCCAATGTGCCAGCACACCGGCCAACGTGAAAGCGGCCGCCGCGGTGACACCGAAACCGGCCAAGGCGTTGGCGTTGTCGGCGAACCATCCCCGCACGGTGCCTGCGCCGGCATCGGTGGTGTGTGTGTCGTCGACGTCGTCGAACAGCAATGGGCTGACCGGCTGGCCCACCGCGCAGATCATCAACAGGTCGCCGTCGTGGACGCCGGACTCGCCGAGGGACAGATGCGGGGCGATGGGTTCGCCGCCGAGCGGGGCCAGGGTCCACTGCCCGTCGGCCGCGTCGAACGCGATGATCGCGTCCGTCGAGGTGATCTGCTCATTCGCGATATCGATGACATCGGGGATGTATTGGGCGATGCTGACGTGTGCAGGTAGCCCCACGTCGATGCGCAGTTCGCCGACTACCAGGGTCAGTCGGCTCAGCTCAGGTTCGGTTTCAAGATCAAGCTCCGACTCAAGGCTTGACTCGAGCCGTGCTAACGAGGGCGGTAGGGTCACAATCCAGTCGGCCTCCTGCGCAATGGGATTGCTCGACACGAACAATACCCAGCATCCGGCTCGAGCAGCTTCCGGGGAGGGAAGGTTGAGTACGCAGGGGTTTGTCCGCCGCCTCCGGGTCGCGCCGCCGCGGATGCCCGGTGGCGAGGTCAACCTGGCCGCGCCGCCTGAGGTGCCGCGGGCCATCCCGGGCAACCTGTTCATCCGGCTGATGCCGTTCGTGATGCTGGTCGCGGTGATCGGGATGATCGCGCTGCTGATCACGGTCGGCGGCCGGGACATGGCGAGAAACCCGATGTTCCTGCTCTTCCCGATGATGATGATCATGTCGATGGTCGGCATGTTCATGGGCGGCGGCAACCGTAATGGCAAAGCCGCCGCCGAGCTGAACGAGGAACGCAAGGACTACTTCAGTTATCTGGCCAATCTTCGCGAGGAGGCCGACACCACCGGTGCAGAACAGCGCACTGCACTGGAATGGAGCCACCCCGATCCGCGCGCGCTGAGCGACGTCGTGGGCACCCGGCGCATGTGGGAGCGGCGACCCAGCGATGCCGACTACTGCCACATCCGCGTCGGCATCGGGACACACCGGTTGGCGACGCGGTTGATGGCGCCCGAGACCGGGCCGCCCGAGGACCTGGAACCGGTGTCGACGGTGGCGTTGCGCCGGTTCGTCAAGACCCATTCGGTGGTGCATGCACTCCCGACGGCGGTGTCACTGCGCGCGTTTCCCACCATCACCTTCGAAGGGGAACGCAAGCTCGCCCAGCAGCTGGTGCGGTCGATGGTGTTGGAACTGTGCACCTTTCACGGACCCGACCACGTGCAGGTGGCGATCGTGACGGCCAACCCCGACGGGGAGAACTGGAGCTGGGTCAAATGGCTGCCCCACGCCCAGCACGCGTCGACCCGCGACGGTATGGGTTCGATGCGGCTGTTGTTCCCCACGCTGGAGCTGATGGAGACCGCGCTCTCGGCCGAGCTGGCCGAACGCGGCCGGTTCACCCGAAACGCGCAGCCGACGCAGGGGCTCAAACAGCTCGTCGTGGTGCTCGATGACGGATTCGTCACCGGCGACGAGCAGTTGATCACCGATGCCGGCTTGGACAGCGTGACGCTGCTGGACCTGAACGGCCTGCGCGCCGGTGCGTCGGCCCGGCGCAGCCTGCAACTGGTGGTCGAGGGCGACGACGTGGCCGCGCGTACAGCGGTGGGCGTCGAACGGTTCGCCACCCCGGACACGATCACGATCGCCGAGGCCGAGACCACGGCCCGGCGGATCGGGCGCTACCGCCCGGCGAACGCCGCGCACATCGTCAGCCTGGAGGCCGATTCGAGGGCGGTCGATCCGGGCCTGATGTCACTGCTGAAGATTCCCGACGCCGCAGGCATTGTGCCCGAACAAGTATGGCGGCAGCGATCCCCGCGGGAGCGGTTGCGGGTGCCGATCGGGATCACCCCGAACGGTCAGCCCATCGAACTCGACATCAAGGAGGCCGCCGAGGGCGGCATGGGTCCGCACGGGCTGTGTATCGGCGCGACCGGATCGGGAAAGTCGGAATTCCTGCGGACCCTGGTGTTGTCGATGATCACCTCGCACTCACCCGAGCAACTCAACCTGGTGCTCGTCGACTTCAAGGGCGGGGCGACGTTCCTGGGCCTGGACGGGATCGCCCACATCGCGGCCATCATCACCAACCTCGAAGACGAACTGACCATGGTGGACCGCATGCGGGACGCGCTGGCCGGTGAGATGAACCGCCGCCAGGAGCTGCTGCGCGCGGCCGGAAACTTCCCGAACGTCACCGAGTACGAGCGCGCCCGCGCCGCCGGCGCCGACCTCGAACCACTGCCCGCACTGTTCGTCGTGGTCGACGAGTTCTCCGAACTGCTGTCCCAGAAACCGGATTTCGCGGAGTTGTTCGTGATGATCGGCCGGCTGGGCCGATCGCTGCACATGCATCTGCTGCTGGCCTCGCAACGGCTGGAGGAAGGCAAGCTGCGGGGCCTGGACTCGCACCTGTCCTACCGGATCGGCCTCAAGACGTTCTCGGCCGGTGAGTCGCGCAGCGTGCTCGGTGTGCCCGACGCCTATCACCTGCCCAGCGTTCCCGGTTCGGCGTTCCTGAAATGCGATGCCTCCGAACCGATCCGGTTCAACTCGTGCTATGTGTCGGGCGAGTACGTCAAGCCGAGGATCTCGGCACGTACCGGGCGGGTGACCCAGTTGGGGGCGCTGGCGCCGAAGCTGTTCACCGCGACGCCGGTCAAGAAGGACCCGGTGCCCGCGCGGGCGCCGTTGCCGCACGATCTTCCCGAGGCCGAGCCGGTCAGTTCGGGTCCCACCAAGACCACGCTGCTCGACATGGTGGTCAGCCGGCTGCGCGGTCACGGCAGGCCCGCCCACGAAGTGTGGCTGCCGCCGCTGGACGACAGCCCGGCGGTGAACGAGCTTCTGCCGGAAGCGGACTGGTCGGCACCGCAGAACCTCAACGGCCGGCTGTGGATGCCGATGGGTGTGGTGGACCGGCCCTACGATCAGCGCCGCGATGTGCTGATGGTCGATCTGTCCGGAGCCCAGGGCAACGTCGCGGTTGTCGGCGGGCCACAGTCGGGCAAGTCCACCACGCTGCGCACGCTGATCATGTCGGCGGCCGCCACCCACACTCCCGAGCAGTTGCAGTTCTACTGCCTGGACTTCGGCGGCGGCACGCTGACCAGCCTGGCGAAGTTGCCGCACGTCGGCGGGGTGGCCGGCCGTATGGACGCCGACGCGATCCGGCGCACCGTGGCCGAGGTGGCAGGGGTGCTGCGCAGCCGCGAGCAGCTGTTCCGGGAGCTCGGCATCGAATCCATGCGCGACTTCCGTCAGCGCAAGGCCAAAGGCGAGGTGAGCCAGGACAACTTCGGTGATGTGGTGCTGGTGATCGATGGTTGGGCGTCGATCAAGAGCGACTTCGAATCGCTCGACCAGGTGATCCAGTCGCTGGCCATCCAGGGCCTGTCCTACGGAGTGCACCTGGCGATTTCCGCATCGCGGTGGATGGAGATCCGCCCGGCGGTCAAGGACATGCTCGGCACCCGCATCGAGCTGCGTCTCGGCGATCCGATCGACAGCGAGGTGGCCCGCCGGTCCGCCGAACTGGTGCCGATCGGGCGGCCCGGCCGCGGCATCAACTCCGAGCGGCTGCACATCCTGATCGGGTTGCCGCGACTCGATTCCAGCTCGTCGGTGGAGGATCTGCCCGCCGGGGTGGCCGGGGCCGTCGAGGCGGTTCGCACCCACTACCAGGACCGTGAGGCGCCGAGGGTGCGGATGCTGCCGCACGACGTGAACCGCGACGACGTCATCCGGGCGGCCCGCGATGCCGGCCAGCTGAGCAAGGCCCGGATCGCCATCGGCATCAACGAGGAAGAGCTGGCCCCGGTGGTTCTCGATTTCGACGCCCAGCCGCACCTGGTGGCCTTCGCCGATACCGAATGTGGAAAGACCGGCTTGCTGCGCAACATTGCGGCCGGTGTGATGGAGAACGCCACTCCGGTCGAGGCCAAGATCATCCTGGTCGACTTCCGGCGCTCGATGCTGGGCGTCGTCCCCGATGAATACCTCGGTGGCTACGCCACCGCCCCGCAGTCGTGCACCGACCTGATGACCGCCCTGGCCGGTGCTCTCAGAGATCGCCTGCCGCCCAACGACATCACCCAGCAGCAGCTCAAGGAGCGGTCGTGGTGGTCGGGGCCGGATCTGTTCGTGATGATCGACGACTACGACCTGATCCCCGGGGGTTCGCTGAGCCATCCGCTCGGGCCTTTGGTCGAGTATCTGCCACAGGCCCGTGACATCGGCCTGCGCGTCGTCATCGCCCGGCGGAGCGGCGGTGCCGGGCGGGCGATGATGGATCCGATCGTCGGCCGTCTGAAAGACCTGTCCTGCAACGGTTTGGTGATGAGCGGAAGCAGGGACGAGGGCGGATTGTTCGGTGGATACAAGGCGTCGGCGATGCCTCCCGGCCGCGGCATGCTGGTCTCGCGGACCACTCGTAGCGGCGTGGTTCAACTGTCCCGGATGCCTGACCTGTGACCGGCGTCGAGGAGCTTCGCCCGGTCCACGTGGTGTCCGCGGCGCCCGACGCGATCAGGGTGTCCGTGGTCGGCGGACGGACCCAACTCGATGTCGCGCTACCGGCCGACGTCCCCGTCGCGGCGTTCCTTCCGGAGCTCGCCCGGCTGATCAAGTCCCGCGACGACGAGCGCAGTGACGACCTGGCCGATCGTGACGAGCGGCGGACGTTCTGGGAGCTCAGCCGCGATGGGCGCGGCGCCGGTGCGCTGGCACCCGATCAGACCCTGCGTGAGGCCGGGGTGGAAAACGGTGCCCTGCTGCGCCTCTCGGCTCGCCGGGCGTTGTCGCCGCCCACGCTCTACGACGACGTGGTGGACGCGGCGGCCCGGCTGAACCGGGCCTCATACGCGGCCTGGACGGCCACTGCCGCCGGGACCATGGCCTTCGCCGGGTTGTGGTTGAGCGCGGCGGTGTGGGTGGTGCTCCTGCTCGCCCCGCCATTGTCGGCGCACCGGCCGGCGATCATGGTCGCCGCGGCGTTGATGCTGGTGGCGTTGGTCGGTGGGGCGGCACTCGTGCGGCGCGTGCTCGGCAGGTCCGACGTCGCCGCGGCGGCTTGGTGAAATCGGTGCCGGGGAGCACGCCGGTGCGGTGACGCCGCCCGTCGTCGAACCTGGTCCACCGCCGACCGGGCCCGTCGCACCGGCGCACCCGACCGAGCAGAAGTCGATCTGCGGCATCCCCACCGGCGTGCTCCCCGGCACCGATTTCACCAAGCAGACCAGTGCCGAGGCGATGCTCGAATACCGCAAGGCCTGGCGCTTTTCCCGTGGCGCCGGGCAGAAGGTGGCGGTGATCGACACGGGCGTCAACCGGCATCCGCGGCTTCCCGCACTCGAGCCGGGCGGTGACTATGTGTCGAACAGCGACGGCCTGGTCGACTGCGATGCGCACGGCACCCTCGTCGCCGGCATCATCGGGGCGGCTCCGGCCGATGGCGACAGTTTCGCCGGGGTCGCGCCCGAGGCCACGATCCTGTCGATCCGGCAGAACAGCGGGGCCTACAGCATCGCCGGCACGAGCAGCGGCCAGAACGACGATCCCAATGCCACGTCGGTCGGCTACGGCAATACGCACACACTGGCGCTGGCGATCGCCCGCGCGGTGGATCTCGGTGCCACGGTGATCAACCTGTCGGAGGTGGCCTGTGCGCCCGTTTCGGCCGGGATGGACGATCGGGAGCTCGGGCGTGCGGTGCGGTACGCCTACGAACGGAATGTCGTGGTGGTGGCGGCCGCCGGCAACTTCAACTCCCAGAGCATGTGCAAGGCGCAGAACAACATGAACGATCCGAACCAGCCCCTGCACGCCGGCTGGAACAGCGTCAGCACCATCGCCAGCCCGGCCTGGTTCGCCGACTATGTGCTGACCGTCGGCGCCGTGACCACCTCGGCCACCCCGGCCGATTTCAGCCTGCACGGGCCGTGGGTGGCGGTGGCGGCCCCGGGGGAGCGGGTCACCTCGTTGGACGCCGGCGGGCCGGGTCTGAGCAACGCGCAGCTCGGCCAGCAGGGGATGGCCCCGTTGAACGGCACGAGCTTCGCGGCGCCGTTCGTGTCCGGTGTGGTGGCGTTGATCCGGTCGCGCTACCCCGACATGACCGCCGGTGAGGTCAAAGATCTGGTGGAACGGACGGCCCGCACACCGGGGAATGGACCCAACCAGGCCACGGGTTATGGAGTCGTGGATCCGGTTGCGGCACTGACCTACCAGCTCCCACCTGGGACTGACGGGCGTGACGTCACTGCGGCTTCACCGATCAGCGGGCCACCGCAACCTGATCCGGGTAATGTGCGGGCGCGCAGGATCGTCTTCACCGTCACCGCGACGTGTCTTGCGTTGATGGTGGCGACGGTGGCGGTGGCTGCTGCCCGGCGGCGGTCCAGGTGAGTTAGGGGAATGATGCCGGACGAGAATCGGCCGATCGGCGAGCCCACATCGCTCGACGACCTGGCCCCTGGTGAGTTGGACGAGGTGGAGGCCCGGGCAGCTGCGTTGCTGGAACAGATTGCAGCGCAACGGGCAGCCCGGCAGATCCATACCGCCTCGTCTCCGGCCGATGACACGACCGACGCGTTCGTGGTGCCTCCGCCGCCCGCGCCTGAACCCGCGCCGGCACCGGTTCGTCGGCTTGCCCCGCCCCCGTGGCAGATGCAGAGCACGATCGGGTCGAGGGAGTTCGCCGAGCGGTTCGACCTCGACGAACCGGAGCCGACGCCACCGGTTCCCGAACACCAGCAACCACCGAATGGTCTGATCCCGATTCCGCCGTTGCCCAGACATGCGCTGCAGCCGGATGAGGCCCCGGAGATGCCCGCGCCTCCGCCACCGGCGGCTCCGCAGATGCCGGTGCCACCGCCTCCGCTACCTCCACTGCCGTTGCCGCCGCCGGGATTCATGCCGCCGCTCCTGCCGCCGCCGGCGGGCGCACCGGCACCGGCGCAGTATTCGCCAGTGCCCCCGTCGCTCGATGACGCCGGGATTCTCAACCGCTCACGTACCGCACCCCATTCGGGATGGCGCCGGGCCGTGCACCTGGCGAGCGCGGGCCGCGTCAGTCCGGGGGAATCGCGCAAGGAGCGGGAGCGGGAGGACCTGCTGGCCCAGATCCGTCAGCCGATCGCCGGCGACTTCCGTATCGCCGTGTTGTCGATCAAGGGTGGTGTCGGCAAGACCACCACCACGCTGGGCTTGGGATCGGCGCTGGCCATGATGCGCAACGACCGCGTGATCGCGGTGGACGCCAACCCGGACCGCGGAACGCTGGCCGAACGGGTACGGGATACGTCGAGTCAGTCCACTGTGCGAGACCTGCTGTCGGATCCAGACATCGAGCGTTATGCCGACGTACGCAGCCACACCCGCATGGCGGGCAGTCGCCTGGAGGTTCTGGCCAGCGAGCAGGAACCCGCGGTGTCGGAGGTGTTCGGCGAATCCGACTACCGCCGCACCGTCAGCATCCTGCGTCGCTACTACAACATCATCCTCACCGACTGCGGCACCGGCATCATGCATTCCGCGATGGCGGGCGTGCTCGACCTGGCCCATGCGATCGTGCTGGTCAGCTCACCGGCGATCGATGCGGCCCGCAGTGCGTCGGCGACCCTGGACTGGCTGATGCAGCACGGGCATTCCGCGCTGGTCCGCGAAGCGCATGTGGTGCTCAGTGCCTCACGGCCCGGGTCGGCGAAGCTCAAACTGGACAAGGTCTACGAACATTTCGAAGCCCGCTGCCGCTCGGTGCACATGATCCCGTTCGATCCGCACCTGGCCGAGGGTGCCGATGTCGACTTCGACCTGCTTGACCCGGCCACGCTGCAGGCATACCTGGAACTGGCTGCAGCAGTGGCGGAAAAGTTTCCCCGGCTACGAGGTGCGCCCCAGTACCGGTGACAAACCCGATCCGCGCGCAGGCAAAGAATGCGCGGTGCGGGTCAGGGTATGCGAGCTACCGGTGCTTGGTGCGGACCTTCCCGTTGATCTCGGTTGTTGCCGGCAGTCGGCAAATTGACGCGCGAGTCGCATTGCAGCGATGGCTATTTCACCTCGCTTAATTGTCTGAGCACTCAAATATGGTCAGCCAGAATCGAATTCAGCAAAGTGCGTGGCGGTGAGTTTGCCGATCTGGAACACTGGCTCGAATGAGTAACGATGCCCTCCGGCATCAGATGACCGAGGTGCTTGCCTTGGTCCAAGAGCAGATGGCCGACATTGCTGCGGTGCAGCGCCAACAGGCGCAGCTGACCGCGAGCGCCGCCGCGGCCGACGGCTTGGTCGAGGTCACGGTCGACGCACGTGGTCATGTCATCGAGACCGTGATCGATGAGTCGTACCTCGAGGAGTTCGAACTCGACGAGCTCGGCGATCACGTCACGTCGGCCGCACAGTCCGCGGCGCAGCTCGTCGCTCAGCGGGCGGCTGCGCTGATGACGCCGATCGGGGAGCGGCGCCGGATGTTGCCGTCAATGTCCGAGATCGTCGATGGCGCGCCCGATCTGCGCGATCTGACCAGCGCCGTATTCGGCCATGAGGATCCGGACGTCCCACAGCGCGAACCCGAGGACGACGACCGGAACGGAACTGCGTTCCCCACCGTGAGGAGCTGAACCGATGGCTGACGAACTCGGTGTTGGACCATCTGAGCTGCGAGCGACGTCGAAGGATCTGAACGACGTCAGCGTCAGGATGAAGAACGTGCTGTCATCCCTGCAGGCCAACCTGGCCGCCGAAGGCGCCGCGTGGGGCGACGACAAGATGGGTGACGGATTCGCGAAAGGCAGTTCAGGGCATCTGGCGCAAAGGGATTGGGTCGACGGATCCGTGGCGGCCAAGACCGATCTGCTCGACTACTACTCGGATGGTTTGAAGGGCGCCGCGGACTCCTTCGAACACAACGACCAGGCGTAGGGCCAATACCATGGGGCGGCGCGCCGCATAGGACGGCTGCCGCACCGATTCGCTTATGGACATCGAGATCCCGCCCGACCTCCAATGGGTGTCATACCTCGCCGGTGGTGAGTGGCCGCAGGGCAGCGAAACCCGCACCCGCCGAATCGGCGAGCACTATCAAGCTGCGGCCGAGGCCATGCAGGAACTCATTCCGGAACTGAGCAGGGTTCGCGGAGAGACCATGTCGGTTCTGTTCGGTGACACTGCCGAGGCCGCGGAGCGCCAGTTCGCCATGCTGTTCGACGGCGACTACACGGTGGACAAACTCGCCGAGGGCGTCTCGGGAATGGGAGAGGGTGCCACCAACTTCGGCACCGAGATCGAATACAGCAAGCTCTCGATCATCGTCGGACTGGCATTGGCCGCCGCCGAGATCTCGTACTGCCTGTCAATGTCGGGTCCCACCTACGGGGCGTCGACCGCGGCGATACCGGTCATCGAGCAGACCACCGTCATCACGATCCGCCAGATCGTGCTGGCAGCGCTACGGCGCGTCGCCGCCAAGATGGGCGAACTGCTGACCAAGACGATGATGAAGAGGCTCCTGCACGAAACCGGGCAGGAAGCTGTCGAGGAGTTGGCGCAGGGCCTGCTCCAAGAGGGGATCGTCCAGGGCATCCAGGCCAACGAAGGGCACGCCGACTACCGTTGGGACCGGTTCAAGCAGACGGCGATTGCCTCGACGGTCGGTGGTGGCGCCGGTGGGGCGTCTGCGGTGCCCATGGGCCATGCGCTGGGACCGGCCCGCAACCGGATTTCCGCAGCGGGCAAGGGCGCAACGGTCATGTTCACCGCCGGGGTGGTCGGCAACGTGGCAGGCACCATGTCTGTCGGTGGCGAGTTCGACACATTGGCGATCCTCGCCGGTTCGACCTCGACCAGCATCGGCGGGCTCAAGGGCGCTGGACTCGGCCATCACCCCACCCAGAACAACACCAACCCGGCGGCGGCGTCATCGGAACCCGGTCCTACCGCGCCGACCGGAGAGCTGACCGGGCTCGACCCGGATGGTCCGTCCGATCTCCAGACCGCGGCAAAACCCGATGCCGACAGTGAAACCGCTCCTGCTGACGACAAGACCAGCAGTGCAGCGACAGCTCCCGCTGCCCCGAAGGCCGCGCCGTCGAACACCGCCAACAATGGATCGAAAAATGGGGTAGCACAACATGAGTCGGCGCCAAAGCAGAGCTCCGCGGGCAAGTCGAGCACCGAGGATCGTACGGGCGACGAACACAGGGCCGAGGAGGAAACGGCCGAATCGGATAACGACCAGTCGCAGGTCGACGACGACACACCGGCCACCGACAAGACCGATGCCACCGACAATGACCAGACGGCCGAACCGATCTCCGGTCACGACCAAGCTCAGCAAGGGCCCGAACCTGACACCGGCACGACCCAGAACGCGCAACTCTCGGAGGAACACGACAGCGCAGCAGCTCCGATGCCGGTGGCGCAGACTGCGGAGTCCCCGGTAACGACCGATACCGCACAGACCATCGATACCGCACAGGCCATCGATACCGGCCAGGCCACCGATTCGGTGCAGGCTGAGACCAGCCAACCAGACCTCGCTCAGCCCGACCCGGTTCAGGCTGAGACCGCGGCTCCGGTCCCGCAGGCAGGGCCGCCGACCACATCGCAGACGCCGGCATCCACCGGACGCACCGAGGCACAAACTGCGACTCCGGCCGCGAAGACGTCCACTCCTGATGTTCGCGAAGAGAATTCGAAGTCACCGACGCCGCAGGCACAGACGGACAAATCGACGCCGACATCCTCGGCGGTGAGTTCCGATGCGGCGGGCGTGCCAGCCGCGCGCGTTCAGGACACAGTCGCCACAGCCAACCAGGCCAGTTCGCAGCAGCAGGAAGTGCAGGCCCCGGCGGCCGACAGTCGGACCGAGGACTCCGACGATTGCGCGGACCGGGTTGCGCAGGCGTTGTCGGACAGGTATGGCCGCCAGATCCGCCTGGCGCCCTTCACATCAGCTCGCGGCAGGCCCGGCGTCCAATTGTTCGAGGCCACCGGTTCGGCAGCCCAGTTCGCGTCCTACGCCGATGTGAACAGTGTGCTGGGGCAGATGGCTCCCGGGTCGTCGGCTGTTCTGGTGTCCGCGTGGTCAGGCGGCCCGAACCAGGGTGGCCACGCCTACCTCGCCGTCAACGACAATGGACAGCTCTTCCTTGAGGATCCGAACACCGGGCGCCGTACTCCATGGCCGCCCGGATGGGGTCAAGACGCCGTATTGCGCACAGCCGTAGGCTATCTCGATCCGAACGGGCAAGCCGTCGACCCTTTTCAGGGCCGTCCGCAACAGTTGGTCGCCGCTGCCGCCGTCGGTGACGTGCAGGGTCATCCGCCACAGGGCGATCCGACTCCGGACGCGCACAACGACGGCGACACGTCGCCAGGCGAGCGGTGGCGCAATGTGGTGCCCCAGAGCATGGTGGCCGATTCCGCGTTGGCACGGCGTATCCCGCCGGTTCAGATCGACGGATTGCGCAACCCGCTGGGCCTGATGGAGGCGGCCGACGCCCGGGCACGCAGCAACGCCGCATGGTGGTCACAGCTGACCGGAGCAGAGCAGCTCGCCCTGATCGAGGCCTACCCTCAGCACATCGGCAACGCCGAAGGCATCCCGGCATCGGCCCGGCACAAGGCCAACACCATCTCGTTGAGCGAAAGCCGCAGCCAGCTGAAGTCGTTGCGGGACAGTGGGCATCGGCTCACGCGCAGTCAGAGCAAGTTGCTCGCCCGCCTCGATCAGATAGACGCCGCCCTGACCCGAGCCGGGCAGTTGGCCCAGCAGTCCGATCTCGGCGGTCCCCAACTCCTGTCGTTCGACCACACGGCATTCGGCGGTGACGGCCGCGCGGTGGTCAGCTTCGGCGCCGATCCCTACCGGGCGGATTCGGTGTCCTGGCATGTGCCAGGCCAGGGCATCACGATCGACCAGCTCGGCGCCTTCATGGGTGATGCGCTCAACCACCTGCAGTCGACCACCCAGGAGAATCCGGAGGTCAGCGCTGCCTCGATCGCATGGATCGGCTACGACACCCCGAGTGGTCTGAGCAGTTGGCGCGCTGCCGGTCAGACGCTCGCCCGCGAGGGTGGCGCGATCCTCTACAGCGATATCCGCGCGTTCAACGCTGCCCGCGACACCATGGCCGGCGACGGCAGCCATTTCAGCGGAAACCACGTATTCGCCCACTCTTACGGCACCACCGCGACCAGCTACGCGGGCCGCGACGGAAGACTGGCCAATGACGTTCGAACCATCTCTCTGATCGGCTCACCGGGCACCGGTCCGGTGCGTGCGGCGGCCGATTTCGGTATCGGAGACAACGTCTTCGTCGCCTCGTCCTCGCGGGATCCGTTCACCGCACTAGGTGGCCGCGACCCCGGTTCGGCCGGGCGCGTCTTCGGTCTCGGGCTCGGTGTCGATCCGGCCATGAATACTTTTGGTGGCCAACGCGTCACGGCTGAGTTCTCCTCGGACATGGACCGGGCCCGCAGCCGGGGCACCCACAACTCCTACTACCGCTACGCCGACCGCGCCGCCGGGGTACGCAGCGAATCACTGGCCAACTTCGGCCGGATCGCTGCCGGGCATGCCGATCGGATCGACACCGACCGGCATCGAACGGTCGATAGACAGCCGCGGAGATACTTCGGTACGCGGGAACGTACGGTGGAGCCCGCGGCAGGCAGGCCGCTGCGGCTCGACGGTGAGACCAGTACCCAGGGCGACCGCGAAACCCGCCGCCCATGGAATCCACGGTGGCAGTCCGAGGTGCAGGCCACCGGTGAACTGGACACTCG
The DNA here is from genome assembly GCF_001245615.1 of Mycolicibacterium neworleansense. Lineage (NCBI taxonomy): Bacteria > Bacillati > Actinomycetota > Actinomycetes > Mycobacteriales > Mycobacteriaceae > Mycobacterium > Mycolicibacterium neworleansense. The sequence goes on from NZ_CWKH01000002.1 coordinate 1,544,040, forward strand.
CACGAAGCGCGAGATCGCCAACGACGCGCTGGATGAGCTGGGCGTCAAGCCCAAGGACATCATGAGCCCGGCCGATCACCGGGTCTCGGTGGATCGCGCGGTGGATCGGGCGCGGACGAATGCGCACTGGTGGGCCGGGTTGTCGGACGCGCAGCGGCAGGCGTTGATCGAGACGTATCCGTTCGAGGTGGGTAACGCCGAGGGCATCCCGCCGATGGCGCGTCACCGGGCGAACTCGATCATGCTGGAGCGCAACGCCGCCCGGCGCGACCTGATGGTGTCGCAGCGTGACAACGGGATCGCCCTCACCGAAGCGCAGGAAAAGTTCATCAAGCTGATGGACGACATCGAGTCCGCGCTGCGCACCGCCGAGCGGAACGCCGTCCGGCACGGAATCGGCGGGCCGTACCTGCTGGCACTGGACCCGGACGCGTTCGGCGGGGTCGGCCGCGCGATCGTCAGTTTCGGCGCCGATCCGTATACCGCGCAGTCGGTGTCCTGGTACGTGCCGGGGATGACGACCACGATCGAGCGGCTCGGCACCATCATGCGCCGCGCGTTCAACCAGCTGCGCTCGACGCAGCAGGAGAACCCGGACCTGTCAGCAGCCTCGATCACCTACCTCGGCTACCAGCCCCCCGGCAGTTGGGATCCGCGGGTCGGGTTCCAGCGGATGGCACGGAATGGCGGGCAGATCTTCGCCAGCGATATCGCGTCGTTCAACGTCGGGCGGGATGTATTTACCGGGGATGGAAGCCATTTCAGTGGCAACCACGTGTTCGCGCACTCGTATGGGTCGACGACGGTCAGCCACGCGGGGCACGGCCGCCGACTGGCCGATCACGTGCAGACCATCACGCTGATCGGTTCGCCCGGGGCCGGGCCGTTGCGGACCGCGGCTGATTTCGGTATCGGGGACAACGTGTTTGTGGCGGCGTCGTCACGGGACCGCACCACCGGGCTCGGCGGTGAACATGCCGGCGACCGCGGCCGCACGATTCGGCGCATGGGTCAGGGCATCGATCCGGCGATGGATATCTTCGGCGCGCGCCGCATCACCTCGGAATTCCCGGTTGCCCTTGACCATCGGGGAGCCGGGTCGCGGATGACCCACAGCCTGTACTGGGCTTACATGGATCCCGGCACTTTGCAGGTGCGCAGCGAATCGCTGGCCAACTTCGGCAGAATCGCGGCCGGCCGCGCAGACCAGGTGCACACCGAAGGGCATCGCACCCTGCACCAACGAAACCGACGGCTGTTCGGTGGTACCCGGGAGCAGACAGTCGAACCCGCGACCGGACGTCCGTTACGGCTGACCGACGACCCGACCTCCAACCACTCGGTGGAGGGTCGGCACTTCTGGAATCCGCGCTTCCGGAATTCACCCGCCGAGGTCTCCGAAGCCCAGGTGCCCGTGGACAACACGACGGACGTCGCTCGCGCGGCGCAAGAACTGCCGGCAGCGGAGTCCAGCGATGTCGAACAGACGGCCGTGCCGGACCGGGTGGTGGCCGATGTGGCATTGGCGGAGAGAGGAATCAAAGCCGCTGATCTGATGAGCCCGGCCGATCACAAGGTGCCGGTGGATCAGGCGGTGGATCGGGCGCGGGCCAACGCGCATTGGTGGGCCGGGTTGTCGGAGACTCAGCAGCAGGCGTTGATCAAGACCTATCCCCATGAGGTGGGTAACGCCGAGGGCATTCCCCCGAAGGCCAGGCACGACGCGAATTCGAAGATGCTGCGCCGGTACCTGGACCACCGTGACCTCCTGTTGTCGCGCCGCGAGAACGGAGTTGCGCTCAACAAGTTCGAGTCGAACTACATCGATCTGATGCACGACATCGAGTCGGGTCTGCGTTCGGCGCAACGCAATGCCACCAGGCTCAACGTCGACGGACCGTTCCTTTTGGCACTGGATCCGCAGGCCTTCGGCGGGGTCGGGCGCGCGATCGTCAGCTTTGGTGCGGATCCGTATACCGCGCAGTCGGTCTCCTGGTACGTGCCGGGGATGACGACCACGATCGGCAAGCTGCGGGCGATGACCATGCGCGCGGCCAACCTCCTGCAGTCCACCCTGCAGGAGAACCCGGGCCTGTCTGCGGCCGCGATCACCTACATCGGCTACCAGGCCCCGGGCAGTTGGGATCCGCGGGTCGGATTCCAGCGGATGGCGCAGAACGGTGGACAGATCTTCGCCAGTGACATCGCCGCGTTCAACGTCGGACGGGACGTATTCACCGGCGACGGCAGTCATTTCAGCGGAAACCACATCTTTGCGCATTCCTACGGTTCAACGACGGTCAGTCACGCCGGGTACGGCCGCCGACTGGCCGGTCAGGTTGAGACCATCACGCTGATCGGTTCGCCCGGCGCGGGACCCCTGCGCACCGCGGCTGATTTCGGTATCGGGGACAACGTGTTCGTGGCGGCGTCCTCGCGGGACCGCACCACGGGGCTCGGGGGCGAGCGCCGGGGCGACCGCGGCCGCACGATTCGGCAGATGGGTCAGGGCATCGACCCGGCGATGGACATCTTCGAGGCCCGCCGGATCACCGCCGAATTCCCCGCGGCACGCGACCACATGGGGGCCGGGTCGCGGATGACCCACAGCCTGTACTGGTCCTACCTGGACCCGGGCACCCTCCAGATCCGCAGCGAATCGCTGACCAACTTCGGAAGGATCGCCGCCGGTCACGCGAACCAGGTCGACACCGAGGGCCGCCGCACCCTGGACGAACGCCGCCGGCCGTTGGTGGGCGGAATGCGACAGCAGACCGTAGAGCCGGCGCTCGGGCGCCCGCTGCAGCTGGCCGACGATCCTGGCGCCCATCACTCAGTGCATGGCCGCAACCGCTGGAACCCGAACTTCTTGCGCAGCACCAACTGCGCCTACGCCGTCGCCGAGGAGCTGTCGGTCCGCTACGGGCGTGACATCACCGTCGAGGCTCCGCTGTCGCCGCGAGGGGTGCCTGCCCGGAGCTTGTTCGAGGCGGTCGGGTCGGCCGCCCGGTTCAGTTCCTACGCCGAGGTCGAGGCCGCCCTTCGACGGTTGGGCCCGGGCTCGTCGGCAGTACTGGCGTCCCGTTGGCGCGGCCGGGGGCAGGGCGGCCACGCCTATCTCGCGGTCAACGACGGCGGCACCATCTACCTGCTCGACCCGCACAGCGGTCAACGCTCGGGATGGCCGCCGCACTGGGGCCGGGACGCGGTCGGACGCACCGCCGTCGGGTACCTCGATGCCGACGGCGTCGCCGTCAACCCGCTGGACGGCAATATCAGGAGGCAACTGCTCGACGCCGATGCCGTAGGACACGTGCAGGGTGACCACACCACAACCGCTGACGAGGCTATCGCGAAGGACGCCCTGAGACAGCGGACACCGGCAGTGCAGCCGGACGAACTGCGCAATCCGCTCGGGGTGCCCGAGGAGGCCGCTGCCCGTGCCCGAAACAACGCGACCTGGTGGGCCGGTTTGTCCGAGACTCAAAAGCAGGCACTGATCGAAACGTATCCCGAGCACATCGGAAACGCGGAAGGGATTCCGGCGGCAGCCCGTGATGCCGCCAATCGCAATGTCCTGCAGGAACTTCGCGATCGCGCGGACCTCGTCCAGACCAAGATCGACCAGTTCGAGCGGCCCTCCCGCGCTGAACGGAAGTTCCTGGCGAAGGTCAACCAGCTGGACCGCGCGCTGGACAAGGCCCGCGCCGACGCCGAACGCGCCGGGGAAGACGGCCCCCTGCTGCTGGCCTTCGACCCTCAGGAGTTCGGCGGTGACGGACGTGTCCTGCTGAGCTTCGGCCACGACCCGTACTCGGCGGACTCGGTGTCCTGGCACGTGCCCGGTGTGCAGACGACGATGCACTCGCTGCTCGGTTTCTACAGTCACTCGGCGCTCAACCATCTGCAGTCGGTGCGGGCGGAGAACCCCGGGCTCAAGGCCGCATCGATCGCGTGGATCGGATACGACGCGCCCAGCGGCCGGAAGATGTGGCGCGCTGCGGGCCACGGATTCGCGCGCACCGGTGGTGACATCCTCCACAGCGACATCACCGCGTTCAATGCGGTACACGAATCCAGCAGTAATGGAACGGTTTTCGCCGGCAATCACGTCTTCGGTTATTCGTACGGGTCGACCACGACGGGTTACGCCGGCCGTGACGGGCGGCTCGGGGATCACGTCAGCACCGTCACGCTGGTCGGGTCGCCTGGGGCCGGCCCGATCACCCACGCATCCGAATTCGGGCTCGGGGACAACGTCTTCGCGGCGTCCTCGTCGCGGGATGTGGTCACCGCGCTCGGCGGCCGCACACCTGAATCTTCCGGCCGGATTCTGGGCGTCGGTCTCGGTGTCGATCCGGCAATGCATGCCTTCGGGGCGGTGCGCGTGACCGCAGAGTTCCCGGCAGGGATGAATCACCTGCACACCGGTGGCACGCATCACGCCTACTTCCTGCACGCGAATTCGACGGGACGCAGCGAATCGCTGGTCAATCTAGGCCGGATCGCCGCGGGCCGTTCCGACCGGGTCGCGATCGAGCCGCACCGTACCGCCGAGGGCCGCCACACCGTGGAGCCCGCTGCCGGGTCCTCGGTGCGTCGAATCTGGAACTTGCCGTGGCGATCCGGCCAAAACTGCGCACAAGGAGTCGCGCAGGAGTTGTCGGCGATGTACGGCCGCGAAGTCCAGCTCGCCACGCAGCCGACGCGAACCGGCGTCCCAGCCCGCGCGTTGTTCGAAGCGGTCGGGACCGATGCGACATTCGCCACGTACGCCGAGGTCGAGCAGCGCCTGCGCGAACTCGGTGACGGAGCGTCGGCTGTCCTGGCGTCGCGGTGGAGCGGCGGGCGCGGTGGCGGGCATGCTTATCTCGCGGTGAACGTGGGCGGGGACATCCGGCTCGTCGATCCGCACCGGGGACGTTCGGGATGGCCGCCGCACTGGGGACAAGACGCGGTGAGCCGGACCGCGGTGGGGTACCTCGACCCCACCGGTAATCCGGTGGGGCGCAGCGCTGTCGACGCTCCGCTGAGGCTCACGGCCGCCGATGAGGTCGGCCATGTGCGCGGGCACCGAGACAATCCCGATTTCGGGCGGCGTCAAGCCGAATACCGTTCGCAGGATCCCGCCAACCGGCCGGTGGACAGCCGATACGCCCAGGCGTTGGACGAGGTCGTCGACAGCCGCGATCCGGGCGCGGTACGTCAACTGGCCCAGGATCTTTCGGGTAACTACGGACCGCACCGGGTCCAGCTCCAGGGCGAGATCGTCGGCGGCGAGGTCATCCTCACCGGCAAGATCTTCCACGGCGACACCGAGATCGGCACGGTCCAGCGCAGGTTCGAACGCGACAGCGACGGCAATCTCGTCGCCTATCACACCGGGCTGGTGATCAAAGAGGAGTTCGAGCACCTGCGTGGTCAGGGCTTCTCGAAGGCGGTGACTGCTGAGCTCGAGCGTTACTACGTGGACTCCGGCGTCGACCGGATCGAGCTGAAATCCCACGACACCGGAAGCAATGCGTGGGCGCGGAGAGGATTCACCTGGGATCCGGACCCCCGCCGGCTGGCCGAATCGCTCGGCAGCATCAAGAGCGCGGCCGGCCGGCTGGCGCCGAGGCTCAGCCCGGAGGGACGCGCTGCGCTGGCGGACATGGTGGCCCGGCTCGAACCCGGTCACCCACGTCTGCCGGAGCCTGTCGAGGTGGCCACCCTGGCCACTGCGGCCGAGCCGAAATTGGGCCGAGACCTGTTGCAGGACACCGGGGTCAACTTCGTCCGGCACATGCCCGTTGCCGAGGATCGGGTTCAGCCGGATACCGGATTGATCTCCCGGGTACAACGCTGGCTCGGACTTGGCGGACAGCAGTCCTCGACGCAGAACTGTGCGCACGGCGTTGCCGCGGAGCTGACGCAGCGGTATGAGCGGCCCTACCGAGTGGATGTACAGGCTTCGCGCACAGGCGTTCCGGCCTGGGCGCTGTTCCGGGCGGTCGGATCAACCGCCCAGTTCACGAGCTACGACGACGTGACCGCGACACTGCAAGATCTCGGCGACGGCTCGTCGGCGGTACTGGCGTCGCGCTGGGCCGGCGACCGTCAGGGCGGCCATGCATATCTCGCGGTCAACGACGGCGGTCAGATCTATCTGGTCGATCCACACACCGGAAAGCGGTCAGGATGGCCACCCCACTGGGGTCAGCAGGCGGTGGACCGCACCGCCGTCGGATATCTCGATGCCGACGGCGCTGCGGTTCGTCCGCTTCAGCAGGCGCCGCTGCACGTTTCGCTGGGTGTCGCCGACGGCATCGGGGACGTGCGGGGCCACGCCGCGGACAACGATTTCCCGGCCAGACAACAGGCGTACCGCGCCCAGGATCCGGCCACCAGGCAGGTGGACGCCACCTACGCCGAACCGCTCGGCGAAATCGTCGACAGTCTCGATGCCGCTCAGGTCCGCCAATTCGGCGACGACCTTTCGGGCGTCTATGGCCCGTACCGCCTCGACGTCTTCAGGGCCATAGCCGATCAGGACACCGGTGAGGTCATCATCGGCGGTCTGATCTTCAGCGGAGACCAGGAGGTCGGCTTCACCCAGCAGACCTACATCCGCGACCGTGACGGCAACCTGGTCGCCCAGCAGAATGTGGTGGACATTCCGGATCCGGCGTTCCGCGGCCAGGGCTTCTCCAAGGCCCTGCGAGCCCAGCTGGAGCCGTATTACGCAGCTTCTGGCGTCGACCGGGTCGAGCTGCGCACCGAGCAGGACGGCGGCTATGCGTGGGCCCGCCAGGGGTTCGGCTGGAACCCCGATCCGGCGAAGCTGCAGGCATCGTTGAACAACGTCAGGAATTCCGCTGTCCGACTGCGTGATCACGTCAGCCCGGAGGCGCAGGCGCTCCTCGATGACGTCATCGGGCGCCTGCACCCGGGCCGGTCCGACCTACCGGAACCCATCGATCTGGCAGCGCTCACCACAAGTCAGGAACCACATCTCGGCCGGGATCTGCTCACCGACACCTTCTGGAGCGGCGTCAAGTACTTCGGCGCCGCCGACGCGATCGGCGACGTGCAGGGCCTGCCCGAATACCGCGATCAGGATCCCGCCACCCGAACCGCTGACACCCGCTACGCTGAGCCGCTGGGTGACGTGATCACCGAGACCGGGGACCAGGTCCAAGCGCAGCGATTCGCCAAGGACCTGTCAGGCGCGTACGGACCGTACCGGGTGCAGTTCAAGGCGGAGGCACTGCCCAGCGCCGTCCAGCTGAATGGCGAGATCTTCCACGGAGACAAGCGGATCGGTGAGATCGAACGGATCTTCATCCGAGACGACACCGGACAACTGGTCGCGCACCACAACGAGATCAAGATCGAGAACAAGGAGCTGAGGGGGAAGGGCTTCTCCAAGGCGTTCCTGTCCGAGTTCGACCAGTACTACGCCCGCTCCGGGGTCGACCGCATCGAGCTGCTGGCTGTATGGGACGGCGCCTATGCCTGGGCCAGGCGAGGTTTCAGCTGGGATCTACGCACCGATGAGCTACAAGAATCGCTCGACTCGGTCAAGGTCGCCGCACAGCGGCTGCTGCGCTCGGCCAACAGCGAGGCCCGCGTCGTTCTCGAAGAGGTCATCGGGCGGCTGGAGCCAGGGCATCCCCGGTTGCCGGAGCCCGTGGACCTCGCGAACCTCACCGCACCCGGCCACCCCGAGCTGGGACGCGAGATGCTGCGCCGCACGTCCTGGTACGGGGTCAAGTACGTCGACGAGACGCCGCGTTACCGGTCGCCCGATGACGTGGAGCTCGCCGGATTCTGGGATCGGATCGGGCAATTGGATCAGGGAGCGCTGTCGGCCGAGGCGCTCGCCGATGCGGTCTATCGCTCGGTGGCGATGGATACGGTCACCGGTTTCTACGAAGGCCGAGTGTCGGGATTCAAGACCTCAGAGGTCCTCCGTGCGCAACAACACGTCGCCGACACAAACGACAGTGCGTTCTTCGTATCCGCCGATATCGCCAACCTGCGGGGCCTCAATCAAGCGTCGGCCGACCGGACGGAGGCGAACGCGCACTTCTCCGGTCTGTCGGCGGCATTCCTTGCCGCACTTGAGGAATCCGGAGCCGACGTGGTGCCGATGCGGATCGGTGGCGACGAGTTGGGCGCGGTCGTGGTCGGCGACATCGACGAGATGGCCATCGAATCGGCCATCGCCGAGGTCCGCGCCAGAGCACAGCAGTACGCACAGCAGCACGGTCTGGCTGACATCCCGCATCCGAAGCATCCGGGACAGCCCGAGTACAACGGAGTGGGACTACACGTTGGATATGCGGCGATTCAGCCCGATCTCGATGTGCGCGATATCTTCGATGACGCAGATCTCGGCGTGGACCGCAGCAAGACGAGGAGGTCGGATGTCACAGGAGGACCGCGACGAGCGGCTGGGGTTGACGGGTCTGAGCCCGGAGGAGAGGCAGCGCCGGGTCGAGGAGATGGAACGCGAACTGGCCCGCAAGCAGCGGGAGGTGAAGGCCAAGTTGCAGGCCGCGCGAGCGCGGAAGGCCAACCCGGACAACGGCTGAGCGACCGCACCCGTTATCAGCAGCCTGAAGAAGTCAAGCGGGACTCCTTTCTGGCCCGGGCGACCCAGCTCGGCGCCGAGGGCCGCAGCGGGCTTCAAGGCCTGTACGAACCGCTGGGGCGCGACGAGGTTTCGGGCTTCTATGACGGCCGAGCTTCGGAGTTCAAGACCGGCGAAGTCGCGCGGGCACGTCAGTGGGTCGCTGAGACCGGTGGATCCGGCGTTCTCATTTCGGCTCAGCTGGAGAACCTGTCCGGCCTCAATGCGCACGTTCAGAACCGCGCCGAGGTGGCCAACGCCCACTACCGGGCCATCACACAGATCTTCCGCACCGAAATCGAGGCGACGGGTGCAACGGTGGTCCCGATGCGCACCAGCGGCGATCGGTTCGACGCCGTGGTTATCGGCGCGGTCGATGTCACTGATATCGACGCTGCGCTCGCCCGGATCGACAGCCGCACCGCGGCCTACGCTCAGGCCGAAGGTCTGTCAGACATCACGAACCCGTCGAATGCCGGCCGGCCGGGCGTGCGGCTGTTCTTCGGATCCTCGGACCTCACGGTGCACGGCTCTGTCGACGAGGTGATCCAAGCCGCCGAGCGGCAGATGTTCGGCCGCCAGGACGCGGGGGACCCCCGGCGAGTACCAGAGCCCGATGTCGACATCCCCAGCCCGCGCCGGCCGCACACGGCAGCCGACTCGGTCGGCGATGTCCAGGGGCTTCCGAACGACAGCGAATTCGTGGCCCGGCAACAGGAATACCGGGACCAGGACCCCGTCACCAGGCAGGCGGACAGCCGTTACGCCGAACCGGTGGGCGACGTGGTGGACAATGCGTCCGACCCGCAGCGGGTGCAGCAGTTGGCCAAGGATCTCTCCGGGGTCTACGGCCCCTTCCGCGTCGAACTGCAGCGGGTTCCAGACGAGGCCACCGGTATCGCCGGGTACATCCGGAGCGACGGTAAACAAGTCGGAATCATCTACTGGTCGTATCACCGCGACGCTACGGGCAACCTGGTCGCCTTCCACGGGATGATCGAGATCACCAGTGCCTCCCATCGGGGCAAGGGATTCTCCAAAGCTCTGGCCAAACAGTTGGAGCCCTATTACGCGTACTCAGGCGTCGACCGGATCGAGATGGAAGCGGCCTGGGACGGCGCGTATGCCTGGGCCAGCTGGGGTTTCAGCTGGGCGCCGGACCCGGCGAAACTACAGGACTCGCTCAACAGCATCAAGAGCTCGGCCCAGAGGTTGCGGGCACAGGTCGGCCCCGAAGCGCAGGTCGTTCTCGATGAGGTCATACAGCGGCTGGACCCAGACCATCCGCGCCTACCAGAGCCCATCGATCTGGCACGTCTCACCGCTCCCGGTCATCCCGACCTGGGGCAGCGGCTACTCACCAACACCAACTGGCATGCCGTCAGATACCTCGACAACGATGGCCGCGAAGCTATCGGGGACGTACGAGGGCACCCGGGGGGTAATGAAACTCCGGCCGCGGCCGGCCAAGAGCTACCAGCACCGGCGCAGAACTGCGCACACGGTGTCGCCGACGCGCTGTCTGAACGGTATGGACGCGAATTCCGCGTTGCCGCAGAACCTTCCCGCACCGGGGTGCCGGCCCGGGCACTGTACGAGGCCGTCGGCTCGGCTTCGCGTTTTGCCACCTACGATCAGGTGGCAGAGACGTTGCGCCAACTCGGTGACGGCTCGTCGGCGGTCCTCGCCTCGAGGTGGCGCGGCGGGCGCAGCGGCGGCCACGCCTATCTGGCGGTCAACGACGGCGGAGAGATCTATCTGCTCGACCCGACGACCGGAGAGCGCACGGGCTGGCCGCCGCACTGGGGTCAGGCCGCGGTGGACCGCACCGCGGTGGGCTATCTCGACGCAGACGGTGATGCCGTCAACCCATTGCACGACGTTCCGCTTCGTCTCGGCACGGCAGAATCTGTCGGTGACGTCCAGGGCCTTCCAGCTGAAGCGTCATCCCCAGAGCAGATCGCCCGTGAGGCACTGGCGCAACGGAATCCGGCAGTAGAGGCCGCGGAGTTGGTCCGCCCCACCGGCGACGGGCCATTGGCGGTCGAACGTGCCCAGGCAAATGCGGTGTGGTGGAAGGGGCTGAGCGTCGATCAGCAGCAGGCGTTGATCGAGACGTACCCGGGGCAGATCGGCAACGCCGAAGGCATTCCGCCGATGACCGCCCATGAGGCGAACAGCCGTGCCATGCAGGATTGGCTGGCCAAGGGTCGTGAGATGCAGTCCAAACTGGACAACGGTGTCCGGTTGGGCTGGGAGAAGCACTTGGAGATGCTCCGCGCCAAGGCGGTCGGGGACGCTCTGGAACGGGCCACGCAGGCCGCGCGGCGCGCCGGTATCGACGGTCCCTACTTGCTGCGGTTCGACCCCGATGCACATCGCGGTGCCGGTGTCGCGGTCGTCGGATTCGGCGTCGACCCCTATCTTGCGGAAGCAGTTTCGTGGCACATCCCAGGTAGAGGCATGACTATCCAGGAACTCGGCCCGGCCATGGGATCGGCTCTCAACCATGCGATGTCGGTCGTGCTCGAGAGCCCCACCGCATCAGCGGCGTCGATGGCCTGGATCGGGTACGACACGATGGCCGACGATGCACCCCAGGCCGGCGGCGAGAACTTCCACAGCGACGTCAGCGGATTCAACGCCGCGCGCGACGCCTGGTCGGGCGGAGAGCGGTTCAGCAACAATCACGTCTTCGGGCATTGTCAGGGGTCAGCCGTCGCCGGTTACGCCGGCGAGGGAGGCCGATTGAGCGGTGAAGTCCGTACGGTCACCCTCTTCGGATCGCCCGGGCTGGGTCCGATGAACCACGCCGGGGAATTCGGGCGCGGAGTCGACGTCTACGTCGCGTCGTCGTCCACCGACGTGTTCACCTGGCGCGGGGGCGCCACGCCCGGCTCGACCGGAAGCCCAGACGGCGGTTACGGTGTCGACCCCGCGATGGATTTCTTTGGTGCACAACGAATCGCCGCGGAGTTTCCGCTGGTCGTGATGACCCAAGCGGGCGACTACGACATCCACAACTTCTATTACAAGTTCGTCGACAAGGCCGCTGGTGTGCGCAACGAGTCGCTCGCCAACTTCGGTCGGATCGCCACCGGGCACTCCGAGCGCGTCGGACTCGAAGGCCACCGCAGTGTGGTGTCGGAGGGGGGTCAGGAGACAAAGGTTCGGGATCCGGCCGCCGCGCGCTCGGTGCGACTCGAGGATCTGCGGTTGCCTGACGCGGACCCCGCGGACAATTGTGCCTACGGCGTCGCGCATGTGGTTTCGCAGCGGTACGGGCGGGACGTTCGAATCGACACTCCTGTCACCGCGACCGGGGTGCCGGCGCGTTCATTGTTCGAGGCGGTCGGATCGCGCGCCGATTTCGCAACCTATGCGGAGGTGTCCGACAGGTTGGCGCAGCTGGGCCCGGGCTCGTCGGCGGTGCTCACGTCTCGCTGGGCCGGTGTGCGGCAGGGCGGACATGCCTACCTCGCCGTCAATGACGGCGGTGAGATCTATCTGATCGACAGCCGCACCGGGCAGCGATCAGGCTGGCCGCCGCACTGGGGACAGACAGCCGTGGACCGCACCGCGGTGGGCTATCTGGATGAACACGGCCACGCGGTTGCTCCACTCGGCGATCCATCGTCACAGCTCGCACACGCAGATGACGTCGGCGATGTGCGGGGTCTGCCGGATCCGGAATTCCTTCAGAGACAACAGGAATATCGAGATCAGCGCTCCGACACCCGCGAGGTCGATGCCCGTTACGCCGAACCACTCGCAGAACTGGTGGACGACCCGGATCCTGCGCGCGGTCAACGGTTCGCCGATGACCTGTCGGGTGTGTACGGGCGTTTCCGAGTCGAGCTCGAGGCCTCGGCGGTACCGGGTAGCGACATGGTCGCTATATCGGGTGTGATCTTCGACGGTGACACCGAAGTCGGGGCGCTTGACTGGTCATTCAGCCGAGATGAGGACGGCAAACTGGTCGCGTACAACGGCCTGGTGAGCCTCGACGAGGAGTACCGGGGCCGCGGGTTCTCCAAGGCGGTGCTGGCCCAGTTCGAGCCGTACTTCGTCCGCAGCGGCGTCGACCGAATCGAACTGACTTCGGACTGGCAGGGCAGCAATGCCTGGGCGCGCCGCGGCTTCACCTGGGCACCCGATCTCTACCGCCTCCAAGGCGCGTTGGACCAGATCAAGATTCGCGCTCAGGATTTGCGGCAGCAGGTGAGCGCCGAGGGTGAGGTTGAGCTCGACGAGATGGTGGAGCGCTTGGAGATCGGTCACCCCAGGTTTCCTGAGCCCGTCGACCTGGCAATCCTGGCCACAGAGGAAGAGCCAGATCTGGGCCGTCAGCTACTCGAGAACACCTCGATCGACTTCGTAAAGTATCTGCCGTCGGCGCCCGTTGATCCGCTCGCCCCGTTGGGACTCCCACCCCATCAGCCGGGCACCCTGTCCGACGGACAGGCGATCACGGCATTCGCCGACGGCGAAGTCCGGCTGCGTGAGCTCAATGAAGAACTCGTTCGCAACGGTGCCACCGCAGAGGAACGTGCACGGCAACTGGCCGAGGCTCGGAATGTCCTGCGCTCGTGGGCATATGACTTGATGAGCAACCGCATTGCTGCTGAGTGGCTCTCGACCAACACGGCCAACCCGACATTCGATGAATTGGTTGCCCGCAATGAGGAGCGGGGCATGACCGGCGATGCGGTGTACGACGCGATCGTCGAGACCGCCACCCACAGCCGACTCGTCCCCGGCAGCCTCTCCGACATCGAGACCGGCGCGGTGTACTCGCAGTTCGAACTCGGAATGCGGGCGCTCAACGAGCAGATGATCCGCGACGAGGTCAGCGCCGAGGACCGGGCCAGGACCCTGTCCGGCCTGCGCAGCTCCCTGCGAGCCTGGACCCGTGAGCTGATGGAGAACCGGCCGGCCGCCGACTGGCTGTCTGCCAACGAGAGTGCGCCGACATTCGAGGATCTGACTGCCCGCTACGAGGCCAAGGGACTTACCGGCGACGACGTCTACCAAGCCATCATCGACGGCGCCACTCATAGCCATTACGCTGCTGGGACCCTGTCCGACGAAGAGACGCGCACCGTCTACACGACGTTCGAACTTCGGATGCGGGAGCTCCGGGAACAGCTGCTGCGGGACGGCGTCGGGGCCGAGGAGCGAGCCAGGATCTTGTACGGGATGCGGGCCACCATCCGCAGCTGGACCCGGTCTCTGATGGAGGACCGGCGACTGGCCGAATGGCTGAACGACAATGAACCCAACCCCACATTTGACGAGCTCGTGGCGAAAAACCGCGCGAAGGGACTGGAGGGGGACGAGATCTATGAGGCCATCGTTGCCAGCTCCACGCGCAGCCGTGGCAGTGTGAACGCAGAGCTCGGTATCGACCCCGACAACCCGCCCGAGTTGCCCCCGATGAGGGGCCCGACCGACCTGCCGCTCCCAGGTGCCGAGGAGGACAGCCCATGACCGAGGACCAGCGGTACACGCCGCTGCGCCACAACCAGTCCGGACTGCGCGGCAAGCGCGCCCGGGTGCTGGTCGAGGAGCCCACCGACGAGATCGACTGGCCGGCCAACCTCCCGGCCGGGATCAAGACGGTGATCATCGTCGATGATGCACCGAATCCTCACCACACCCTGCGGGTGCACCCGACCGATGATCCAGACCGGGTGGCCTTGGTGGTTTTCGACCAGTTGGCGCTGTACGACGGCGAAGAGGAGTAGGCATGGACCCGCGACGGATTGAGCTCAACCGCAAGCACAGCAGGGAGATGGGTGCGCTGTTCAACCAGTTCCTCGATCTTCATCCGACCATCGAGTCCGAGGTCAACGGTGCCCAGATGACGCCGGAGCAGGACGCGGCGTGGACCACCTTCAGCGCCCAGTTGCTGGCCCGTCAACAGGCGGAGCGCTCCGCGCTCGCCGATGTCATCGAAGCTGAACGAGAGGGAAAGTAGACGCAATGGAAGCGGCACAGGCAATCTCGTTGGTGACTGACTGGATCAGGTCGCGGGGGCTCGACTACCCGACTGAGGGTTTGGCGGCCGATCGCTTCGACTCCGGATGGAGTGTGTACGCGCCGGTCGAGGTCGACGAAAGCGACCCGATGGCTTTCCTGGACATTCCGGTGGGACGGTCGACCTTCCTGGTCGGCGACTCAGGTCGCATCGAAGAGGTGTCCTCCTCGATCCCGCCCCAGCAGGCCCGCGACCAGTTCAGCGCCACAGAGCGCACCGCGGCTCCGGCCTCCGGCCTTGCCGACGAGGCCGCCTTCATGGCGGAGTTCGAGAAGCAGTTCAACACGGCAGCCGGTGATGGTCCGGCCGCGATCGCAGATTTCACCCTCGTCGACCCGCCACAGCCGGAGTCGCCGTCTGCCGCAGGCGCTCCCTCGGGGGATGAAGCCGTCGCCGAGGAGGCCTCGCGACTGCTGGAGCCCATCGCCCAGCAACTGGCCTCGCTCGGCCCCGCGGGCTGGGAGGAATACACCGCCGAATTTGCCTTCACGGTGTCTTCACAGATCGCGCAGCTGCAGTTCTATGCGGCCGACCGGGCAGGCCTGGTACCGGTGCCGCAGGCGATCGCCGAGTTGGTGCAAAGGCAACGTGAGGTCTCGGCGCGCATGAGTGCCGGTCCTTGGTGGCGGCTGCTGCTGAACGTCACCAACCGCGGCGAGATGGCGGTCAACTATGACTACGGCGACGAGCCGTTCCCCGAGGACCAATTGGTCACCCCGGAGTACTACCGCGACGATCTGGAAGCCTATCCACGGAGCCACCTGCCGGTCTGGCTCGCCGCATATGTCGCCGGGCCCGAGGCACAGGGGCGAGATCCGCGCACCGCCGCCCAGGCGGCCGCCGCGGACAGTGCCGCCGGGCGCACCGCGGTCGCCACTGACGAGATCCCCCCGCTGCCCGAGCTGCTCGCCCGTTGGGCGACGCTGTCGGCCGCCTATGCCGGCGCCGGATCGGACTGGGGACCACGGATCTTTCCTGGCTACGCTTGGTTCGAAAGTGACCGCCGCAGCGGAGCCACGTTGTACCTGCTGCCCGGTGACCGAGCGGTGCTCTCAGGTGGGAAGTGGAACTCCGCACTGCTCGATGCCGCTTACAACGGTGGGAAGCCGCTGCCGGATCTGTACTCCGGGGCGCCCGCCTGGGTGAACGACAGCGTGCTGAACACCCGAAACCGCAACGGCTTGTTGAGCTTCTGCTTCTGGTGGGCCAACGGCCGGTGGTATCGCGGAGGCAGCGACACCTCCGGCGAGCTCGAAGCGGCGCTGCCCGCGATCTGGACTCCGGACGCGACTGCTGCGGCGATGGCAGCTCAAACCGGTTCGGTCGCAACGGATCAATGCCGCGCCCTGTTGGCCGCCGCGACCAGGGGAAGCGTGAGCTTCGATGATGTGTCCCCGCTGTTCGCCGACCTGCCGGAAGCCGAGTTGGATGTTGCGGTAAACCAACTCAGTCTGGCCGGATTGCTCGCCGGATGATGTCTTAATACATTGGGGTGCAACAACTTCGGCCTGGTCAACAACGAACTGGCCGGTAGCTGAACTCTTGGCGAACAAGGCTGCGCCGAATGGCGCAAGCCGATAGCGGGCCATAGCGTCGATCAAGATGCTGCATGGAACATTTCGCCGATGGGGGTACGCGTGACCCTGCAGATACCCGCGGCGCTCCAATGGGTCTCCTACCTGGTCGGCTCGCAATGGCCGAAAGGCGACGAGGACGCCATGTACCGCATCGGCGGGGAATGGGGGGACCGCGCCGAACAATTGAGGGCGCTGATACCCGAACTGAACCGCATGCGGGCGAGCACCAGTGCTGTCCTGCAGGGTGTGACCGCCGGCGCCGCCGACGGGCAGTTCGCGTTGTTGTTCGACGGTGACGCATCCGTCGACAAGCTCGCCGATGCGATGGCCGCGCTCGGCACGCTGTCCGAAAGCACCGGCAAGAACATCGAATACACCAAGTTGCAGATCCTGACATCGCTGGCGATCGCAGCCTTCGAGATCTCGTGGGCTCTGGCTCAGACCTCGGTGACCTTCGGTGCATCGGCGGCCCAGATCCCCCTCATCGAGGGGACTACCACCGCAGCCATCCGTCAGATGGTGGCGGTCCTGCTCAAAGATGTCATGACCGACCTTGGCAAGGCCATGACGAAGACGACGGTGCATCGGATCATCAAGAAGTCCGGCGTCGAGGCGGCCGAGGCCCTTGGGCAGGAGCTGTTCATTCAGGGCGTGCAACAGTCCAAGGGCCATCAGAACGGGGTCGACTGGAACCGCCTGGGAACCGTCGCAGTGGCCAACTCCGTCGGCGGCGCCGCCCAGGGCACGGTCAGCATCTACGGTCAGCGAGCCCTTGGCAATTCGGCTCTCAAGGGTGCGGCCGTCGGATACGTCGCCGGCATGTCCAAGAAGGTGACCGGTGCCCTGGCCACCGGTCAGGCCATCGATCCCGTATCCGTACTCGGATCGGTGCCCACGGCCGTCACCGGCGGGGTGCGGGGTAGAGCGGCGGCGCACAGCACCAAGGCGTCGACTGCGGACGGCGGCGGTGCCGCCGCGGCCGGCGGGGGAGACGGGGACTAGACGTGGACAACGACGCTGCTCGGCATGAGCTGATCGATGCGCTGGCCCTCGTACAGGAGCAGTTCGCCGATCTCGCTGTGGTCGAACAGGAGCGAGCAGCGTTGTCGGCCACAGCCGCCAGCGCCGACGGGACCGTCACGGTGACCGTGGACTCCGATGGTGTGGTCATCCAGACGGCGGTCAGCGAATCCTATTTGGATGAACATGATCTGGCAGATCTCGGATGGCACATCACCGCCGCGGCCCAGGACGCCGTCCACGCCGTCCAGTTGATGGTGGCGGAACTCCTTGCCCCGCTGGCGCAGCGGCGTGAGCAGATGCCCTCGCTGTCGGACATCGTCGAGGGCGCCCCTGACATCAGAGACCTGCTGTCGACCGTGGCGCCGATTCCGCACACCGAAGGCGAAGAAGAGCCAGACGACTATCCCACCGTGAGGAGTGCGCGATGACCGTACCGCTGGGCGTTACGCCGGCCGACCTGCGGGGCACCGCACGATATCTGGCCTATGTCAGTAACGACATGAAAGCCGTCCAGTCGGCGCTGATGCAGATGCTCAGCGGTGAAGGCGAAGCGTGGGGGCACGACAAGATCGGCAAGCAGTTCGCCGACGGCGCCAAAGGCTATAAGGCACAACGGGACTGGGTTGACGGGTCGATCACCGCGAAGACCGACCTACTCGACTACTACGCCGCCGGCCTGCACATCACCGCAGACGCTCTGGAACAACAAGACAAGCCCTGACGCTTCACTCCGAGCGCCCCGGCGCGAACTGTTGTCCACGGGCCGGACGCGCCGGTCCGGTCTGGACAGCCGAATCGGGCTGCCAGGTGGTGCCGCGCTGCGGAATGCGGCGCCGGGGCTCTTGGCTGTCGGCCGGCATTCTCTCCTGCTGCTCGGCTTCCTCGTCGGCGCCGACCACCGGTACCGCTGCCTCGGCGTCCCCGATGACGTCTTTGCCGTTCTTCTTGCGCCGCAAAGCCTTGTTGACCTGGTGGCCCTTCCCGTTCTGATCGCCCCGCTGGCCCGCGGCTGGGGCGCCCGCACCCGGGCTGCCCGCTCCGGCGCCAAGGCCGGCTCCGGCCCCGGCCGCCCCGGCAGGCATCTTCGCCGCTGCGGTTGCGGGCGTTCCCGTCGCAAGTCCGCTCGGCATGCCGCGCAACGGAACCCCGCCACCGGCACCGCCTGCGCCCTTGCCCGCACCGGCACCGCCGAGTCCCTGTGGCCCCAGGCCGAGTACACCCTCGGGCGGGCCTCCCAGGCCCTGTCCCAGCGGGTTCTGCCCGGCCGCATTCTTGGCGGCATCCATCGCCTGGCCGATCGCGTCCTTGGCGGCGTTGGTCGCCGTGTCGATCGCCGACTTGACCGGATCCTTGAGACTGTCGAGGGCATCCTTGGTGGGATCGGTCGTGGAATCCTTTTGGTCGATCGGCTTTTGGTCGATTGGTTTGTATTTCTCGAAGTCGGTCGGTTTGTCGGTTTTCAGCTTGTCGAAGGCCGACTTGTCGAAAGGCTTGGTGCCTCCACCGCCACCCGGGGTGAACGGCTTGCCACCGCCGCCGGGACCGGTTGGGTCGCCGCCCGGACCCCCGGGGCCGGTGGGATCCCCGTACTTCATGTTCGGCGGGGTCGGCAGGTTGGGGAAGTTCTTCGTGACCGCCTCGACGGTCGGGTTGTAGATGTTCTGAAACAGCTGGACTGCCTTCTGGTAGGCGTCGATGGAGCGGTTGATCTCGTCCAGCTGCTTGAGTGCGTCGGCCGCGGTCACGTATCCGTCATCGTTGTTGCGCAGGTAGCCACTGCCGTCGATGTGGTACTTGGAATTGAAATCGGCGATCTTCGCGTCGAGCTTCGCCTTGTCGAAATCACCATCTTCGATCAACTGGTCGTTGGCATAGGTCGGGAACTGGTCCCGAAGGCTGGTGAACGCATCGTGGAGCACGGTGAGCCGGTCGGCTATCGCGTCGGAAGCCAAGGTGAAATCGTAGATCGAGGTCTTGGTCACCTGCTTGGACGCCGCTTCGGCTGCTGCTGCACTGTCACCGGACCACTTTCCCTCGATCGTCTTGTTGACGGTCTCCTTGAAATCCTTGGAGGTCGTCTTCAGAGTCTCGCCGTGTTCCGTCCAGTCCTTGCCCAGCTGTTCAATCTTGCCCGGATTCAGCGAATCCCTCTCCTTGCGCATGAAGATGAAGGATTTGCCCTCCCAGTTCAGCGACTCGGGACCGGAGAGTTTGTCCTGCACCTCCAGATACGTGCTGTTGTCCGATATCAATCCTGGGACTTCGCCGAGGAGATCGCTGTTCGGCTGGTACTTGGCGACCTTGTTCTCATCCTGCAAATCCGAGTCCAGTTGGATGAACTTGCCATCCTCGCCGATCAGCGCAGCGCGTTTGGGGTAGTTGGAATTGGTGACGAAGGCGTTGTCATAGATGGCGCCACTTTTGCCCTCTTCGTTGGTGCTCGTGCCCAGCGTGGCGCCGAGGTGATTGCCGAAGCCGCTCATAGTGTTTCTACGCCGTCCCGTTGGTACTGTGGCTAGTCGTTCTCGGCGGTCCGCATGGCTTCCGCCGCGTCGCGTGCAGTCTTGACGAAGCCCTGCGTCTGCGTCAACTGCTCCTTCAGATAATCGGTCAATTGCTTGCCGCGGTCATCGAATACCTTCTGAACAAGAACTGCCAGAGGGTTTTCCGGCGTCCCGAAGTATCCCGTCGTCTCATCGAGCGAATCACCGATGAGGGTCTCAAGGCTTTCCTCATACGGCTCGAACACCCGGTTTACTTCCGAGATGACAGTCGGGTCGAGATAGAGCTTCTTGTTGACGGCGTCGGCGTCCAGGCCGCCCCATGGGTTGGTCATGATTCTCCTCTGCGGTGATCGGTCATGCGAAACTCGGTGTCACGCCGGCATATTGAATGGCAGGGTCACCTCTTTCTCAATCCGCAGGAGGACGGCAGCGCAGTTGACGAAATTCCCGGCTGCGAACAGCAGCACCAGGTCTCCCACCTTGGCGATCTTGTTGTTCGTCAGATAGGCGAGGTTCACCCCGAAATCCGAGACGGTCAGATGCCCGAATTGTGCGGCGAACTCGTATAGGCCGGGCGCGGGCTGCAGGAACGTCTGTTTGGCGAGCATGTCGGTGACGTAGCTCGGTTCGATGAAGGACGGGGCGAACCAATCGATGTCGTCGGGCTTCAGGCCCGCGCGTTCATAGCATTCCGTCACGGTTCTGACGGCAACCCGAAAGCTGGCTATTGCGTTGTCCCTCACCGTGCCCGGACCGCGGCGGTCATAGTTCTCCCACCGGTCGATCCAATCTGCCAACGTCGGGAACGTCGGATCGTCGATGGCGCCGTCGGGCCTGCCGTGCATCATGCCTTCAGACGGATTGTGCGAGCGTGCGGCGGCAGACACGATTCGCGCGAACCCGTCCGTGCGGTTCAGGAGCGCGCAGAAACCGCTGTCGCCCAGCAGCGAACCCTCGGTGGCGGGACTGGCCGCATACTCGTGCCGGTCGAAGTAGAAGATGCTGTCGCCGCCGGTCACCATCGCATAGTCGCCGGCCCAGCCCGCCTGCAGCACAGCATCGGCGAGCATCACGCCGTACAGGCCACCCGAGCAGAACTGACGGATCTCCGTCGCCGAACCAGCGGAGGTCCTGCCCAACACGGACTGCTGGATCGAGTTCTGGATCGGCCAGAAATGTTCGCCCTGATACAGGGTGCCGCAATGAAAAGATGCCGCCATGCTGTCCGCTGCCGCCGACAGCGCGGAACCGTCGATCCGACGCGCTGCGTTCTCCACCATCTCGTGGACCGACTGCATCTCCGATGCTGCCGTCGCGAGATGTTTCGGGCGGCCCTGACTGTCCGTGCCCTCGGGCACGTACACGGAAACGGTGTCAAGGTAGGGCATCGAACTCCCGGTCCGCCTGTGCGGCAGAGAGCTTCTCCGCCAGCGCTTCTGATTGCCGCTTCTCGATCTTCTTGAAGACCTGCATGAGATTGGGGACCGTCGCCGGGATGATCTGAAATGCCTTCGTGCCCTCGTTCACCACGTAGGCACCGTCGTCGGCGACGTTGATCAGGGTCAGGTGGTCGGCGTTGAGGAGTTGGTAGTCCATGGTGAACTCGGGCGAGCCGCTGAGCACAATCGATCCGGTGATCTTCGCGTCCCGCAGGGCCGAGGCGGGCGTCTCGTCCTCGAGCAGCTCTTCCTTGCGAGGCCGGGTGCCGGGCTGGTATGCCGGGAGCGCTTCCAGGACGACCTGGGGGAAGTCGATGTTCACGCAGCCGATGATCTGAACGTCTTCGCCGAAGATGAGTTGCTCGCTGGGGTCCTGCGTGATGACCGCGCAATAACCCGTCGTGCCGATCACGCCGAGCAGCCGATAGACCTCGCCGGACTCGATCTGGCCGAATCCCTGCAGGAGGTATGCCGGGTACCGCAACGCCTCAAGGATACGAACCCGATTCGGGTTCAGGCTGGCCCGCAACCGAGCCAGCACGGTGGCGCGATCGGCCTCGACCTCGGACATGTAGGTCCGCCCGCGGTGGCGGTAGGACAGCGGGGACGGCAGATTGTCGAGGCCCAGTGCCTCCCAGACACAGCGGAACGCGAAACCGCTCATGAACCATGGTTCGACGTCATGGCGCAGCGGGGCCACGTTGTCGGTGATCATGGTGAGCCCCTTCCTCTCTGGCAGCCGGCAACGAACGCATAAGCGGGCTCGGTCGCGATGAAGCCGACAACCGAGCCCGCCGACAAAACTACGCCTCAGAAGCCGCCGGCAAGATGTGCGTCGAGCGCTGCGGCATCCTCTTGCGACTGATTGCCCCCGGTGCGGGTCTGGGTGATCTCGTTGAGGATCGCGTCCATCTGCCCCAGGATCTGAATCTGCTTCTGGTTCAGCGTCTCTGCGGCCTGGCCCTCGTACACGCCCTGCAGCGCAGCGAAGACCTGGCTGACTTCCTCGCGCATTGCCTGCGCGTTGTTCGTCGCTCCCTGGATGTCGTCCAGGGACGCGTAGTTGGCTCCGTACTGGTACCGAATGCTATCCGTGTCCATTGATCAAACCTTTCGATTTCTAGTCGGCGTCGTGGGTGACAAGGGCGTTGATGTCAGACTTCCCCTTGTCGACGATCTGCTGCAGGTTGTTGATGACGTAGTTGAAGTCTTCGTGATGCTGCGTCATGATGCCGCGAAACTTCGCCGCCT
This sequence comes from Mycolicibacterium neworleansense, assembly GCF_001245615.1. Taxonomy (NCBI): domain Bacteria; kingdom Bacillati; phylum Actinomycetota; class Actinomycetes; order Mycobacteriales; family Mycobacteriaceae; genus Mycobacterium; species Mycolicibacterium neworleansense. The sequence continues at coordinate 1,566,491 of NZ_CWKH01000002.1, forward strand.
TGCCGCCGGTCCACGAACTGGCGGTCATGGATTCGGTCTGGTCGAGGATCTGGGCGGCCAGCCGCCGGACATCCATCATCTGTTTGTCGATGTTCTCGATCTTCTGCTGAGCTTCCGCGGGCGTCAGATGAAGCGTCATGCCTTACCTCTCTTTGTCATAACCGGCGCCAATCGCCGGACGGTGGTTGAGAATTCGCTAGTGAACACGGAGCGGATCTAGCAGTCCCCCCATCTGTAGCCGGACAGCTCGACGAGTTGGCCGATGGCCTGCTTGATCGTGTGGTCCGACCCCGGCTTGAGGGTGGTCCACAACTGGCCGCTGGGCGATGCGCTGGTGGCGCCCACGATCCGACCGCGCTTGGTGTAGAAGACGCCGACCGCTCCGGCGGACCGCGAGATGCGGTCCACGTCGTCATCGAGTGCGTAGTAGACGATCTCGGCGAACGCCAACCGTGCGGCCAGTGCCGAACCCAGCGTCATCGCAGAGCGTGGGTCGGCCCCCAGCGCGCGGATCCGGTCGGACAACACCGTGGCGTCATGGGTGTCCGACAATGCCTGGCTGACATCGTCGAGGGGAGCACCGACCGGGCTGATCTCGGCCGGTGCGGATGCCGGGAGGCGACGCAGCAGGGCACCCGCGGCGCTGGACAGGTTCGCGCCGTCGTCGATCAGCTCCAAGGTGATGTCATCACCCACCCGGCAGGCCGAGATGCATTGCGCGCCATACCGCACAACCGTGACGCGGGCCAGCCCGTCGGGGGTGACCAGCCGCATGGCCAGCTCGCGATCGGGCCGCTGCAACGACTGCACCACCGCGGCGAGTTCAGTGCCCACCTCGCCGGCCGACAGCAATCCGCGCTCGGTCAGGCTCCTGGTGGCGTGCCTGACGGCCTCAGTCCGTGCGGTCCCGGTGGGGTGCCGCTGTCGTAGGTCCAGCACCAGCGGTAGCGCCTGGACCCCGAGACACGATGCCAGGACGTGCAGTTCGTCGTCGGTGACGACGAACTGTGGCGTCAGCGATGTCGTCATAGGTTCAGCCCCCGGTCGACACCTATCACCGGGGGAGTGACCCAGCGGCTGTCCACCTGCTCGAGAGTGCGCTCCGGCTCATCGGCGAAGCCCTCACCGGCGGGCACATCGGGCGCGGCGAGTTCGTCGAACACCGCGGTGTCGGGACCCCAACTGACGTTCGACACCATGAACGGTGCGTCGTTCTGCTGGGCCGCGGGAAGCCAGGCCTGCCCGGCGTCCGACACCCCGGCACCCGGCTCGCCCGCGCCATCCAGGGTCGCGGCGGGCTGTACCGATTCGTAGTCGCGGTTCTGGTCGCCGCGTCCCATCGCAGCCATCGGCGCATAGGGGGCGCCACTCATTCCGCTGCCCGAGCCGCCGCCGGTGCCGGCGAATCCCGTCTTCTGCAACGCCTTCGGGTCGGCGCTCGACTTGACGCCCGGTGCGAACATGGGCGACAGCGGTGGTGGTGGTATCGCGGCGGCGCCACCGGACGCTCCGCCGGCGCCGCCGGACGCTGCGTCGGCTCCCTGTTCGGCCTTGAGCGCATTGCCGTTCGACACCTGCGGAGGCACGGGTTGCTCCCACGGCTGGGCCAGGGGAGCCACGGCCTCCTCGTACTGCTGCATGACGGCCGCGGCGTTGGCCTGATCGGCGGTGGCGGCCGCGTCGAACTCGGCGAACGTGCCGGTCAGCACGGCCCCGTTGTAGGCGGCCAGCGAGGCCATCATGTCCTGGGCGGTCTTGGCCTCGACCGCTTCGGACACGCTGGGCATCGCCAGCACCGCCACGGTGTTGGCCACCGCGGCTTCTTCGGCGCGTTGCCCGTTGGCTGCCGCGCTGAGGCTTATCGCCTGCAACCACTTGCCGAACTCCTCGAGGCGGTGTGCCGCGGCATCGGAGGCCTGGCTGTCCCAGGCAGTCCGCAGGCGCGCCAGCACCTTGTCGAATTCGACGGAGACATTTGCCAATTCATTGGCAACCCGGATCCAGGCCGCGCCCGCTCCACCGACAGATGCCGGTCCGGGCCCCTCGGTGAGGTCGCGAGCCAGCTGCTCGGTGCTGCGTGACTCCCACGCAACGTCGGTGAACCCCACGCCCGGAAACCTCCCCTCGTCGAAAAGAACTCAGATGGTCGTGCCGATGTCAGCCGGCGAAGTCCTCGGCCGCCGCGATATTGGACGAATGCCCGCGCAGCGTCGCCGCGATCTCGTGGATCTCAGTCGAGCCCTGATCGGCGGAGGTGCCGAACGAGGCGTGAACCTCGTTGAGTGTCTGGGCAACTCGTTGAGACACCTCGTCGCGGGCGGACGGGGTCACCGTCAGGTTCGGCGCCTCGTCGGCCATCACCCGCTGGACGCGGTTGGCGAGTTCGTCGAGTTGACGGCTGACTTCCTGCACCTCTGCGGGCTGGATGGACATACCGGCGTTGTCGGCCATGGCGCTTCTCCTTGGTTGGGATGACTAGATCCGAAGTTCGACGTCCGGAGCCTGATACGGATCGGCCTCCCCGAGGACCGGGGGTGCCGCGGTACCGAGATCGCCGACGATCTCGCTGCCTTGGTCGGTGGTGTGCAAGAACGATGCCGACGTGTGGTTGTTGCTCGCCGACGCGTTGGCGCCCTGACCGGCTCCCATGGGCCCGTAGGGTGCGCCGCCCATCATTCCCGGCGAGCCGACACCGCCCACCCGGGGCGCAGCTGATTGTGCTGGGGCACTGGCGCTTTCCGCCTGCAGCATCGACGTCATCGGGAGTGAGCGGGGAGGCAATGCGCCTGCGCCGATACCACCGCCGCCCGCGCCGGCACCCATCCCGGCGCCGCCGACCGGGAGCCCGTCTCCGGCTGGGATCGATGGCGGGATTCGCGGCGGACTGGCTGGCCGCCGACGCCGCGCCGGTGCCTGCCTGCACGCCGGCCTCGGCGCCTTTGAGTGCCATCGGCATCAGCGGGGCCAGGCCGGCCAGCGACGAAGCCTCGGGAGCGGCGGTGATCCCCACCGGCGCGCCGGCCGTGGTGACCTGGGCAGCCTGGGTGGCCAGTGACGTCTGCAGTTCGGTCATCACCTCGGCGGTGGTGGCAATCGCCTTGTTGGCGGCCGCGATTGCCGCTGCCCAGCCCCACGGGAAGATGATCATCGGTCCGATGGCTGCGATCGTGGCGGCGAACTCGCTGATGATGGCGATGAGCCGCACCCGGGCCTGGCCGACGTTGGCGGCCGCCGTGGTCAAACTGTTGCTCAGCGCGTCGGATTGGGCACCGACCTTGGCACCGTCGGAAACGGCGGCGGTGGTCTTGGCCGCCGCGGCGGTGCCGGAGGCACCCTGCCACGCGTCGCCCACCGAGCTGACCGACTTCTGCATCGAGCCGCCGGTGGAGTCGAGCGTCTTCGAAATGGCCTGGAGCATCGTCGTGGGATCGACGCCGTCGAACATGCCGCTGCCCAAGGTGCCGAGTGCATCGGTGACGGGGCTGATCAGTGCGCTCGGATCCATGGGATTGGCGGGTGGCTGCTGTTCGGGCTGCCCCTCGGGCGGCGGTTCTTCTGCCGGCTTTTGATCCGCAATTGGTGGCAAACCGAGACGCTCAAGTATTTGTCGTACTGGCAAATTCAGAAAGTCTTGCAGATTCTGTTCTTGAGCAGCGATAACCGGGGTGGGATCGTAGCCGGGAACCTGCTGAGCCAACTGGTCAACAGGGGTTACCGGCCGGGGAGGCAAAACTGTGGGCATGGCGCGGCGGGCCTAGGCGTCTTCGTTGGACAGGACGGCGGCGCGGGACACGCTGGTGGCGGCGCCGGTAGCGGTATGCACCCCGCCCACCAGGAGCGTCCCGGCCAAATTGTTGGCTTGAGCTGGGCCGAATGCTGCGAGATAGACCGCTCCGATCGGTCCGAGGGCGGCCGCGGCGGACATCAGCATCGCCGCCGAGTCGGCGGATCCGGCTGCGGATATCGCCGATCCGGCCGCCTCGTTCGCGGCGGAGAAAGTAGCCATCCCGGATGGTTGGGCGGCGAAAAGATCGCTCATCGTGCTAATACCTTTCCAGCTGGTAAGCGGGGGCTGTGTGGGCACGAGACCAATAAACTATAGCCGCGCCGACCGGACTCAGCTAACTGAATTTTTCGCGAATAATGCTTGTAGATCGTTTGTTTTGGTAATTAGCGGAACAGAAAAAATTGCTGGAATACCAGTTATCGTGTGCGTTGTACGGGCGTGACGACGGCTGCGTCGCAGTTCAGGGGTCCATCGCTGGGCAGGCTTCGCCGGGCCGCGCTCGGTTTGCCCAGCGAAGTCGCTAACGCTCAGGTTCGAAAGTGCTGCCGTCCCAACGGGTCAACGGAGCCTGGTTCAGTTCTTCCATCCGCTGCGCGAATTCCTGGGACAGAAACTGCTGCCGCGCCGTCGCGACCTGCGCGGCAGCACCGGCAGTTTCGACGATGAGCTTGGCCAGCGCGTCCGCGCCCAGCTTGTGTGCGGCGGGCCCGAGCCAGAGTCCGGTCATCGTCCCCATGCCGTCGACCTCGGCACTGACGTTCCCGTCACGGCTGGTGACGCGCGCCGAAATCGATTGGCAGTGCTCGTCCATCGCTTGCATCAGGTCGCGCTGCTTGCGGATGCGGGCCATCAAGGAGTCGGCGAGACCGCTCATACCGACCTGCCCCAGGTCGTCGGGAGGTCGTCCTCTTCGTCGAGCACGGCGTCTTCGGCGCGGGCCAACTCGTCCTCCGTGGCCAGCCGCAGGGGTTCGACAACTGATGCGCTGTAACCCTTTTCGGCCAGGTCGCGCCTGCGTTCGACCTGAGCGCGGGCCGCTGACAGGCGACACAGTGCCATGATCTCCTCGGCCAGTTGGTCCGGGGGCTTCTTCAACTCGACGGGGTCGAGGCGTAGCGCGACGGGCAGACCGCGTTCGGTGGTGTGTACCGAGATCGTTCCGCCAGCTGACTGCACCGGCTGTGCCATTCTGCTCAACTTAGTACACTCGCGGTCGAATCGCGGCTGACCGCAGTGAGGAGATGTGTCACCTCCGATGAATGGATCCACCGATGCGCAGCGGGTTTTCGATGCCGGAGTGCTGTCGCTCGGCATTCCCATCGACGGCTTGGAGACCGAACGTGACCTGCCGTACGCGGCGTTGGCGTTCCGCCGGGCCACGGAATACGACCCGGACATGTGCGATGCGTGGTTGGGCCGCGCGGCTACCGGTGATACCAGTCCCGAGGTCATCTATCACCTGTACCGAACCAGCACACTGTCGTTGTTCCGTGAACAGCGCCGACTCGGGCTGCCGCAACGCGCATTGAGTGGGCGCTTCCAAACCGGCCTTTATCTCGATTACCCGTTGAGCACCAAGACCGAGATGTGGCTGGCATATGCCGCCAGCATGATCGGCGCCAAGGATTTCGACGAGGCCGAGCAGGTGCTCGACAAACTGGACCAGACCACGACGTCGGACGGCGACACCGGAGAGATCCGGGCGTACATCCGTGGGGTACTGCACTTCACCACGCAGCGCTGGCCCGACGTCCTCACCGCGCTGAGCAAGTCGGGAGCGTTCACCGACAACTACATCGGCGCCGGTGCCGATCTGATGGTCGGCTCGGCCTGCGCACAGATGGGCCTGTTCGGCGAAGGTATCCGCCGGCTCGACCGGGCCATCGAGGGTCCGGTTCCGGGAGCGCGGCGGGCGGCGGAATTCTGCAAGGGGCTGACCCTGCGCGAGATGGGCGAAGAGCAGGACGCCAGGGTGATCTTCGAACGGATCTACAGCGAGGACCCTGGATTCGAGGCGAACGCCGCCGCGCTGGCCGATCCGAAGTACCGCCTGGTGATCACCTCGAAGGAGCTCGTCGACGCGCGCACCGACCGGTGGGACCCGACCAGCGTGCCGTCGGCGGAAGACCTCATGGCCGAGGATCTGTCCGAGCGCGGCAACGAATATCTGCGGGCGGCGCAGGCGGAGCTGGACCGGCAGATCGGCTTGTCAGAGGTCAAACTTCAAGTCGCCAAACTGAAATCGGCGGCGATGCTGGCAAAGGTGCGCGGGGACAAGGGGCTCAGCTCGGCGGCGCGCAGCCTGCATTTGGCGTTCACCGGCCCGCCCGGAACCGGCAAGACCACGATCGCCCGGGTGGTGGCGCAGACCTACTGCGGGCTGGGGTTGCTGCGGACGCCCAACATCGTGGAGGCCAAGCGCCACGACTTCGTCGGCCAGCATCTCGGTAGCACCGCGATCAAGACGACGGCGCTGATCGACTCGGCGATGGATGGCGTGCTGTTCATCGACGAGGCATACACGCTGATCCAGACCGGGTTGTCCGGCGGCGACGCCTTCGGCCGTGAGGCGGTCGACACTCTGCTGGCCCGCATGGAGAACGATCGAGACCGCCTGGTCGTGATCATTGCCGGCTACGACGCCGAGATCGACCGCTTCCTGGCCTCCAACGACGGTCTGGCATCGCGGTTCACCAAACGGATCCGGTTCGGCTCGTACGGTCCGACCGAACTCGGGGAGATCGGAAAACTGGTCGCACGCACCAGGGATTCGGAATTGTCGGAGGCCGCCCACGAGGAACTCGTCACCTCCTGCATCGCACTTTGTCAGAGCGAGGCGATCGATCAGTCGGGGCAACTACGTCCTGGCATCGACCTGGCCGGCAACGGCCGCTTCGTGCGCAACGTGATCGAGGCCGCCGAGGAGGAACGTGAATACCGGCTCAGCGAGATGCACGGGACGAACCTGGCGGAACTCGACGAAAAGCAGCTGATGCGGATCGAACTGGCCGACATGCAGGCGGCACTCAAACAGGTGCTCGGCATGACGGCATCGAGTTGACGGAAGGAAGCAGCGATGACCGACAGCGATGACCAGCGGCTCACGGTCGGGCCGCCGGAGCCGACTCCGTTCACGTCGATCAGGCCGGGGGCCGCGGAGAACCAGCGCCACTCGGTGGTGCTGAGCAATGGCGACCTCGGTCTAATCCGTACCGCGCCCACGCCGAAGTCGGGCTGGCGCAAGGCCGTCTACCGGGCCACGGGCATCAACCCGGGTGTCTCGGAGCAGGAGGCCCGCCGCAAGTCGCTCCTCGACCGGGTCAACCAGCCCGTGGTCGGCGGACCGTTCAACATCGCCCTGCTGTCCCAGAAGGGCGGGGTCGGCAAGACCACCACCACCGTCGGGCTGGGGGCCACCCTGGCGGCGACGCGTGGTGACCGGGTGATCGCGGTGGACGCCAACCCGGACTTCGGAACGCTGGCGCAGCGCGGACCCAACGAATGCGATTCAACGGTGCGCGACGTGCTCCTCGATGACGGCATCTCGCGTTACTCCGACATCCGCCGCCACACCTCCCAGAGCACGAGCCGTCTGGAGATCTTGGCGTCCGAGCGCGATCCGGCCACCTCGGAAGCCTTCTCGGAGTACGACTATCGCGGCGTGCTCAGTGTGCTGCAGCGCTTCTACAACATCATCCTGACCGACTGCGGCACCGGGTTGGTGCACTCGGCGATGGCGGGCGTGCTCGACGTCGCGGACATGATCGTGATCGTGGCATCGCCTGCCATCGATTCGGCACGAAGTGCCCTCGCCACATTGGATTGGCTTGAGCGCAACGGCTATTCGCACCTGGTACCGAAGGCGGTCGTGGTGGTCAGCGCATCGCGGCCGGGCGCACTCGGGCTCGACATGGGTCAGCTGTCCAACCACTTCCTGCCCAGGGTGCGCGCACTGCACGTGATCCCGTTCGACGATCACCTGGCCGAGGGGGCCGAGGTGGACCTGGGCTTCCTCAGCGGGCCGACACGCCAGGCCTTCCTGGAGCTGGCCTCCACCGTGGCGGACCTCTTCTCGGTGGCGCCGCAGGTCAAACGGCGCGCCTGAGGCGAATCACCTTGCGCGCCTCGCGATCACGATCTGCGGCAGGTTCAGCCCGCTGCGCAGCGTGAGCTCGATCGACGGGTCCGCGTGGCGGGCCAGGCTGCGCAACGCCGAAGGGCTGTAGCTGCGCAGTGAGCTGATGACACCGTCGTGCACGAACGGGAGCAGCACGGCCGCCGGGAGCATTGTCGCCAGCCGCAGCAGGTGCAGCGGGGCGGGCGGGCGCGGCAGGTCGATGATCAGCAGCGTGTCGGCAACCCGGGTACCTTCGGCGAACACCCGTGCGGCCTGTGCCGGGCGCAGGTGATGGAACGACAAGGCGAACAGCGCCAGGTCGTAACTGCCGTCGGCGCCGTCGATGGCGGTGGCGTCCATCTGGCGGACCTCGGCGCGAGGGTGGCTGCCCAGGTCGCTCGCGGCGATGCGGGCCACCGACTCCGCGTCGACGTCGGTGACCGTGACGCGGGCCGACGGATGATCGGCCAGCAGCTGGCGTGACACCCCGCCGTGCCCCGCGCCCAACTCCAGGATCCGCGGATCGGGCACATCGGCGACCAGATCGAGGGCGATCGCGGCGAACCGCTCGTGGTTCTTGAAGAACCGGCCGGTCCAGTCCAGCGCCCCGATCACCTGCCGCTTGGTCGATTCGTCGACGTCGTCGCGGTCCAGGTACTCCAGCCGGTCCGTCTGCAGCAGCCGGTCCAGGCACGAGGCCCGGAACCCGCCCCGTGGCATCCGGTCGATATCTGTGGGGTCGGCAGCCATGTAAGCCATGATGGACCAATGCCGGCCGACTTCGTAGCTGCAATCGACCAGGGCACCACGAGCACCCGATGCATGATCTTCGATCACTCCGGTGCCGAGGTGGGCCGTCATCAGCTTGAGCACCAGCAGATCCTGCCCAAGGCGGGGTGGGTGGAACACAACCCGGTGGAGATCTGGGAACGCACCTCCGCGGCGATCATGACAGCGCTGAACAAGACCGATCTCGTGGCCGGGGACCTTGCGGCGCTGGGCATTACCAATCAGCGCGAGACCACGCTGGTCTGGAACCGGCACACCGGCCGGCCGTACCACAACGCCATCGTCTGGCAGGACACCCGCACCGACCGCATCGCCGCGGCGCTGGATCGGGACGGCCGCGGTGACGTGATCCGCCGCAAGGCGGGGCTGCCGCCAGCGACGTACTTCTCGGGCGGCAAGATCCAGTGGATCCTCGACAACGTCGAGGGCGTCCGGCGCGATGCGGAGAACGGTGACGCGATCTTCGGTACGCCCGACAGCTGGGTGACCTGGAACCTCACCGGCGGCTACCGCGGCGGCGTGCACGTCACCGATGTCACCAACGCCAGCCGCACCATGTTGATGAACCTGGAAACCCTGGACTGGGACGACGAACTGTTGTCGTTCTTCTCGATTCCGCGCCAGATGCTGCCCGAGATCAGGCCGTCGTCGTACCCGTCCTCGTTCGGGATCACCCGCGACGACGGGCCGCTGGCCGGGCAGGTGCCGGTGACCGGGATCCTGGGCGACCAGCAGGCCGCGATGGTGGGTCAGGTGTGCCTGGAGCCCGGTGAGGCCAAGAACACCTACGGCACGGGTAATTTCCTGCTGCTCAACACCGGCGAGAAGATCGTCCGTTCGGAGAACGGGCTGCTCACCACGGTGTGCTACCAGTTCGGCGACGCGAAACCCGTTTACGCCCTTGAGGGTTCGATCGCGGTGACCGGCTCGGCCGTGCAGTGGCTGCGCGATCAGCTGGGCATCATCAGCGGCGCGGCACAGAGCGAGGCGCTGGCGCGGCAAGTGGCCGACAACGGCGGCGTCTATTTCGTTCCGGCGTTCTCGGGATTGTTCGCGCCGTACTGGCGTTCCGACGCCCGAGGCGTCATCGTCGGGCTGTCGCGCTTCAACACCAACGCCCACCTGGCGCGGGCCACCCTGGAGGCGATCTGTTACCAGAGCCGCGACGTGGTGGAGGCCATGGAAGCAGATTCCGGTGTGCACCTTGAGGTTCTGAAAGTCGACGGCGGTATCACCGCCAACGCGCTGTGCATGCAGATTCAGGCCGACGTCCTCGGAGTCGACGTGGTCAAGCCTGTCGTGGCCGAGACCACGGCGCTGGGCGCGGCGTACGCGGCCGGGCTCGCGGTGGGATTCTGGGACAGCGCCGAGGACCTACGGGCCAACTGGCAGGAAGGCCAGCGCTGGAGCGCGCAGTGGGATGACGAACAGCGTTCGGGTGGCTACACCGGCTGGAAGAAGGCGGTGGAGCGCACCCTGGACTGGGTGGAGATCTAGCGGGACACCGAGATCTGGCACCGCTTCAGGATGGGCCGGAGTTCGTCCTCGTACTGCTTGCCGAGCAATACGTGCTGGGCTTTGTCGTTGGTCCTGACGGAGTCGGCGATCTGCCCCGCCAGCTCACCCATTCGGTGCGCATGCTGAGCCACCTCACCGTCGGTGACCTGATCGGCCTGCTCGCCGATGATCTTGGCCCACTCGGCGAAGTCACCGGCGGTCGGGCCCTGGTTCGCATCGAGCGTCGGCATGAGTGCGCCCCAACTGTCGAGGCTGGATTGCACCAGAGGATCGACCTGACGGCAGCCCTTGTCGCCGGTGTAGGTCAGCGCGGTCGTCCCGGCGATCACCAGGACCGCGCAGGCGGCCGCCGTCGTGGCGATCGCGACGTTGCGAGGCTCGGCATCGGGGACGCGTCGGCGCCACATCGCATGGGCGACGACCACGGCGGCGACGGCGACCACCGCCATGATGGTGGCTTCCAGCAGGTTTCCGACACCGGATGCCGAGCCGATCGCCCCCAGCGTCGCGGCTGCGGCAAGCAGGACCAGAAGCCACTGCCAGATGCCGCGCCGGCGCGCATAGGCGTCGACATCGCGGAATTCGATTCCGATGACCGCGCCGGCCGCGGTCAGTACTGCGACGACGGCCGGCGCGATGGTTGTGACAAGGCTGCTCACGAGGGCAGCCTACGGGCTGCTACTCCTCGCCGAGGATCTGGTAGATCTCGCGGCGGGCCGTGTTGACGACGTCGAGGATGCGTTGCCGCTGGTCGTCGCCGGCGGCGTAGGCCGACTGGCCGACCGCAGCCATCAGCTGGCTGGCGGCCGAGTGCAGGTTGAGAGCACCGGGATCAGCGTCATCGGCGATCTGGTCCCACGGCGGGGTTTCGATCTGGGCGGCGGCCTGGCGGCCCTCCTCGGTCAGCTCGAAGGTCTTCTTGCTGCCCTCGGATTCGGCCGGGATGATCAGTCCCTCGTCGACCAGCAGTTGCAGCGTCGGATACACCGAGCCGGGGCTGGGCTTCCACAGGTTGTTGCTGCGGGTCGCGATCTCCTGCGTCATCTCATAGCCGTGCATGGGCCGTTCGGCCAGCAAGGTCAGGATGGCGGCACGCACATCGCCGCGTCGTCCGCGTCGCCCGCCGCGGCCACGGTGTCCGCCGAAAGGTCCGCCGCCGGGCCGGCCGAACGGTCCCGGCCCGAAGCCGAAACCGAGTCCGCCGCCGGGGTTGAAATTGAACCCGGTCTGGCAGTTGGCATCCGTGCCGTGCTCACGCGCCGCGCGCGCCTGGGCACGCATCTGCTCACGCATGTCGCGGCGTGCGGTGCGGACCTGATCGAACATGATGCGGGCTTCTTCCCGTCCGAGGGGGACAAATCCGAAGCCGCTGGATGGATTGAATGGGTTGGTCATTGGAGTAAATCCTTCGTTGTCGTTGGGGAGCGCTGAACCGCGCGTCCGATGCGTCAACGATATATCGGAATCTATCGGTTGTCGATAGTCTTCTTGAGCCAGCGCGCCCACTCCGCCTGCATGGCGTTGAAGCGCAGCCCGTATTCCAAGGCTGCGTGCCCGTACAGGTCGTCATCGGCATCGGACCAGCGGATGGAGGCCTCCAGTTCTTGGAGTCGCGCCACCTCGGCCTCGGAGTGGGCGGCGAGTGCGGCCAAGTGGTCGCGGGCCTGGTCGCGAGGCAATTCGCCGAGCAAGAACACCCGCAACAGCCCAGCGCTGCGCTCGGGTGGGTCGTCGGCGGGATTGGTGATCCAGCGCTGCAGTTCGGTGCGGCCGGCGGGAGTGATGCGGTACTCCTTGCGTCCGCGCGGGCCGATCGCCGACACCTCGATCAGCCCGGTGCCGGCCAGTTTGTTGAGCTCGCCGTAGAGCTGGCTCTGGGTGGCCGGCCACACGTTGGCCATCGATTTCTCGAACCGCTTGAGCAGGTCGTACCCACTGCCGGGGTGCTGTGCCAACAGGCCAAGTGCCGCCATGCGCAGACTCATGCCGCCAGTCTACCGTTCACTATTGACATGTCAGTTGTGGAATGTCACCGTTGGATGCATGACCTCAGCCCTGCCGATCGGCGAACGAGACTTCTTCCGGTACGGGAACTACGCGCCGGTCGCCGACGAACTCACCGAATCCGACCTGCCGGTTGACGGCGCCATCCCCGCCGAACTCAACGGCTGGTACCTGCGCAACGGGCCCAACCCGCGTCAGGCGACCGCGCACTGGTTCACCGGCGACGGCATGATCCACGGTGTCCGCATCGAGAACGGTGCGGCCAAGTGGTACCGCAACCGCTGGGTGCGCACCGACAGCTTCATCAAGGACTTTCCGCTCTACAACAAGGACGGCACCCGAAACCTGCGGTCGGCCGTCGCCAACACCCACGTGGTCAACCACGCGGGCAAGACCCTGGCACTCGTGGAATCCTCGCTGCCCTACGAGATCACCAACGACCTCGAAACCGTGGGTGCCTACGACTTCGGCGGCAAGCTGGTCGACTCGATGACCGCGCACCCCAAGATCTGCCCGACGACCGGGGAGCTGCATTTCTTCGGCTACGGCAGCATCTTCGAGCCCTACGTCACCTATCACCGTGCCGACGCCAACGGCGAGCTGACCATCAACCGGCCCGTAGATGTCAAGGCGCACACCATGATGCACGACTTCGCGATGACCGCCCGACACGTCATCTTCATGGACCTGCCGATCGTGTTCGACCTGGAAAAGGCGGTCAAGGACGACGGCGACATGCCCTACCACTGGAGCGATACCTACGGTGCCCGGTTCGGCGTGCTACGCCGCGACGACGCCGACGCACCGATCCGCTGGTTCGACGTCGACCCGTGCTACGTGTTCCATGTCGCCAACGCACACGACGACGGTGATTCGATTGTGCTGCAGGCGGTTCGATATCCCGAACTGTGGCGCAACGACGGCGGGTTCGACGTCGAAGGCGTGCTCTGGGAATGGACCATCGACCTGGCAAGCGGAGCGGTCCGCGAACGCCAGCTCGACGATCTCGGGGTGGAGTTCCCGCGCATCGACGATCGCCTGGCCGGCCTGCCGGCACGATACGCGGTGTCGGTCACCGACAACGCCTGGATCCGCTACGACCTGACCAGCGGTACCGGTGTGCGCCATGAACTCGGCGCCGGGGGACCGGGCGAGGCGGTGTTCGTCCCCGGTTCAGGTCCGGCCGACGAGAGCAACGGGTGGTACCTCGGCTACGTCTACAACCCCGAACGTGACGGCAGCGACCTCGTGATCCTGGATGCGTCGGACTTCGGCGGAACGCCCGTCGCCACCATCAAACTGCCGCAACGCGTTCCCTACGGCTTCCACGGGAACTGGATCAGCGCCTGAGGTGGTGGCTGGCTGTCACCCACCTTCGCGATCAAACTGCCCGATGCTCATTCGGGCTGACTCCGTACGACCGCTTGAACGCGCTGCTCAACGCGAACGGTGTGGAGTAGCCGACCTGCCGGGCCACGGCGGCGATCGTGGTGTCGCTGGCGCGCAACAAGTCGGCCGCCAATGCCAGGCGCCAGCCGGTCAGGAACGCGATCGGCGGCTCGCCGACCTGATCGCTGAACCGGCGGGCGAACACCGCACGTGAACAACCCACCGCCGCTGCGAGATTGGCCACCGTCCACGGATGGGCCGGATTGTTGTAGATCAGCTTGAGCGCAGGCCCGACGACCGGATCATGTTCGGCCTGCCACCACGCGGGTGCATTCCCGTCCCGGTCGAACCACGTGCGCAGCACGGCGATCAGCAGCAGGTCGAGCAGGCGGTCCAGGTAGGCCTCCTGACCCGGGCCGTCGCGGCCCGCCTCGAGTGAGAGCAGATCGACCAGCGGGGTGTCCCATTCGCGGGCGCGCAGTACCAGGACGGTGGGCAACGCGTCGAGCAGGCGTGCGCTGACCTCGCTGCGGCCCTCATAGGCGCACACGATCGACTCCGCGGCACCCGTCGCGCTGTTTCCCCAGCTGCGCAGGCCCAGCGACATCTCGAAATGCAGATCCTCGCCGGACAGAGTCGTGCAGTGCTGCCCGGGATTGATGACGACACTCGGCGAGGTGGCCGGATCGTCTGCGTAGACATAGTTTTCGGTACCGCGAGTCAGCGCGACATCGCCCTGGCCTAGCGTGAACGTGCCGCTGCGCGTACCGACGATCACCGCCTCACCGCGGGTCTGACAGATCAGTGCCAACGGTGCTTCGTCGCGGATGGCCAGAGACCAGGGCGGATCCATGCGCAGCCGCAACACGAACGCGCCCCGCGCACGGACCCCGTCGAGCAATCCGACCAGGGCGTCCACGACCGTAGGGTAACGCTCAGCCCGGCTTGCGGGCTTCGATCAGGTGCCGTGACGAGTGCGCGACAAACGCGCCGTCGGTCTGGATCCGCCGGTGCAACGCGACGAGCCGGTCGCGGTAGATGTCAACCGTGAAGCCGGGCACGATCCAGATGACCTTGCGCAGGAAGTACACCACGGCGCCGATGTCGAAGAACTCCATCCGTAGCCGCTCGGCACGCAGGTCGACGATGTCCAGCCCTGCGGCCCGCGCACCCGCGGACTCGAGTTCTGGATCGCGTGCCCTGCGGGCTTCCGGTTGCGGCCCGAGGAAGAACTCGGTCAGCTCGAAAACGCTTGCCGGTCCGACATGTTGGGCCAGATACGTACCGCCCGGCGCGAGAACCCTGGCGATCTCGTCCCACCAGACCGTGGCTGGATGCCGGCTCAGAACGAGTTCGAATGCCGCATCGGCGAACGGCAACGGCGGCTGGTCGGGATCGGCGACCACGACGACACCGCGAGGCCCGAGCAGCCGGGTCGCGCGGTCGAGGTTGGGCGGCCAGGATTCGGTGGCCGCCATGGCCGGCGGGAAGGCGGCAGCCCCGGCGAGCACCTCACCGCCGCCGGTCTGGATGTCCAGCGCCGAGGTCACCGAGGCCAGCCGCTCGCTCATCAGGCGCTGATAGCCCCATGACGGTCGGGCCTCGGTGGCCCTGCCGTCGAGCCAGGAGAAATCCCAGCCGTCGACCGGCGCGGCGTCGGCTTCGGCCACGAACTCGTCAAACGTCATCGACCTATCCTCGCAGTGAGACGATCGCGTATGGAATCGGGATTCTTACCGATGGAGCGTCTCGCTTCGGCATCGTTGACTGAAGCCATGACCATCAGCCCAGTCGTCGTCCTCACCGCAGCCGCCGCCCTCGGAAGTGCCGCCGCCGGAGGAATCTTCTACGCGTTCTCCACCTTCGTGATGCGCGGCCTCGACCGCACCGGCCCGGTCGAGGCGGTCACCGCCATGCGCGGCATGAACGCCGAGGCCAACACCAACGCGCCGTTCCTGCTGTTCTTGTTCGGCTCGGCGTTGCTGTCGCTGATCGTCGGCGGGACGGCGGTGGCCCAGATCGGCCGGCCCGGCAGTTGGATCCTGCTGGCCGGAGCGATCTTCGGGGTCCTCGGTGTGGTGATCACGATCGCGTTCAACGTGCCGCTCAACAACCACCTCGACCGGATCGACCTGGCCGATGCGGCCGCCGAATGGCAGAACTACCTCACCAGTTGGACGGCATGGAACCACGTGCGCACCGCCTCGGGGTTCATCGGCGCCGTCCTGCTGCTGATCAGCCTGCGTTACCGCTGAGCCTGCCTGCGGAACGCCGCCGCCACGATCGCGGCCGCCGTCAGCGCCAGCGTGGCCGCGATGACCGCCGTCGGAGCGATGCCGGAGTCGAAGGCCGTGCGGGCCGAATCCAGCAGGCGCTCGGCGATTTCCGTGGGAAGGTCCGCGGCCACCGACGTCGCCCCGCCGATGCTCTCACCGGCGTCGGCGGCCTGCGCCGGCGTCAGTCCGGCCGGCACCTCGATGTTGTTGCGGTAGAACGCCGTGAAGATCGTGCCCAGCGTCGCGGTGCCGACCACCGCGCCGAGCTCGTACGCGGTCTCCGAGACCGCCGATGCCGCACCGGCCTTCGCAGCGGGCACTGACGCCACGATGGTGTCGTTGGACACCGTCTGCGAGACACCGACACCCAGCTCCAGCACCACGAACGACGCGATCACCGCGGCCACCGACAGATCGTGGCGGAAGGCCAGGATCAGGACGAACCCGGCCGCGACGAACACCAGGCCGAAGATCATCAGCTTGTCGGGGGCAAACCGCTTGGCAGCCTTGACCACCGCCAGGCCGGCGATCATCGACACCACCGCACCCGGCAGCGTCACCAGGCCGGCCGCCAGCGGCGACAGGCCGAGGACCAACTGCAGGTGCTGCGAGATGAAGAAGATGAACCCGATCAGGCCCACGATCGACAGGAAATTGGCCAGGATCGACGCGCTGAACGGCGCGTAGGAGAACAGCCCCATGTCGAGCATCGGTGTGGCACTGCGATTCTGGCGCCGCACGAACAGCACACCCGAGGCGATGCCGAGCGCGAACGCCGCGACGACACTGCCCGAGAAGCCGTCGTGGGCCGCGGTCTTGATCGCCCACACGAACGGCAGCATCGCGGTGAACGACAGCGTCACGCTCAGCAGATCCAGCGGGCCCGGATTCGGGTCACGCGATTCGGGCACCAGCCTGGGGCCCAGCACCAGCAGGGGCAGCAGGATCGGCACGGCCACGAGGAACACCGAGCCCCAATGGAAATGCTGCAGCAGGGCGCCGCCGACGATCGGGCCCAGCGTCGAGCCCGCCGTGAAACACGAGGCCCAGATGGCGATCGCGAGCCGTCGTGCCGAGGCGTCGACGAAGATGTTGCGGATCAGCGACAGCGTCGACGGCATCAGCATCGCGCCGAACACGCCGAGCGCCGCCCGCGCGGCAACCAGGTAGGCCGCGCTCGGCGCGAAAGCCGCGGCGGCCGAGACGACCGCGAAGCCTGTCGCGCCGATCAGCAGCAGACGGCGCCGGCCGAACCGGTCACCGAGCCCACCCATGGCGACCAGCAGTGCGGCCAGCACCAGTGAGTAGACGTCGACGATCCACAGCTGGGTGGACGCCGCGGGACGGAAATCCTCGGCGATCGCAGGCAACGCAAAGGCCAGGACGGTGTTGTCGATGGCGATCAGCAGCACCGGCAGCATCAATACGGCCAGTGCCACCCACGCGCGTTTGGGCGTTGAAGTCACCGACGGGCTGCCTTCGAGACAGGTGGACATGGGGTTGGCTCCAAGAACTTGAAAGAGGAGATCAGCCGCGCGGGAGTTGAATGGTGCCCGCGGTCAGGCTGGTCATGATGGCGTCGACGATTTGGTGGCGGGGTGTGCCGTCCTGCTTGGCGGCTTCGTAGCCGGCGTCAAGCAGGGCCCAGAACACTCGCCGGGCCCATCCTGGGGGGTATTCGGGCCTGTCGACAGAGGCGCGGTTCAGTACTTCGACGATCGCCTCGTCACCGGTGTCCAGGTGGGCCGCCAACTCGCGATCGGCCAGGATCGTGGGCTCGCTGTAGACGAACAGCACGATGGGCCCCAGGTCGAGTTGGCTCTCCACCACCCGGCGCAGCGCCGCGTCCACGGGACCGTGCATCGGGTCCGCGCGATCGATCGCGGCGATGGTGAGGTCGTGCACATGCCGGGCCAGGGCGCGCAAAAGGTCGGTGCGCTCCGGGTAGTACCGGTGCACCGTGCTGCGGCCGACGTCGGCGGCGGCCGCGATATCGGAGAGCGAGGCGGTCGCGTTGTCGGCCAGGACCGTCATCGCGGCATCGAGGATCGCTTTGCGGGTGCGCTCACGCGGCCCGCTGTGCGTCGACGCCGAACTGGTCATGAATCAAAATGTAGCACGATAGGGTCAAAATGGGACAGTAATGTCCCACACCCTAGCTGGGTGGAGTGAACCCGCTGGTCGGCGGCGGTGGCAGCGAGCCGGGGTACGGCGCCGGGAACGTCGCGACCCGGGCTTGGGGCATCAGCCGGGCCAGCGCGCGCCGATGCCGCTCGGCCAAAACCGCGGCCAGCACGTACTCGGCCGGTACGCCCGGAGGAGGCGGAGGTGAGATGCGCGAGGCCACCTCACCGAAGATGCGGTGCCCCATCTCATGGCGGATCCGCGGATCGAGTTGAGCCGACCGGGACAGGAACTGCCGGGCCAACTCGGCCTGCTCGGGGCCCAGGCCGGACAGTTCCAGAGTGGCGGCCCACCACGCCAGCGCCGGCGGCATCACCGGAGGCGGGTTCAGCTTGGGTCCGCGCTCACTGATCACCACCGTGCCCGCGAAGATGTCGCCGAGCCGTTTGCCCTTGGCCGACAACAGGCTGCAGATCACCGCGGGCCCACCGGTGAGCATCCAGATCTCGATGAACCCCGCCAGCCCGCGAAACAACGCCTGGCGGAAGCGCTCCGGGCTGCCGTCCTCGGCCACCACCCGCAGGCCCAACGCCATCTTGCCCAGCGACCGGCCACGCGTCGCGGTCTCCATCACCACCGGATAACCCACCAGGGTCAGCACCGTGAAGATGATCAGGATCGCCGCCGACAACGCCTCGTCGAGTTGGGTCAGGGTGATCGACCACAGCACCAGCCCCACCACGTACCCGATGGCGATCACCACGATGTCGATCAGGGCGGCCAGGGTGCGTACCGGCAACTGGGCAATTGCAACGTCGAGGACGACGGCGTCCCCGGTCACCACCGGTGCGGGCTGCCAAACCATACCGACACACGCTACCGACTACGCTTTGCCAGGTGGATGTCGATGCGTTCGTCGTGGCCCATCGCCCCACCTGGGACCGGTTGGAGCAGTTGGTAAAACGGCGCCGACGGTTGACCGGTGCAGAGGTCGACGAGCTCGTCGACCTGTATCAGCGGGTGTCCACGCACCTGTCGATGGTGCGGTCGGCCTCGCAGGACTCGGTGCTGGTGGGACGGCTGTCCGGGCTCGTAGCCCGGGCGCGGGCCGCGGTGACCGGTGCGCACGCCCCGCTGTGGCGCGAATTCCTCCGGTTCTGGACCGTGTCGTTCCCGGTCGTGGCCTACCGGTCCTGGCGCTGGTGGCTGGGATCGGCGGTGGCGTTCTTCGTCGTCGCGGCGGCAATGGCGTTGTGGATAGCGGGCAACCCCGAGGTGCACGCGGCCATCGGAACGCCAAGCGAGATCGATGAATTGGTCAACCACGACTTCGAGTCGTATTACAGCGAGCACCCGGCCGCCTCCTTTGCCCTGCAGGTCTGGGTGAACAACTCCTGGGTCGCCGCGCAGTGCATCGCCTTCGCGATCCTGCTCGGACTGCCCATCCCGTACGTGCTGTTCCAGAACGCGGCGAACCTCGGCGCGAACGCCGGGCTGATGTTCGGCGCGGGCAAAGGCGATCTGTTCCTCGGCCTGATCACCCCGCACGGACTGCTCGAGCTGACCGCGGTGTTCCTGGCCGCCGCGGTCGGGATGCGGCTGGGCTGGACGGTGATCGCGCCAGGCAACCGGCCCCGGGCGCAGGTGCTGGCCGAGCAGGGCCGGGCCGTGGTTGCGGCCGCGATCGGACTGGCCGTCGTGCTGCTCGTGTCCGGTCTGATCGAGGCCCTGGTGACCCCGTCGCCGCTGCCCACCTGGATGCGGATCGGCATCGGCATCGCGGCCGAACTGGCCTTCCTGGCCTACGTGTTCCACTTCGGGCGCAAGGCCGCCCGGGCAGGGGAGAGCGGCGACCTGGAGGATGCGCCCGACGTGCTGCCGACTGCCTAGAGCTTGCCCGCCGCCTTCATCGCCAGGTAGTGGTCGGCGAGCGCGGGCGCCAGATCTTCGGGGCGGGCATCGACCACATCGACACCATGTCCGCGCAGCCGTGACGCGATGGCCCGGCGGTCGTTGCGGGCGCGTTCGGCAGCGGCGGCGTCATATACCTGTGCGGCATCGGACCGGCCGGCCGCAAGCTGGTCCACCCGCGGATCGGACACCGCGGCCAGCAGCACCTGATGGCGCGCCGAGAGCTGCGGCAGCACCGTCATCAAGCCCTCGTCGAGCGCCGAGGCATTCAGATCGGTCAGCAGCACGATCAGTGCCCGGCCGCGTACCCGGCGCAATACCGCCGAAACCATCGCGGTGGCATCGGATTCCACCAGTGCCGGCTGTAACGGCGCCATCGCCGCGACGACCGAGGCCAGCAGCTCGGTCCGCGAGGCGCCCCACACCCCGGCGCGGGGCGTGCGGTCGATGGCCAGGAAGTCGACATGGTCACCGGCCCGCGAAGCCAAGGCCGCCAGCAGCAGCGCCGCGTCCATCGACCAGTCCAGGCGCGGCCACCCGCCCGGATCCAGCGCGGTCGGATCCACGCCGACCCGGCCTGCCGAGGTACGTCCGGTGTCGAGCACGATCACGACCCGGCGGTCACGCTCCGGCCGCCAGGTACGCACCACCACGTCGGCGCGCCGCGCCGTGGCACGCCAGTCGATCGAGCGGACGTCATCGCCGACCACATACTCCCGCAGCGAATCGAATTCGGTGCCCTGGCCGCGGATCAGCACCGGGATCGCGCCGTCCAGTTGCCGCAGCCTGGCCAGCCGGGACGGCAGGTGCTTACGGGACAGGAACGGCGGCAGGATCCGTACCTGTCCTGGTAACCGCTGCGAACGTTGCCGCCCGGCCAACCCCAGCGGCCCGATCGAGCGCACCGTGACCAGCTCGCTGTGCTGGTCACCTCGGCGGACCGGGTGCAACCTGGTGGCCAGGGAAACTTGTTGGCCGGCATCGATATTCACCTGATGTGCGCGCGGTTGCGCGGTGGCGCTGGGCGGCCACGCATCGCGAATCGTGCCGCGGACCCGGCGGCGCCCGGTGTTGTGCACGCTGAGCATTGCGTCGACGGTCTTACCCAGGCGGGCGGTGGACTCGCCACCACGGGACAGCCGCAGCCCGCCGATGCGGCCGGCCAGCACGACGTCGGTCGCCACGGCCACGGCCAACAACGCCGCCAGGGCGACGAAAGCCGTTGCCGGCCAAGGGGCCAACGCAATCGGCAGCACGCACACAAGTGCCACCAGACCGGCGCGGCCGGTGAGGACCATCAGCGCGGCACCGGAACAGCAGCCAGGATGCCGTCCAGCACTCCGTCGGAGGTGGCGCCCTCCAGCTCGGCCTCCGGGCGCAACGCCACCCGGTGTCGCAGCGTCGACCGGGCCATCGCCTTGACGTCGTCCGGGGTCACGTAGTTGCGGCCGGACAGCCAGGCCCAGGACCGCGATGTGGCCAGCAGCGCGGTCGCGCCGCGCGGGGATACGCCGAGCTGCAAGGACGGGGAATGCCGGGTGGCCCCGACGATGTCGACGATGTAGCCCAGCACCTCATCACCGACGAGCACCTGGCGCACCGCGTCGCGTCCGGCTGCCAGCTCGGCCGCACCGGCCACCGGCTGGACAGAGGACAGGTCACGTGGATCGAAGCCGTGCGCGTGCCGTCCCAGGATCGCGATCTCCTGATCCCGCGGCGGCAGCGGCACCGTGAGCTTGAGCAGGAAGCGGTCCAGCTGAGCCTCGGGCAGCTGATAGGTGCCCTCGTACTCGATCGGGTTCTGGGTGGCCGCCACGATGAACGGATCGGGCAGCGGTCGGGGGGTCCCGTCGACGCTGACCTGGCGCTCCTCCATGGCCTCCAGCAGCGCCGCCTGGGTTTTCGGCGGGGTCCGGTTGATCTCGTCGGCCAGCAGCAGATTCGTGAACACCGGCCCGGCACGGAACTCGAACTCGGCGGTGCGCGCGTCGTACACCAGCGAGCCCGTGACATCACCGGGCATCAGGTCCGGGGTGAACTGCACGCGCTTGAAATCCAGCTGCAGCGCCGCGGCCAGGGTGCGCACCAACAGGGTCTTGGCCACCCCGGGCACACCCTCGAGCAGCACATGGCCCCGGCACAGCAGCGCCACCACCAGGCCGCTGATCACCGCATCCTGACCGACCACCACCTTGGCGATCTCGTTGCGCAGGGCCAGCAGGGCTTCACGGGCTGGGTCGGGGGAGGGCTGAGTCACGACTGTGCGACCTGCCTTTCGATGTCGTCGAGTTGGTGTGCGAGGTGGACGAGTTCGGCGTCGGTGGCCGGGGGCGGGCCGAACAGAATGTGGCCGGCCGAGTTGGCGGCGGTGCCGCAGCGGGCGGCGACGGCGGCCGCCCAGCCGCAGCAGCAGCCGGCCCAGCGCCGCGGCGCGTAATGCGTCGGCGGCGCGGTCACGCGCCCGGCGGGAGCGGTACAGCCGCCCGCGGCCCTCGACGGTTTCCGAGGCGCGGACCACGACCGGCAGTGACTCGGCGACCAACGGGCCGAGACGCCGGCCCTGTGCGACCGCGAGCAGCGCCACCACCAGGCACAGCTGCAGGACGATCCACCGGATCTGCACGGGCAGCAGATCCGACAGGCTGCGCTCACCGGTGGAGCTGGCCTCGAAATGCTGTGGCGCATACCAGATCACCCGCGGTGCGGCGCCGGCCAGATTCATCGCCAGCGCGGCATTGCCCTCTTTCAGCAGCCGTGAGTTCGTCATGAAGTCACCCGTGCCGACCACGGTGACGGTACGTTCCCCGTCGTGGTAGCGGGCCAGTGCACCGCCGTAGCAGAGGGTCACCGGCGCACTGTCGGCGGCGGTGTAGGTGTCGGTGGTGCCCAACTGGGTCGTGCCGGCCCGGTTCGCCTCGGCCAGTTCGCAATCGGGCTCACCGCCGCCGAACTGTGTTGGCTCGTCCAGCCGGATCTGCGGGGCCAGCTTCTCCCGGGTGAGTGCCACGGGCGCCACCAGCAGCAGGTCGCCGGGCAGATCGGTCAACCTGCCAACCGTCTTCTCGCTGGACAAGAACATCGTCTGCGCCACCACCAGCAAGGTGCCGGGACGGGCGGCGCGCTGCACCTCGTCGACATCGGCGGCGACGATCACCTCGACGCCGTGATCGCGCAACAGGCTGACCAGCGCGTGCGTCCCCTGCGGTGAGGTCGAGGCCGGATCCATCGCCCCACCCGGGCGCGGCGCGGTCAGATAGACCGTCGCGACAGCCACCGCGACGATGACCGCGAATGCGAGCAGCACCCATCGTGCCGTACGGAGGCGCTCTCTCATACGGGAATGACCTCGTCGTCAAGGGCCGCGATCGCCCGGTAGGCCGACTCGGTACCCGGCCGCTCACCGTAGGTGACGTCGTTGAATGTGGTTGCCGCGATGGACAACTCTGATGCCCTCGCGGGCAGGGCCGCGCCGGCGTCGCGAGCGAGTTCGGTGGCGGTACGGCCCGGGACGGCGTCCAGGACGCCGGCCTCCTCAAGATGACGGGCCAGCGCGCGCACCCGATTACGAATCGCGGCCGACCAATCGCCTTGTGCGGCATATTGTTCGGCAATCGATCGGTGTTGCGCGGCGCTGAGTTCCTGGCGGTCGAACAGGGCCTGGGCCCCGGCGCGGGCGGTACGCATGGTGCGTCGCGCAATGCGCACCGCCACCACGACGGCGACCACGACCAGGATCACCAGCACTGAGATGGTGAACCAGCCACCCGGAATCGTGGAGCCGGCGGCGGTGATCCGGTACAGCAGATCGTTGAGCCACTCGCTGATCTGATCGGTCGGTGACGCCCGGGGGTAGATCGGTTTGGCCAATTCGTTCTGCGCGGCGTCGTGCGCGGCGTCACGGTCGATGTCGATGTTCGTCACCTCAGATGTACCGGGGCAGCCATAGTTGGTCCGCAGTCTCGACCGGCGCATCCGCACCGGTCTGCAGCATCAGATCGAACGCCTCGGCCCGGAACCGGCGGTCGGCGTACAGCAGCACCACCACGCCCGCGCTGAACGGCGCGGTGACGATCTGGCCGATGGCGGCGCCCACGGCGGTCAGTATCAGGGCCGGCACCGTGGGTCCCTCGTCGACCATCGACATGATCTGCCCGGCCACGTTGAACGGCGCACCCACACCCCAGCCGATCACCCCGGCCACGATGGTGGCCAGCAGCCAGATGCCGAACACACGCCAGAAATCCTTGTTGACCAAAACGAATGAACGCTTGACCGCCGCGATGATGCCGCGCTGCTCCAACACGATCACCGCGGGGGAGAACAGCAGAACCGTCGACGCGTAGAGCACTGCGACCAGGGCCAGCGGTACCGACACCGCCCCGATCGCGAACGCGGCCAGCCCACCGCCGAGTGCGTCCGCCCCGACGATCAGCACAGTCACACCGGCAGCGACCAGGATCAACGCTATGGCCTGCAACACGGTCAGCCCGATCAGCGCCGGCAACCGGCCACGCAGCCGCTGCCAGGCTTCGCCGACCGTGATGCTGCCACCGAACACCGAGCGACCGATCACCACCGTGAGCATGCCGCTGAGCAGAAGTGAGGACAGGGTCGTGACGACGATTCCGGTGAACACGCCGCCGGCGAACACCACGATCGTCCCGGCTGAGGGAGCCTCGCCCTGCACGGTGGAGTCGAATTCGCCCAGCGCGGACAGCGGCCCGACCTGCAATGCGAGCGAGATGATCTGCGAGGCCAGCACCACCACGGTGGCCAGCCCCAGCGTCGCTCTCGGATTGGTGCGGATGTAGGCGACGGCGCCATTGAAGATGTCGGTGAGGCTCAGTGGACGAAGCGGGATCACGCTCCCTGCCGAAAAGTGGGCAAGGTGTGGCCGACCGCTCGTCATGGGTTCCATCCTGACCTCCCGGGTTGCCGGTCAGCAACTACGGTGCGGATCCACCGAACGTCGTTCTATCCGAAATTCGATGCGGGCCAGGACTGATCGCAGCGTAGGTTGGCGCTATGGCCGAGCTCAAGGACAAGCTGCGCGCGGATCTCACCGGCGCGATGAAGTCGCAGGACAAGTTGCGCACCGCCACCCTGCGCATGGTGCTGGCCGCGATCCAGAGCGAGGAGGTCTCGGGCAAGCAGGCCAGGGAACTGTCTGACGCCGAGGTGATCGCGGTACTGGCCCGCGAATCGAAGAAGCGCGGCGAGGCGGCCGAGATCTACACCCAGAACGGGCGCGGCGAACTGGCCGCCAACGAGCACGCCGAGGCCCGCGTCATCGACGAATACCTGCCCACCCCGCTGACCGACGCCGAACTCGCCGACGTCGCCGACACCGCCATCGCACAGGTCGCCGAACAGATCGGGGAACGTCCCGGCATGCGGCAGATGGGCCAGGTGATGAAGGCCGCCACGACCATCGCCGCCGGCAAGGCCGACGGCGCCCGGCTGTCCGCGGCGGTCAAAGCGCGACTGTAGGGCCCTCCAGGGAGTTTGACGCGGCCGTCGCCGGGTACCCGCCCGGCATCCCTAGCCGTCGATAGCCCTGGAGGTACCCGATATGTTTGTTCACAACAAGGATCTGCAATTCGAGGTTCGGGTCACCGAGCCAGACCCACGCTTCGCCACCCTGCTCCAGGAGCAATTCGGCGGCGCCAACGGCGAATTGAAGGCCGCCATGCAGTACTTCACCCAGGCATTCGTGCTGCGGGAGAAGAGCCCGAAGATGTACGACCTCATGATGGACATCGCGACCGAGGAACTGTCCCACCTGGAGATGGTCGGCTCGATGATCACCATGCTGCTCGACGGGCTCAACGACGACCTCAAGATCGCCAACGAACGCTGCGACTGGATGCCCGCAGTGGGAAGCACAGACGGCCGCGACGAGATCGTGCACAGTGTGGCGGCCAACCCGCTGCACTTCGCCCTGACCGGCGGTGGGCCCGATGTCAGCAACTCCGCCGGGGTGCCGTGGAGTGGCGCCTACGTCAACTCGAACGGTGATCCGTCTGTGGACCTGCGCAGCAATCTGGCCGCCGAATCACGGGCCAAGATCGTCTACGAGTATCTCAAGCAGTTCACCGACGATCCAGGTGTGCAGGACACCCTGACCTTCCTGATGACCCGTGAGGTGGCCCACTTCCAGCAGTTCACCGCGGCGCTCAACGAACTGCCGGTGAACTTCCCGCCGGGGCAGTTGCCGGGCGATGACCGGTTCCAGAACGTCGCCTTCAACATGTCCAATGGCGCCGGTGATGCGCGCGGTCCGTGGAACCAGGGGCAGGGCCCGTGGCCCGAGGGCATGAAGTGGAAGTACGTCAGCAAGCCGCAGGAAGAATGGCTCGGCGGCAGGTTGCGTCAGAATCAGGGCGCGAAGAAGAACCCCGAAGGCAGTCCTGCCGTGGACAGCGAGAAGCCGTTCACCCACGAACAACACAGCGCAGTCATGTAATTCGGATGACGACGGCCGGCGCCCCCTGGGGACGCCGGCCGTCGGTGGCTGTTCAGTGGGTCTGCGGGTCGGGCGGATTTTCCTCGTCGCGACTGGTCGCCGCGTCCCGGACGCGGTCGACGATGGCGGCCGCGGTGCCCGCCGTTTTCTGGGCCGTTGAGCTCGATGGGGTGTCCGGATGCGGACGGGTAGGGGCGAGCTTCTTGGCCAGTTCCAGCTTGGCGCCGAGCTTCTCGCGCTCCTCGGGATCGACGGCGGCTTCGAACCTGGGCCACACCACGTCCTCTTCGTATGCGATGTGCTCGCGGCCCACCTTGACGAATTCCCTTAGTGCATCGTGATATTCGGGCTCACCGGGCGAGCCGTCCTCGAGCCGCTGCAAGAGCTTCTTTCCGGCCTGCTCCTGTTCAAGCGCCTCATCGGCGAGTTCGTCACCGTCGTCGAGTACATCGCGCACCATCGGCCAGAACAGTTGTTCCTCGATGGCTTCATGCTGCGATTCGGCGATGACGAGGTTGGTCACCATGGTGCCCAATCCGCTGGTGTGGGCACCCGGACCGGTCGGTGCGCCGTCGAGTACTTCGAGCATGCCCAGGACGCTCTTGTGGTCCTGACGCAGAAATGTAAGTGCATCCATGTTCGTTGCCCTTCCTGGTGAGTTCGGGTGCGCATACCCGGGGCCATCGGGTTGAAACTCGGCGGCTACGGGTATTTCAGGCACATGCCAACCGGTAAGGGGATCTACGACGAACAGCACCGCGACGATGAACGCGGTGCCAACGGTGCCGCCGCCGACAAGCGGAATCGGGCCAAGAACGTCCCGGAGGACACCCCCGACGTCGATACCACCGAGAGCACCAGCCAGGAACCGCCCGACTGAGTGCAGCGCCGTGTCGGATTATTCGGCGTCACGCCCGACGCGGCTGCTGTGATAGGCGCCGCGGCGGATATCGGCAAGCCAACCGGGAGCCAGACGGACCCCGTCAGCCTCGTGAAGCGCGGGGTCGAAGGAGACGTCGCGCCCGTGCGGAAGCTTCTCACGCAGTGACAGCCTGCCCAGTGGTTCGAATTCGCCGGTCGGTGGGCATTGTTCGATGTCGAACTGGATTCCACCGCGTTCCAACTGACCGTTCACGCTGTCGAGGGAGAGTCCGGCGCCGTCGAACTCGGTACGGAGGCGAGCCCGCAGCCACCACAGCGCGCCGTCGAATCTCAGCGGCATCACGCTCGAGAAGGTGATACCTGTCCAGGAATTGGCCGGCCACAACACAAATCGGTTGCCGGCCAGTGTGGAGGCGAGCAGCACATCCCAGGGCGTGCCGGACAGTTGCGGTGGCATCCGCCAGGCCAGACCGGCGATGTCCGGCACGGACCCTGGCGTCCCGAGGCCCTTCGACAATCTGCCGACGACATCGCACGAGTAGAGCGGCAGGCCTCTGGTGGGCGGGGCGGTGCGTTCCAGGCTGCCACGTGCCAGCACGCCGTTCGGGTGGAACAGACGGCGGTGGCGCACCGCGGCACCGAACTCGACCGGCCAGGCTGCGACATCGGAGATCTTCATGGCCACCGACTGCCCACCATGAGGGCTGGGCAAACGCGCCCGGCTAGATCCGCCAGAGGGCTTCCTGGCTGACGCTGGCGACCAGCGTGCCCGCGGTGTCGTAGAGCGAGCCGCGGGCCAGCCCGCGGGAGTCGTTGTGATTCGCCGACCGGAGCTCGTAGCGGTGCCAGCCGTGGGGCCGGAACGGCCGGTGGAACCAGATCGAGTGGTCGAGGCTGGCGGCGAAACCCAGATCGGACCGCAGCGGGACCGTCGGCGGTAGTGCCGCAGGCACCGGCCCGAGGTCGGACAGGAATGTCAGGGTGCAGGCCCGGATCAGTGGATCGTCCTCGATCTCGTCTTGCGTGCGGATCCAGAACGGCGAGATCGCGAACTCGGTGTGGTCCGTGGGCATGGTGCGCAGGTCGAATTTGTCCCCGAAGTCCATGACGTCGACCTTGGGGACCGCCGCGTCGAACTCCAGGGCGGGCGTGATCTCGGGGGACCAGTCCAGGCCCGGCTCTGGCTCGTGGAACGAGGCCATCATCTCCAGGATCACGGCGCCGTTCTGGCTGGCGGTGACGTGACGGGTGGCGAATGCGCGTCCGTCGCGGATGCGGTCGACGTGGAACTCGACCTCGGCGTCGTAGCGGCCGCCGCGGACGAAGTAGGCGTGCAGCGACTGCGGAAGCTTGCCGTCGTCGACGGTGGCCCCGGCCGCACCCAACGACTGCGCCGCGATCAGGCCGCCGAACAACCGCTCGGCTGCGCCGCGGCGGGGTTCTCGAATACAGAAGTCATCGCCGTCGCGGTCGAACTGCAACAGTTGGGCGATCCAGCTCAGCGCTGCCATCGGCCGAGGCTATCAACTGCTTGGTTGGGACTTCGGTCACACCTGCTCGGCGAAATACCGCTGGCCGTCGGAGGCCAGCCGCCCGAACGCCGCCTTGACCACCGGCGCCAGCGCCTTGAACGGAATCGCGAACAACGGCTTCGGCTCGATCGCCACGATCCAGGTGAACTGAGTCTGGCCGTCGCCGGCCGGTTCGACCAGATAGTCCTCGGCAAATCGGCGCAGCGACGGGATGCTGGCGTGATCGACGGTGAACGAGTATCGACGCCCCTCCTCCCAGCGGAAGAACGTCTCGTGCACCCGGGCCACGCCCGGCGCCAGCGTGACCTCGCGAGAGGTGCCGACGCCGAAGGGCCTCGGCGTCAACCAGTTCACCTTGGTGATCGACGGCCCCCAGGCGGCCAGGGACTCATCCGACACCAGGGACTCCCACACCCGTTCGGGCGGTGCCGCGAACCGCTTCTCATAGGTGAAGATGTGCGGTGCCGTCGTGAAGAAATCGGCGTCGGCGGATTCCAGTGTGAACCGGGGCATGGTGCCAGCATGCCCCAGCAGGGCATGACGGGCACTGCGGAATACTCGGATACAAGACCATTCCGGAGAGGGGACCTATGACGGCGGCGCTCGGCGGCCGCTACGAGCTGCGCGGCCTGCTCGGCCGCGGCGGCATGGCCGAGGTACACGACGGCTGGGACAACAGGTTGTCGCGTCCGGTCGCGATCAAACTGCTCTATCCGGCCCTGGCCGCCGACGAGGTGACGCGTCGGCGGTTCGAGAACGAGGCGCGGGCCGCCGCCGCCCTCAATCACCCGAACATCGTCGCGGTCCACGACAGCGGTGAGGACAACGGGACGCCGTACATCGTGATGGAACGGCTGCCCGGCCCCACCCTGGCCGAGGAGATCGCCGCCGGACCGCTGTCGGCCGACCGTGTGCGCTGGGTGCTCGCCGACCTGCTCAGTGCGCTGACCGCCGCACACGACGCAGGCATCCTGCATCGCGACATCAAGCCCGGCAACGTCCTGATCACCCGCTCCGGTGCCGCCAAGCTCGCCGACTTCGGAATCGCCAAGACCGACGGGGCCGCCCACACCCGCGTCGGAATGGTGTTCGGTACCGCCAACTACCTGAGCCCGCAACGGATTACCGGGAAGCCGGCGTCACCGTCGGACGATCTGTATGCCCTCGGAGTCCTCGGCTACGAGGCATTGACCCGGCGTCTTCCGTTCGAGCGCGAGAGCCCGGTGGCCACCATGCGGGCCGTGCTCGATGAGCCGCTGACACCGATCGCGGTGCTGCGTCCCGACGTCGACCCCGCTCTGGTCCGCGTGCTGGAACGGGCCATGTCTCGGGATCCGGCCTACCGCTTCACCGACGCCGCCGAGATGCGGGCCGCCCTCCAGGGAGCGCCGCCCGCTCGACCCGCGCCGCCGGCTCCTCCGGCGACCCTGATGCTGCCCCCGGCGATGCTGCCCGGACACTCCCGCTCGCGCATCCGGATCCTGCTCGCCGCCGCCGCCGCCATGGTGGCCGTCGTGCTCGGGGCGATCCTGCTGATCTCCGACCCGCCGCCGCAGCGCACGCCGATCACACCGGTGACCACTTCCATCGAGCCGACGGTGCCCGCCGCCACCAGCGAGCCCACGTTCATCCCGCCCCCACCCGAGGACGAGCAGGATCGGGGCCCGGGCATCGGCAACGGGAACGGCCACGGCAAGGGGCACGGCAAGAAGGGGCATCCGCACGACTGAGGCGGTTCTCTACAAAAAGCAAGGCCCAGACCGGATTTCTGTGGTCTGGGCCTTGCTTGCACTGTCGGGGTGGCGGGATTCGAACCCACGACCTCTTCGTCCCGAACGAAGCGCGCTACCAAGCTGCGCCACACCCCGCGTGAAGCTTCGACAGCCTATCGCACCGGGTACCTCGAAAGCCAAACGGCCACCCCTGCGCGGTTTCCTACCGCGGACAACGGGAAGCATTTGGCGTGCCGGCGACGTTATACGCTGCATGACCGTCTTGGGAGCCTTCATCTACCTGGGGTTCTTTGCCCTGGCAGCGTTGTGGCTGTTCCTGACGGCCGAGACCGATCAGGACCAGCTGCCCGAGCGCTCGAACTCCGAGAGCACCTCCGCGGACGCGGAGGTGTCCAGCCCCTGGGCGCTGAGCCAGTCCGCATCGAAGTAGGTGTCCGCGTAGCGGTCCCCGCTGTCGGCCAGCAGGGTCACCACCGACCCGCTGCGGCCGTGCGCGATCATTTCGGCCAGCAGACCGAACGCGCCCCACAAATTGGTGCCCGTCGACGGACCGACGCGGCGGCCCAGCACCCGGCTCGCGTGATGAGCCGCGGCCACCGACCCGCTGTCGGGCACGGCGATCATGCGGTCGACGACGCCGGGCAGGAACGACGGCTCCACCCGCGGCCTGCCGATGCCCTCGATGCGTGACGACGCGCCCGTGACGACGTCGTCGCGGCCCTGTGCGTAACCAGGGAAGAACGCCGAATTCTCCGGGTCGACGACACACAACTGCGTGGCATGCCTGCGGTAGCGGATGTAGCGGCCGATCGTCGCGCTGGTGCCGCCGGTGCCCGCCCCCACCACGATCCACTCCGGGACCGGATGGTGTTCCAGGCGCATCTGCTCGTAGATCGACTCGGCGATGTTGTTGTTGCCGCGCCAGTCGGTGGCCCGCTCGGCGTTGGTGAACTGGTCCAGATAGTGCCCGCCGGTCTCCTCGGCCAACCGGTGCGCCTCGGCATACACCTGCGATGACTCGGCGACGAAATGGCAACGGCCGCCTTGGGCTTCGATCAGCGCGATCTTCGAGCCACTGGTCGAGGCGGGCACCACCGCGATGAACGGCAGACCCAGCAGCGCCGCGAAGTAGGCCTCGGACACCGCCGTCGACCCCGAGGACGCCTCGATGATCGTGGTGCCCTCACCGATCCAGCCGTTGCACAACCCGTACAGGAACAGGGAACGCGCCAGACGGTGCTTGAGGCTGCCGGTGATGTGGGTGGACTCGTCTTTGAGATACAGCTGGACGTCGACGCCATTGCTCCAGGCCGTCGGCAGCGGGTACCGCAGCAGATGAGTGTCGGCGCTGCGTTTGGAATCAGCTTCGATCAGCCGCACCGCATCGTCCACCCACCGGCGTGGCCGGGGGCGTGAGGCGGTATCGGCCGGTTGGCTCACCGGGCCGAGACGGTCGGGCTGGATTGCCCGGCCCTGGTCCCGACGTGTCCGCCACCGGTCGGCGCTGCCACCAGCGTCAGCAGGGTGGCCTCCGGACGGCAGCAGAACCGCACCGGCGCGAACGGCGATGTGCCGATGCCCGCCGACACGTGCAGCTGCATGTGCGAGCCCCACTTCGAAGCGCCCTTGGCCCGGGACCGGTCCAGCTCGCAGTTGGTCACGATGGCCCCGTAGAACGGCAGGCACAGCTGCCCGCCGTGGGTGTGCCCGGCCAGCACCAGCTGATAGCCGTCGGCGGCGAAGCGGTCCAGCACCCGCGGCTCGGGGGAGTGCGTGAGCCCCAGTGTCAGGTTCGCCGCGCCGTTGGCCCGGCCGGCGATGGTGTCGTAGCGGTCGCGCTTGAGGTGTGGATCGTCGACGCCGGCCACCGAGATGTGCAGCCCGGCCACCTCGACGTCGCGACGGAGGTGGGTCATGTCGAGCCAGCCGCGCTCGGTGAAGGCGGCACGCAGGTCCTGCCACGGCAGCGGCTCACCGTGCGACCGGTGCTGCGGATTGGTGACGTAGTTCAGCGGGTTCTTCAGCCGCGGCGCGAAGTAGTCGTTGCTGCCGAACACGAACAGTCCGGGCGCCGACAGCAGCTCACTGAGGGATTGCACGACGGCGGGCACGGCCTTCGGGTGGGCCAGGTTGTCACCGGTGTTGACCACCAGGTCGGGTTCCAGGCGGGCCAGATCACGCAGCCAGGCCTGCTTGCGGCGCTGGTTGGGGCGCATGTGTAGATCGGACAGATGCAGGACGCGCAGGGGCGAGGAGCCCGGGGCCAGCACCGGCATGGTCGCTTCCCGCAGCACGAACGCGTTGCGCTCGATCAGGGACGCGTAGCCGATCCCGGCGACCAACGAACCGGCGGTGACGGCAGCTGCCTTCTTCACTGACATGCAGGCAAGCCTACTGCGAACCGGTGCTCACGGGGGTGGTGGAGGCCCGAGCACCGGAACGGTGATCGGAGGCAGGCCCGGAATCTCGACCACGGTCTGGCCGATCTCGGGCGGTGGGCCACCCGGCATCGGGAACGCGATCGGGGGCGGCGGCGGAGCCGGCGGGATCCCGTTGCTGATCTGGATCGTGACGATCGAGCCCGGAATCGTCTGCCCGCTGGGGGCGGTGCCGACCACGGTGCCGTAGCGCGCACTGCTGTTGACCGAGGCGGCGCCGTCGGCCACCTGGAATCCGGCCTCCTTGAGCCGCTGCCGCGCAGCCGTCTCGTCCAGTCCGCTCACGGTGGGCACCACCGAGCCGGGTCCGCCGTCGACATAGCGCGGGTCGGTCGGCGGCATGACCACCGGACCGAAGTTGTTGGCGATCGGCTTCAGCGCGGTGAACCAGGTGCGGGCCGGCTCGTTACCGCCGAACAGGTCACCGTCGCCGCACTGGCGCAGCGGGAACGAGCACAGCTCACCGGGGCTCGTGGAGTCGTCGTAGATGTAGTTGGCCGCGGCGTACTGGTTGGTGAAACCGAGGAAGCCCGACGAGCGGTGCGCCTCGGTGGTGCCGGTCTTGCCCGACATCGGCAGATCCCAGCCCACCGAACCGGCCGACCCGGCGGCGGTACCGCCGGCCTGGTCGTCCTTGCTCATCGCATTGGCCAGGGTGTTGGCCAGCCCCTCGGGCACCGCCTGATCGCACGTCTCGGTGGTCACCGACACCTCATTGCCGTGCCGGTCGAGCACCTGCGCGATCGGGTTGGGCGGGCACCAGGTTCCGCCGGAGGCCAAGGTGGCCGCCACGTTGGACAACTCGAGGGCATTGACCTCGATGGGTCCCAGGGTGAACGAGCCGATGTTCTGGCGCTTGACGAAATCGGCCAGGCTCTCGTTGCTCTCCGGGTCATAGTCGCGGGCGGTGCCGGGCAGCGCGTAGGACCGCAGCCCCAGCCGCACCGCCATATCGACCGACCGCTGCACGCCGATCTGCGAGATGAGCTTGGCGAACGCGGTATTCGGCGAGGTGGCCAGGGCGTCGGTGACGCTCATCGTGCCGCGGTAGCCGCCGGCGTTCTTCACACACCAGGTTTCCTTCGGGCATCCCGGGGTGTCGCTGCTGCCCAGCCCCTTGGCCTGGAAGAAACCCGGCACCGCGAGCTGGGTGTTGATGCCCATCCCCATATCCATGGCCGCGGCCGTGGTGAAGATCTTGAAGATGGACCCGGCGCCGTCGCCGACGAGGGAGAACGGCTGCGGCTGCATGGTCTCGCCGGCATCGGTGTTCAGGCCGTACGTCCGATTGCTGCCCATCGCCAGGACCGGATGGGATTCCTTACCCGGCTTGATCACGCTCATGACGCTGGCGATGCCGGGGGCATCCGGGCGGGCGATGCTGTCGATCGCCGACTTCACCGAGCCCTGCACGTCGGGATCCAGTGTGGTCTTGATCAGATAGCCGCCCTTGGCCACCTGCTCCTTGCTCAGGCCGGCGCGGGCCAGGTATTCCAGTGCGTAATCGCAGAAGAATGCGCGGTCACCGGCGGCGATGCAGCCCCGGGGCAGCTCGTTGGGCTGCGGCAGGATGCCCAGCGGCTGCTGCTTGGCGGCCCGCAGCGCCTCGGCCTCCTGCGGGATGTTGTCGATCATGGTGTCCAGCACCAGGTTCCGCCGGGCCAGGGCGCCGTCGGGATTGGTGTAGGGATTGAGTGCGCTGGTGGACTGCACCATGCCGGCCAACAGGGCGGCCTGCTGCCAGTTCAACTCGGAGGCGTTGATGCCGAAGTACGTCTGTGCGGCGTCCTGAACGCCGAACGCGCCATTGCCGAACGAGACCAGGTTCAGATAGCGGGTCAGGATCTCCGGCTTGGTGAACGTCTTGTCCAGCGTCAGGGCCATCCGGATCTCCCGCAACTTACGGGCCGGTGTGGTCTCGATCGCGGCGCGGCGCTCGGCGTCGGTCTGGGCGACGACGAGCAGCTGGTAGTTCTTCACATACTGCTGCTCGATCGTCGAACCGCCGCGGGTGTCCGCGTCGCCGCGCATGTATCCGGTCAGACCGGTCAGCGTGCCCTGCCAGTCCACACCGTTGTGTTCGGCGAACCGCTTGTCCTCGATGGAGACCAGCGCGAGCTTCATGGTGTTGGCGATCTGATCGCTGGGCACCTCGAAGCGGCGCTGTGAATACAGCCACGCGATGGTGTTGCCCTTGGCGTCGACCATGGTCGAGACCTGCGGAACCTCACCGTCGACCAGGGCGGCCGAACCGTTGGCCACCACGTCGGAGGCCCGGTTGGACATCAGGCCGAATCCACCCACGACAGGGAACATGAGCGTGGCCACCAGCACGCTGGCCAGCAGGCAGCACCAGGCCAGTTTGATGATGGTGACCGCTTGGGGTGGCTGCGCGGGCGGTCGTGTCGGCTGCTCCGGCATGCGTACAGAGTAGCTATCTCGCTGAAGCGGGCTTCCCGCGAGCGGGGCCCACCGGCATATCGCGCTTGCCTGCAGAAACACCGCGTTGCATCCAGGTGGCGGTCAGACGGCACGGCCGTCCCAAAAAAGTGGTTCGCAAACTGTTGCGTAAATACCCTCTGACCACCTAGCTTGGACACACAGTGCGATCCAGGTAACACAGGCTGGCGCAATGTGGCGTAGATCGCAACGGCGTTCTATACCGGAAGGTTCAACGCCCGCCATCTGGGGAGATGGCTGGAACGAAGGGATCGCTGGTGTCAGGTACACGAACTGTCGCAGACAAGATGAACGCTTCCGCCCCAGCCGCCAACCTGGTCCATCGAGGCGAGGGCGAAGCACGGATCGCCTGGGTTTCGCAGGCGCGCTGCCGTCAGGCCGATCCGGACGAGTTGTTCGTACGCGGTGCCGCACAACGCAAAGCCGCGGTGATCTGCAGGCACTGCCCGGTGATCCTCGAATGCGGTGCCGATGCACTGGACAATCGCGTGGAATTCGGAGTCTGGGGCGGGATGACCGAACGTCAGCGTCGTGCGCTGCTCAAGCAGCATCCCGAAGTCATCTCCTGGGCCGAGTTCTTCGCCGCCCAGCGTAAGCACCACCGCAGCGCGGTCTAATCTCGATGCCCTTACGCGGGCTCACCCGGCCCGCGCGCGCCAAAATTCAGCCGACGGTAGTGTATTCGGTTGTGGCACATGGTAATCAGCGGCAGTGAGTGAACCTGCCAGCGTTGTCCCGTTGTCGGCGATGGTTTCTGGTGCCGCCGGCATGTTGATGCCGCTACCCGCGGCCGAAACCGGCGACGATCCGTTGTTGACTGACGTTGCTCTGCATGAGCCGGGAGCCCCGGGGACGGACTACAGCGGCGCCATCGTATTGGTCAGCACTCGCGTCGACGATCGCTTCGCGCTCGGGTCGTTGCTCGATGAGGTGGGAACCGCTGCGGCCGTTGTGCTTCCACCCGACGCGACGACCGACGTATCGATGTTGCCCAGCCACTCCACCAGGTTGTTCCGGCGTTCGCCATGGGTGGGCTGGAGCGAGCTGTTCCGGGTCCTGGTACGCCTGCTCGGTGCGGGCCGCATCGTCAGCCCGGACCCGCAGGTGGACAACTTGCAGGCCCTGGCCCGTTGGATCAGCAGCCAGACCGGCGCTGCGGTGACCATCGAGGATCTGGAGTCCCGAGTCCTGGCGTATGCCGTGGTCGGGCCGGGTGTCGATCCGATCCGAAACCAGACGATCCTGGGTGGCGCGGTACCTGCCTGGCGGGTCGAGCGGCTGATGTCCACCGGGTTCTTGCCTGCGGTCTGGCGATCGGATGACGTGGTCGTGCGCAACGCCGAGGATGACGACCCGGCCCGCATGGTCGTCGCGATGAAGTCCGGCGCCGAAACGCTCGGCACCATCTGGGCCGCGTTGGACGACGACACCGATCGAGAAGAACTACGACAGCTGCTGCTGCAGGTACGGCATACCGCCGCGGCGATGATGCTGCGCGAAGTCCACCGCGACCAATACGAACGCCGTCTCCAGGAGTCGGCCCTGGTCGACCTGCTCTCGCGTGGGATGGACCCCGGAGTCCCGGCAGCGCTGCTCGGGCTGCAACCGGATACCAGACATGCCGTCGTCGCGCTGGGCTCCGACACGCCCGCGTCGCGCTCCCTGATGTTCCATGTTCAGGCGTTGCGGGCCGGTGCCAGGACGGCGCGGGTCGGGGAGGATCTGCTCGCCGTGCTGCCGGTGCTGGACGACGAGTCCGGCGAGGCGGATCTGGCGCAGTGCCTGTCGAGGCACTTGACACGGGTTGCCGCTGCGCACGCCGGTCCGGTAGCGGTCGGCCCCGTCGTCGACACCATTGCCTACTTGCAGAATTCCGCGATCGTCGCGCGTCAGGTCCTCGACGCGGCCGCACTCAGCGTCGCGCATCAGCCGCGTGACCCGCGGCCGGTCCTCACCGCTGCCGACGTGCAGGACGCGCTGACCTTGGTCAGGGCAGCCGATCTGCTCGGTCCGGTGGCCGACGCGATCACTGAACCGCTGTGGGCACTGCGCCGGCATGACACCGACCACGGCACGGCGTTCATCGACACAGTCGCGGCCGTGCTCGACCACCCGGGCAATCTGAGCGAAGCGGCCCGCGATTTGGGCATCCACGCCAATTCCCTGAGGTATCGACTGGATCGGATCCGCGTCGTCTCCAGTATCGATCTGCACTCGCAGGCAGCCCGCCTCCGCGCGTCCCTGGGCCTACTGGTGTGGGAACGATCCGGTGAGGTCCGCCCCGGCCCCGCACCCGTCGACATCGACAAGAATCGCGGATCCGATTAGTGCATTTCGGAGAGACCGCCATCAACGCCTCGGGGACCTCCTCCGAATCCGACGACAATTTGCGCGGAATTCCTCAGCCCCTATGGCTCTCACCACCGATGGCTGCGTTCATAGGGTTTATCTGTGATTGATGCACCACTGCGTACCGGGCAATCGCTGCCGGGCCCAGACACACTCCTTGACCGGCGCGGCGAAATCGTCGCCGGTGCGGTTCGGCAGGGATTCATCGACGATCTGCACCCGCTGTGCGGAGTCGTCGACCTGGACACCCTCGATGAACTGATGCGGTCACTGACCGAGGCCTATCCGCCGAGCATGCCGGCACTGCACACCATCGCCGCCAAGGCGATCACCCTGCGCCCGGTGCTCGCGCGTTTCGCCCAGGCGGGCTTCGGATGCGAGGTGGCCAGCCCCGGTGAGCTCGAACTTGCGCTGGCCGCGGGTTTTTCGGCAGAACGCATCGTCTTCGACTCCCCGGCCAAGACCACGACGGAGATAGAGAGAGCGCTCGCGCTGGGGGTGTCGTTCAACATCGACAACTTCGAGGAACTGGCACGGGTCGATCAGGCGATCGCCCGGGTGGGCCGGCACCGGGCGGTGATCGGGATGCGGCTCAATCCCCAGACCGGCGCAGGCGCCATCGGCGCGATGAGCACGGCCACTGCCACCTCCAAGTTCGGAATCGGGCTGGCCGACCACCGCGACGACATCATCGACGCCTTCGCGGTCCGGCCGTGGTTGACCCAGTTGCACGTACACAGTGGCTCCCAGGGCCTGAGCCTCGAACATGCCGCCGAGGGCGTCCGCCTCATCGACGAGCTCGCCCGGCAGATCACCGCCCGCGTCGGTCATCAGCAGGTGCGGCGAATCGACATCGGCGGGGGACTGCCGGTCAACTTCGGCTCCGACGACATCACCCCGTCCTTCGCCGATCACCGCGCCGTCCTGGAAGGTGTGGCGCCCGAATTATTCGACGGCACATACGGTTTGGTCACCGAATTCGGCCGGGCGCTCACCGCAAAGGCCGGCACCATCGTCGCCCGGGTGGAATACACGAAGGTCACCGGTGGACGGCCGATCGCCATCACCCATGCCGGCGTGCAGGTCGCCACCCGCACGATATTCGGATCGGCGGAGTGGCCGCTGCGGATCGAGGTCTACGACGGGCAGGGACGGCGCCGGGTCGAGCAGCCGCAGGTGCAGGATGTCGCAGGCCCGGCTTGCTTCACCGGTGACATGCTGGCAGTCGGCCGCGATCTACCCTTCGTGCGTGCCGGCGACCTGGTGGCCGTGCCCGACACCGGCGGCTACTACTTCTCCACCCACTTCTCGTACAACGCGCTGCCCAGGCCCGCCGTGTACACCGTGGGGACCGACTCCGAGGGCGACCGACGCTGGTCGCTGGCCCGTCGGGCCCAAACGACCGAAGAGATCGTCGCCGAGGCCGGCGAACCGTCTCTTGTGCCGTTACCTCTGTTCCCGTCCGCCTGACCCTCCGACTGATTGCGACCGCCTACATGCTCGAATCCAAATCCCAGTTGTCCTCGGCCGACGAACCCCGCTCCGGCCTGGCCAGGTCGCTGAAAACGCGGCACATGACCATGATCGCGATCGGCGGGGCGATCGGTGCCGGGCTGTTCGTGGGCAGCGGCGCGGTCATCAAGACTGCCGGTCCCGCCGCGATCCTGTCCTACGTTCTGGCCGGTGCGCTGGTGCTGTGCACCCTGCGCATGCTGGGCGAGATGGTGGTCGCAAAGCCGCGGACCGGTGCATTCGCCGACTACGCCAGGATGGGAATCGGACCGTGGGCGGGCTTCACGCTCGGCTGGTTGTACTGGTACTACTACGTGATCATCATCGCGGTGGAAGCCGTTGCGGGAGCCAAGATCCTGTCCGTCTGGGTCGGGTTGCCGCTGTGGATCATGGCCATGCTGTTGATGGCCGTGATGACCGTGACCAACCTGATCTCGGTGCGCTGGTTCGGCGAATTCGAGTTCTGGTTCTCCGGCATCAAGGTCGCCGCCATCGTGTCCTTCATCGTGCTGGGCCTGTTGTGGATATCGGGAGTGTGGCCGGGCGACACCAGCGGGCTGAGCAATCTGGTGTCCCACGGCGGGTTC
This sequence comes from Mycolicibacterium neworleansense, assembly GCF_001245615.1. NCBI lineage: Bacteria > Bacillati > Actinomycetota > Actinomycetes > Mycobacteriales > Mycobacteriaceae > Mycobacterium > Mycolicibacterium neworleansense. Next base: position 1,606,365 of record NZ_CWKH01000002.1, read on the forward strand.
GCGCCCAACGGCGTCGGGTCGATCCTGGGCGCCGTCGTGGTGGTGATCTTCGCGTTCGGCGGAGCCGAGATCGTCACCATCGCCGCCGCCGAGAGCGCCGAGCCGGCCAAGTCGGTGGCCAGGGCCACCACCGGGGTCATCTGGCGGATCATCCTCTTCTACGTCGGGTCCATCTTCCTGGTCGTGTGCATCCTGCCGTGGAACGACGCATCCGTGCTGTCCAGCCCGTACGTCGCCGCCCTGGACAAACTGCACATCCCCGGTGCCGGCGTGATCATGAACTTCGTCATCCTCACCGCGGTGCTCTCGGTGCTGAACTCGTCGATCTACACGTCCTCACGCATGCTGCGGGTGCTGGCATCGCACGGTGACGCACCAGAGTGGTTGGTACGCACCAACTCCCGCGGGGTCCCGACCCGGGCCGTGCTGGCCAGTACGGTCATCGGCTGGATCTCGGTGGTGCTCGCCTACATCGCCCCCGATTCGCTGTTCCTGTTCCTGGTGAACTCCTGCGGCGTGGTGGCGATCTTCATGTACGTGATGATCGGCGTCTCCGAACTGCGGGTACGACGGTCCATCGAACGCGAAGACCCGTCCAAGCTGACGCTGAAGATGTGGTTCTTCCCGTATCTGACCATCGTGGTGATCGCGTGTTTCGTACTGGTCCTGGTTGCCATGCTGTTCGACGTCGATCAGCGGGTCCAGCTGTTGGCCAGCGTGCTCAGCCTCGTTGTGGTCGTGGTGGCCTACGTTCTGCGCAAGCGGTTCGGGCGGGTACCCGTCGACTCCGAAGTCGCCGAAGTGGCATGAGCGGCTTCTTCTCCCGGGCCTCGTCTTGGCTGGCCGAGGCGGCGACCTGGTCGGCCCGCATCACCGACCTGAGTACCGGCCGGACCCTGTGGGAGCACGCGCCGGACCGCGTGCTCAAGACGGCCAGTGTGGGGAAGGTCTTCCTACTGGCCGAGGTGGCGCGCCGGTTCGACGACGTGACCCTGGACCCGGGTGAAGTCGTCGCCGCGACCGCCGAGGACCAGGTGGCCGATTCCGGCATCCTCTACCTGTTGCGGCAGCAGGACCAACGGATCGACGACTTGTGCATGCTGATCGGTGCGGTCAGCGACAACATGGCCACCAACATGCTGCTTCGCCGGCTCGGGCTCGACGAGGTGCAACGCGCCACCGTCGACCTCGGGTTCACCGCGAGTGGATTGCGGGACCGGGTGCGGCTGAACCGGTCCCAGGATGATCCCCTCACCCTCTCGACGGGCAGCGCGGCTGAACTGTGCGACTTCGTCGCACGTCTGCACGCTGGTGACATCCACGGCGCCGCGGCGTCCGAGCGGGTGCGGCGATGGCTCAGCGTCAACACCGATCTGTCGATGGTGGCGGGGGCCTTCGGCCTGGACCCACTGGCCCACACCGAGCTCGACGCGGGTTTCGAACTCTGGAACAAGACCGGGACCATCGCCGATGCGCGCATCGACATCGGATGCGTCGGACACCCTTCCGGCGGACACCGGGTGGGATACGCCGTGCTGGCGAACTGGACCTGGGGGGAGGACCATCGCGATCCGTGTCTGGAGGCGATGGGCCTGCTGGGCGGCGAGATCCGCCGATATCTGGAGAGCGCCGGTCAGGCGGCGTCGGCCGCCTCTCCGGTGATCTGATCGGCGATCGCGCGCAGCGCGTCGAGATCTGACACATCGAACGGCAGCGACGGCACGCCGACGATCGCCACATGCGGGTTGGCGCCGGTGAATCGGGACAACAACCGAACCTCGCGCTTGGCGGTGTGTGCCCGATCGGCATGGATGCGCAACACCGCGGCAGCCAGCGATTCGGGATCCTCGGCCGCCAATTCGTCGGCGGCTTCTTCGGCCTTCTCTGCGTGCAGATCGCACAGCGTGGGGTGGGTGCGGTTCAGGATCAGCCCGGCCAGCGGCATGTGCTCATTCGACAGCCGGTCGACGAAGAACGACGCCTCGCGCAAGGCGTCGGGCTCGGCCGCCGATACCACCACGAACTGGGTGCCGCGCCGCTTGAGCAATTCGTAGGTCCGGTCGGCCTTCTCGCGGAACCCGCCGAAGGTGGCATCCAGTGACTGCACGAAACCTGCTGCGTCGGAGAGCATCTGCGACCCCAGCACAGTGGACAGGGCCTTCATGGCCAGTCCGACGGCGCCGGTGACCAACCGCCCGATCCCGCGGCCCGGCGCCAGCAGCATCCGCCACAGCCGGCTGTCCATGAAGCTGCCCAACCGCTTTGGCGCGTCGAGGAAGTCCAGAGCGTTGCGTGACGGCGGGGTGTCCACCACCACCAGATCCCACTTGTCCTCGGCCAGCAGCTGGCCGAGCTTCTCCATCGCCATGTACTCCTGCGTGCCGGCCAGCGACGTCGCCACAGTTTGGTAGAACTGGTTCTCCAAAATGGAATCGGCGCGGTCCGGGCCGGAGTATTGCACCACCATCTCGTCGAATGTGCGGCGCATGTCCAGCATCATCGCGTGCAGCTCACCGGTGACCTCAGGGGCCAGCGGAACCCGCTGCGGGGTGTTCCCCAGATCCTTGATGCCCAGCGCCTGGGCCAGCCGCTTGGCCGGGTCGATCGTCAGCACCACCACGGTGCGGCCGTATTCGGCGGCCCGCAGCGCCATCGCCGCGGCAGTGGTGGTCTTGCCGACTCCGCCTGCGCCGCAACAGACTACGACGCGGTTGGCGGTGTCGGACAGGATGGAATGCATGTCAAGGGCGGGCGGTTTGCTGCTCACTATCGGACCCCCTGCTGTTCGAGTGCTTCGGCGAGTTCATACAGGCTGCCCAGATCGACACCGTCGGCCAGCGCAGGCAGCTCGAGACGCGGTACGTCGATCGCATCGAGCAGTTCGGCGCTCTCGGCGCGGGCCGCGATCCGGGTGGCGTGCTGGATCGACTCGGTGAGCAGACCGGCGAAATCATTGTCCGGCAAGGTGATTCCCGCCTTGGCCAAGCCGGCACGGACCGCGTCGGCGTCGATGTCACCCTCGGCAGCCTTGGCCAGAGCCTCGACGGGCAGGTACGCCGGGATGTTGCGGTTGACGATGACGCTGCCGATCGGCAGCCCCATCTCGGTGAGTTCCTCGATGGCCTCCAGCGTCTCCTGGATCGGCAGTGCCTCCAGCAGCGTCACCAGGTGAATGGCGGTCTGCTCGGAGTGCAGAAGCTTGACCACGCCATCGGCCTGGGAGTGCACGGGGCCGCCCTTGGCCAGGTCGGACACCGCCTTGGTGACGTCGAGGAACCGCGAAATACGGCCGGTGGGAGGGGAATCCACCACCACGGCGTCGTAGACGCCACGCTTGCCCTTGGCATCTTTGGCGGTGCGGGTCACGATCTCTTTGATCTTGCCGGTGAGCAGCACGTCACGCAGACCGGGCGCGATGGTGGTGGCGAACTCGATGGCCCCGATGCGGCGCATCGCCCGGCCGGCCAGGCCGAGGTTGTAGAACATGTCGAGGTATTCCAGGAACGCGGCCTCGATGTCGATCGCGAGCGCATTGACCTGACCGCCGCCATCGGCCGTGGCCACCTTGACTTCCTCATACGGCAGCGGTGGCACGTCGAACAGCTGCGCGATGCCCTGGCGCTCCTCGACCTCGACCAGCAGCACCTTGCGACCCCCGGCGGCCAGGGCCAAGGCCAGGGCCGCGGCGACGGTGGACTTGCCGGTGCCGCCCTTGCCCGATACGAAGTGCAGTCGGGCTTTGGTCAGCCGCGACGGCCAGCCGACATGTTTGGCGCCGCTCTCAGTGGTTGCCACCAGTGCATGCTAACCAAGGCTGAGGGTCCGACCGATAAGCTCGGCCCATGAGCGAAGGAACTAGGTGGGCGGCGTGAGCGAAGCGAACAAATGGGAATACGCCACGGTGCCGTTGTTGACCCATGCCACCAAACAGATTCTCGACCAGTGGGGACAGGACGGCTGGGAGCTCGTCTCAGTGCTCCCCGGCCCGACCGGCGAGCAGCACGTCGCCTACCTGAAGCGGCCGAAATGAGCGTGAGCGCACGGCTGACCGAACTGGGCATCGAACTGCCCGACGTGGTCGCACCGCTGGCCGCCTACGTGCCCGCGGTGCGGACCGGAAACCTGGTCTACACCGCTGGTCAGCTTCCGATCCAGGCCGCCGAGCTGCAGGCGACCGGCAAGGTCGGCGCCGAGGTCAGCCCCGAGCAGGGCAATGAACTCGCCCGGATCTGCGGTCTCAACGCGCTGGCCGCCGTGCACGCGCTGGTGGGCATCGACTCCGTCGTCCGGATCGTCAAGGTGGTCGGCTTCGTGGCCTCCGCCCCCGGATTCAGCGGGCAGCCAGGCGTTATCAACGGTGCCTCGGAGTTGTTCGGTGAGATCTTCGGCGAGGCCGGCGCTCATGCCCGGTCGGCCGTCGGCGTGTCGGAGCTGCCGCGTAATGCGCCCGTTGAGGTCGAGATCATCGTCGAGGTCGCGTGAGCGACTATCGGGCGGAGGTCGCGTGAGCGACTATCGGGCGGAGGTCGCGTGACCTCTGCGGCGAGCCTGGAGCACCCGGCCTACGGGCTGCTCCGGCCCGTCGTCGAATCGGACACGGTGTCGGCTTCGGTACTGCTGTGCGACAACCCGGGCCTGATGACGCTGGAGGGCACCAACACCTGGGTGCTGCGCGGCCCGGGCAGCGACGAGATCGTCGTCGTCGATCCCGGTCCCGACGATGCGGCGCACATCGCCCGCATCGCCGAACTGGGGACCGTCGCGTTGGTGTTGATCAGCCACAAGCATGAGGACCACACCGGCGGAATCGACAAACTCGTGGAGTTGACCGGTGCCACCGTCCGTTCGGTGGGCAGCGGCTTCCTGCGGGGGCTGGGTGGCCCGCTGACCGACGGCGAGGTGATCGACGCGGCCGGTCTGCGGATCAAGGTGATGGCCACTCCCGGCCACACCGTGGACTCCCTGTCGTTCGTCCTCGATGACGCGGTGCTGACCGCCGATACCGTGCTGGGCCGCGGCACCACCGTCATCGACACCGAGGACGGCAGCCTGCGCGACTATCTGGAATCCCTGCACCGGCTGCAAGGCCTGGGCGCCCGCACGGTGCTTCCCGGGCACGGGCCGGACCTTCCCGATCTGCAAGCGGTGACCGCGATGTACCTGGCCCACCGCGAGGAGCGGTTGGACCAGGTACGGGCGGCACTACGGGAACTCGGCGAAGACGCCTCGGCCCGCAAGGTCGTCGAACACGTCTATACCGATGTCGACCAGAAACTCTGGGACGCCGCCGAGAAGAGCGTGCAGGCCCAGCTGGACTACCTACGCGACTAGCGCGCTCGCCGTGCCAGCCGCTCGCTGTCGCTGATCAGAACGCTCTTGCCCTCCAGCCGGATCCAGCCGCGGTGGGCGAAATCGGCCAGTGCCTTGTTGACGGTCTCGCGGGACGCACCGACGAGCTGGGCGATCTCTTCCTGCGTGAGGTCGTGCGTGACGCGCAGCGCCCCGCCCTCCTGCGTTCCGAACCGCTGGGCCAGCTGAAGCAGCTGCTTGGCCACCCGGCCGGGCACGTCGGTGAAGATCAGGTCGGCCAGGTTGTTGTTGGTCCGACGCAGACGACGGGCGAGAACGCGCAGCAGCTGCTCGGCGATCTCGGGACGGTCGGCGATCCACGCGCGCAGCGCGTCACGGTCCATCGACACGGCGCGCACCTCGGTGATGGTGGTGGCGCTCGAGGTGCGGGGCCCCGGGTCGAAGATCGACAGTTCACCGAACATGTCCGACGGACCCATGATGGTCAGCAGGTTCTCGCGGCCGTCCGGCGAACGGCGGCCGATCTTGACCTTGCCGGAAATGATGATGTACAGGCGGTCGCCGGGCTCGCCCTCGGCGAAGACTGTATGCCCGCGCGGGAAGTCGACGGGCTGCAACTGCTTCGTCAGCGCCGAAACGGCGGTCGGTTCGACGCCCTGGAAGATTCCGGCCCTGGCCAGGATCTCGTCCACGTTGCCCCTTAAGCTATTGGGTGTGTTGTCCTCTTACTGATACTTCCTGCTCAGTCTAGAGGTACGCGGTTTCGCGACTAGCCCACGCTACACACGATTGACATGTCGAGACGCAGGAAACCCGGTATTTATGGTCTGCGGCTCGTAGTACCGCGTCGGCAAACGCTCACCATCGAGGTCGATCATGAGCGGTTTGACCCGAGGCAGGACGGCCGTCGCGGCTGGGGCGGGTTCTCTGTCCAACCCCGACTCGAGCCGCTCGAGCCCGAACGCCGCCAGCATGAGCAACCCCGGAATGAGCGCTACCAGCAACCACGACACAAGGCAGTAGTTAACACGGCGTAGGTCTCAGTGGGGTCACGAATCATCACCGGTCCGCGCAGTCGAATGTCCGTCGAGGTCAGTACGCTGACTGACGTGACTGCGTCTGCCGCCCCAACTGGGAAAACGCGCCGGTCCAAGAAGTGGGACACCGAAACCCACCTGGGCCTGGTTCGCCGGGCCCGACGGATGAATCGTGAACTGGCCCGGGCATTTCCACATGTCTACTGCGAGCTGGATTTCACCAATCCGCTGGAGCTGGCGGTGGCGACCATTCTTTCGGCGCAGAGCACCGACAAACGGGTGAACCTGACGACGCCGGCGTTGTTCCTCAAATACCGCACCGCGCTGGACTACGCGCAGGCCGATCGCACCGAGATGGAGGAGCTGATCCGGCCGACGGGCTTCTACCGGAACAAGGCCAACTCACTGATCCGGCTGGGCCAGGAGCTGGTGGCCCGGTTCGACGGCGAGGTGCCCGACAACATCGAAGACCTGGTGACCCTGCCCGGGGTGGGCCGCAAGACCGCCAACGTCATCTTGGGTAACGCCTTCGACATCCCCGGCATCACCGTCGATACGCACTTCGGGCGGCTCGTGCGGCGCTGGCGCTGGACCGCCGAGGAAGATCCGGTCAAGGTCGAGTTCGCGATCGGCGAGCTCATCGAACGCAAGGAATGGACCTTGCTCAGTCACCGGGTGATCTTCCACGGCCGCCGGGTCTGCCATGCCCGCAAGCCCGCGTGCGGCGTGTGCGTCCTGGCGAAGGACTGCCCGTCGTTCGGGCTCGGCCCGACCGACCCGGAAACGGCTGCCGCGCTGGTCAAAGGTCCCGAGACCGAGCATCTGCTGGCGCTGGCCGGGCTGTGACGCGCGATGACTAGATCGGCCCGCTGGACCGTGGCGGTCCTGGTGGTCCTGGTGGCGCTGGGCACCGCGTTCTGGATGGAGCTGCGCGACGAGCCCGCCCCGCAGGCCGGGCCGGCGCAGTCCACCTCCCGCGATCACCGTGACGCCGACACCCCCGAGGCGCTCGCCGGCCCCCGTGCCCGTGCGGATCTGCCGCCGTGCCCAGCCCCCGGGAAGGGGCCGGGATCCGAAGCGTTGCGCGGCATCACCCTGGACTGCGCCGGAGACGGGAAACCTGTCGACGTGGCGTCCGCGCTCGCGGGCCGGACCGTGGTGCTCAACCTGTGGGCTTACTGGTGCGGTCCATGCGCTGACGAGCTGCCCGCGATGGCCGAATACCAGCGCCGGGTCGGCGACGATGTGCTGGTGGTGACCGTGCACCAGGACGAGAACGAGACCGCGGCGTTGGTGCGCCTGGCCGAACTGGGGGTCCGGTTGCCGACGCTGCAGGACGGCCGGCGACTGGTCGCGGCCGCGCTCAAGGTGCCCAACGTCATGCCTGCGACGGTGGTACTGCGCCCGGACGGTAGCGTGGCCGGGACCCTGCCCCGCTCCTTCGTCAGCGCCGACGAGATCGCGGCGGCGGTCGACGAGAAGATCCGCTCTAGCCGATAGGAGCACCCGGGGTGAGATCGACGCGCGACGGGCTGTTCCCGGATGCCGCCCCGGCCTGGCTCAAGCCGCTGGTAGACAACCTCGACCAGGTGCCCGACGCCTACCGCAGGCGGGTCCCCCCGGAAGTTTTGGCCGGCATCGTCGAAGCCAACCATCAAGCCGCCCAGGCCGGCGCCCGCCGTGACGCCGCGGTGCTGGTGCTGTTCTCCGGACCGACCGAAGGCGACCCCGCGCTGCTACCCGAAGATGCCGACCTGCTGGTCACGGTCCGCGCCTCGACCCTGCGCCACCACGCCGGTCAGGCCGCATTTCCCGGCGGCGCCACCGATCCCGGCGACCAGGGTCCGGTGGGCACGGCGTTCCGGGAGGCGTGGGAGGAGACCGGCATCGACACCAACCGGCTGTACCCGCTGGCCACGCTGGAGAAGATGTTCATCCCGCCGTCGGGGTTCCACGTCGTCCCGGTGCTGGCGTATTCGCCCGACCCGGGGCCGGTGGCCGTCGTCAACGAATCGGAGACCGCGGTCGTCGCCCGGGTTCCGGTACGCGCCTTCATCAACCCGGAAAACCGGCTCATGGTGTACCGCGAGGCCAACACCAGCCGGTTCGCCGGGCCGGCATTCCTGCTCAACGAGATGCTGGTGTGGGGTTTCACCGGCCAGGTCATCTCGGCGATCCTCGACGTCGCGGGCTGGGCCAAGCCGTGGAACACCGAGGACGTCCGCGGACTCGATGACGCAATGGCCCTCGTCGGGCATGACAACGGTTACGGTGAAGCCCCATGTTGAAGTGGATATAGATGACACCCTCGGTCTGGCTCGATTTCGCAATCCTCGGCATCGGCTTCGTCGCAGCCATCTCAGGCTGGCGCTCCGGCGCGCTCGGCTCTCTGCTGTCGTTTATCGGCGTCGTGCTCGGCGCCGTGGCGGGCGTGCTGCTGGCGCCGCACGTGATCCCGCACGTCAGCGGTGACCGCACCAAGCTGTTCGCCACGCTGTTCCTGATCCTCGCGCTCGTGGTGATCGGTGAGATCGCCGGTGTGGTGCTGGGCCGTGCCGTGCGCGGCACCATCCGCAACCCGTTCTTCCGGGTGCTGGACTCGGTGGTCGGGGTGAGCCTGATGCTGGTCGCGGTCCTGGTCGCGTCATGGCTGCTGGGTAGCTTGCTGACATCCTCCGATCAGCCGAATCTGGCTGCCGCCGTGAAGAATTCGCGGGTGTTGAGCGAGGTCGACAAGGTGGCGCCGACCTGGATGCGCTCGGTGCCCAACCGGTTGTCGGCCCTGCTGGACACCTCGGGCCTGCCCGACGTGCTCGAACCGTTCGGCCGGACCCCGATCGTCAACGTCGATGCCCCGGACGCCGCGCTGGCCACCGATCCCATCGTGACGACGAGCCGGCCCGCCGTGGTCAAGATCCGTGGCGTCGCGCCGAGCTGCCAGAAGGTGCTGGAGGGCAGCGGGTTCGTGGTCGCACCCAACCGCGTGATGTCCAACGCCCACGTGGTGGCCGGTGCCGACAGCGTCACCATCGAGGCCGACGGCAAGACCTACGACGCGGGCGTGGTGTCCTACGACCCCAACGCCGACATCTCGATCCTCGACGTGCCGGATCTGCCGATCACGCCTTTGCAGTTCGCCGAACAACCGGCGCCCAAGGGCACCGACGCCGTGGTGATGGGTTACCCGGGTGGCGGCGATTTCCTGGCCACCCCGGCACGCGTCCGCGAGATCATCGAGCTCAACGGGCCCGACATCTACCGGAGCACCACCGTCACCCGCGAGGTCTACACGGTCAGGGGCACGGTGCGGCAAGGCAATTCGGGCGGGCCGATGATCAACCGCGCGGGCAAGGTGCTCGGTGTGGTGTTCGGTGCGGCAGTCGACGACGCCGACACCGGATTCGTGCTGACCGCCAAGGAAGTCGAGCACCAGCTGGCCAAGGTCGGCAACACCCAGCGGGTCCCAACCGGGACGTGCATCAACTCCTGATCAGGTGGCGCGCAGCTGGGCCAGGAAACGGCCCAGCTGCTCGTTGACCGCCTCGGGTTGTTCTTCATGGGCGAAATGCCCGGCACCAGTGATGGATACGTATCGGCCGTGCGGCGCATAGCGTTGAGTCCGGTGCACCGGGTCGGTCAGCACATACGGATCGGCGTCACCGCGCATGTGCAGCACCGGGACGCTGATCGGACGTTTCATCGACCGCATGAACCGCAGGCCCTCACTTCGCAGCTGGCTGCGCACCGCCCACCGCTGATACTCCAGCGCGCAGTGCGCGGCACCCGGTATCTGGATGGCCTGGCGCAGATGGCCCATGGTGTGGGAGAAGTCTTGACTGGTCTGCCATTTGGCCCCGGCCCGGCTGCGGAACAGACGCTCCAACTCGGCGCCGTCGTGCCGGGTCAGCATGCGTTCAGGCCACGCGGGCAGCTGGTAGCGCAGCATGGACGGCAACAGGGCGCGGCCCTGGTCCCGGCGGGTCAGGGTAGAGGCCCGCAGGGCCACCGGGTGCGGTGAGCTGACCAGTGCGATCGCGTTCACCACGCGGGGGTGCAGCACGGCCGTCGCCCAGCACACCAGGCCGCCGTCGGCATGCCCGACCAGCGTCGCGGTCTTGTGCCCCAGGGCGCGTACCAGCCCGGCGGTGTCCCCGGCCAGGGTCCAGCCGTCGTAACCGCGGGGTGGTTTGTCGCTGTCGCCGTAACCGCGCAGATCGACCGCCACGATCCGCGCGCCGGTCAGCCCGGTCAGTTGGTGACGCCAGGACCACCAGAATGAGCCGAACCCGTGCAACAAGATGACCAGTGGACGGTCGGGCTGCGAACTCTCGCCCTCCACCACATGGAAGCGGATGCCATTGGCGTGCACCTGCAGATGCCGCCATGGCCCCTCGATCCTGGTGATCGACGGGTCGGGTGGGGGCATTACCAGCCTGACGGGTCGGTGGCCGGCCTGGTCGGGACGGCGGGCAGCCCACCCTTGTCGTGGCCGGGTGTCAGCGCCTCGCGCGTCTCCTTGACCGATTCGATTGTCTGCTGCGGACCCTTGATCCGTCGCACCTTCAGGAAGCCGAACAGCGCGAGCGCGCCGGTGGTCAGCACCATGAGGCCGAACACGATCAGGAAGGCCACCCAGCGCCAGAGCCAAGTATCGAGCAGCTCGGCCAGGAAGAAGAAGAAAAAGAAGGTCGAGTAGAACAGCACCACCAGCGCCGCGATGAAGAACACGCTGCCGGTCAGGCCCTTCTTCACATCCCGGGTGATCTCGGCCTTGGCCAGCTCGACCTCGGCGCGCAACAGGGTGGAGACCTGCGCGGTGGCGTCCTTGACCAGGTCGCCGATCGAGGGGTCGGGCTTGGGGGCATGCGGGTCGACGAGCGGAATCGAGGTCACCGTCGTCGGAACGCCGTCCCTGCGGTCGCCTGTGCTCATGGCGTTCATGTTGCCATGCGGCGAACCCGTTAACGATCCCGGCCGACATCCTGGCCTTAGTACACTGAACCCATTCTTGAGTTGCGCGGGTCGGGCGCGTCGATCGGAGGACACTTGACGAGCAGACACCGCTGGCAGTCACTCATCGGTGCACCGATGATCGCCCTCGTTGCGATGCTCACTCCGGCCCTTGCCCATGCCGAACCGCCGGTGGTGCTCGGCGGCGGCTCGGGCATCGTGGTCAACGGCGAGTCGTTCTGCACACTCACCGCGATCGGGCACGACAACGCCGGCCGGCTCATCGGCTTCACCTCGGCGCACTGCGGAGGGCCGGGTGCCGTGGTGTCGGCCGAAGGCGCCAACGGCGCCGGGGTGCTCGGCAAGATGGTGGCCGGCAACGAGTTGCTCGATTACGCGGTGATCGAATTCGATCCCGCGAAGGTCACCCCGACCAACAACGTCAACGGTTTCCAGATCGACGGGCTCGGACCCGATCCGGTGTTCGGCGACGTGGCCTGCAAGCTGGGCCGCACCACCGGCTATTCGTGCGGCGTCACCTGGGGCCCGGGCCAAGACCCCGGCACCATCGTCAATCAGGTGTGCGGGCAGCCGGGGGACTCGGGTGCGCCGGTCACCGTCAACAACCGGCTGGTCGGCATGATCCACGGCGCCTACACCGAGGAACTGCCGACCTGTGTGGTGAAGTTCGTGCCGCTGCACACGCCGGCGGTGACGATGTCGTTCAACACTCAGCTGGCCGACATCACCGCCAAGAACCGACCGGGAACGGGATTCGTCCCGGTCGGCTAGGCGCTCTCCTACTTACTGGCGCGGATCGCCTCGAACACGCTCGGGTCGACCAGGGTCGAGGTGTCGCCGAGCTCGCGGCCCTCGGCGACGTCACGCAGCAGCCGGCGCATGATCTTGCCGCTGCGGGTCTTGGGCAGCTCGGGCACCACGTGGATCTCGCGCGGCTTGGCGATCGGGGAGATCTCGGTGGCCACCTGGGCACGCAGCTCGTCGATCATGTTCTCGGCACCGCCGTGCGCGGAGGCCTTGAGGATGACGAACGCGCAGATGGCCTGGCCGGTGGTGTCGTCGCTGGCGCCGACCACGGCAGCCTCGGCCACGCCGGAGTGGCCGACCAGGGCCGACTCCACCTCGGCGGTCGAGATGCGGTGCCCGGAGATGTTCATGACGTCGTCGATGCGGCCCAGCACCCAGATGTTGCCGTCCGAGTCATAGCGGGCGCCGTCACCGGCGAAGTACCAGCCCTGCTCGGCGAACCGCGACCAGTAGGTCTCCTTGAACCGCTCCGGATCGCCCCAGATGCCGCGCAGCATTGACGGCCACGGCTGGTCCAGCACCAGGTAACCGGTGACGTGCTCGGCTTCGTCGGCGCCTGGAACCAGCTCGTTGCCTTCGTCGTCGACGATCTTGGCCGAGATGCCGGGCAGCGGAGTCATCGCCGAGCCGGGCTTGGCCGCGGTGACGCCGGGCAGCGGCGAGATCATGATCGCCCCGGTCTCGGTCTGCCACCAGGTGTCCACGATCGGAGTCTTGTTGGCGCCGATGGCTTCCCGGTACCAGCGCCAGGCCTCGGGGTTGATCGGTTCGCCCACCGAACCCAGCAGCCGCAGGCTGGACAGGTTGTGCGCGGCCGGGATCTGGCGGCCCAGCTTCATGAAGGTACGGATCAGCGTGGGCGCGGTGTAATAGATTGTGACGCCGTACTTTTCGATGATCTCGAAGTGGCGGTGCTCGGTCGGGGAGGTGGGGGTGCCCTCGTAGACCACCTGCGTGGCGCCGTTGGCCAGTGGGCCGTAGGTGATGTAGGTGTGCCCGGTGACCCAGCCGATGTCGGCGGTGCACCAGTACACGTCGGTCTCGGGTTTGAGGTCGAAGACGTTGTAGTGGGTGTAGGCCGCCTGGGTGAGGTAGCCACCGGAGGTGTGCACGATGCCCTTGGGCTTGCCGGTGGTTCCCGAGGTGTAGAGCAGGAACAGCGGCTGCTCGGAGTCGAAGGCTTCCGGATCATGCTGCACCGACTGGGTTTCTACGGTCTCGTGCCACCACAGGTCGCGGCCGTCGGTCCAGTTCACGTCGATGCCGGTGCGGCGCACCACCAGCACGTGCTCGACGGACGGCTGGTCGGAGACGGCTTCGTCGACCGCATCTTTGAGCGAGGCTGCCTTGCCGCGCCGGTACTGGCCGTCGGTGGTGATGACGAGCTTGGCCGCCGCATCCTCGACGCGCGCCCGCAGCGCCGACGCGGAGAAACCGGCGAAGACGACCGAGTGCATGGCGCCCAGCCGGGCGCAGGCCAGCATCGCCACGATCGCCTCGGGCACCATCGGCATGTAGATGGCGACGCGGTCGCCGGCAGTCAGACCGAGGGCGGCCAGCGCATTGGCGGCTTGGGAGACCTCGTCCTTGAGCTGGGCGTAGGTGATGTCACGGGCGTCTCCGACGGGCTCGCCCTCCCAATGGATGGCGACGCGGTCGCCGTTGCCCGCCTCGACGTGGCGGTCCACGCAGTTGTAGGCGACGTTGAGCTTGCCGCCGACGAACCACTTGGCGAACGGTGCCTCCGACCAGTCGAGAACCTCGCTGAACGGGGTCTGCCAGCTCAGCCGGTTGGCTTGGGCGGCCCAGAACGCCAGCCGGTCCTTCTCGGCCTCGGCGTACAACTCGCCCGTCGCGTTGGCGTTGGCCGCGAAATCGGCAGGCGGCGGATAGGCTGACGGAACTTCGGTAGACGTCGTTGGCGCGTTTGACATGGGTGTGAGCCTAGTCACCAAAGGTTGCAGCGGCGTTGGGACCTCACAAGGCGGGCTGCCGGGCGGCTGTCGTTCTGCGCCCAACGGTCGGCGAGACGGCGTTCAGCGGTCGGCTAGCGTTTCTCGTATGACCGATCCACTCGCACCGCTGGTCGACCTGCCCGGTGTTTCTGCGGCCAGCGACGAGGCGCGTGAGGCCCTGGGCCGGGCGCATCGACACAAGTTCAATCTGCGCGGCTGGCCACAGACCGCGGCCGAGGCCGCTCTGCGTGCGGCCCGGGCCTCGGCTGTTCTCGACGGCGGGGCACTCCAGTTGTCGGCCGACGGTGAACCCGATCCGGTGACCGCGGGCGCCATCCGCGTCGCCGAAGCGCTCGAAGGGGGAGCCACTGCACTGGTAGGGGTGTGGCAGCGGGCCCCGATGCAGGCGCTGGCCCGGCTGCACGCGTTGGCCGCCGCGGACCTCACCGACGATGAGCACCTGGGCCGGCCGCGCACCGACGATCCCGACGTCGGCCGCCGCCTCGAGCTGCTCACCGAGATCCTGGCCGGCGGGTCAAAGGTTCCCGCTCCCGTGCTGGCTGCCGTCGCCCACGGCGAACTACTCAGCCTGGCTCCGTTCGGCACCGCCGACGGAGTGGTGGCCCGCGCGGTGTCACGCCTCGTGACGATCGCCACCGGGCTGGACCCGCACGGTCTCGGAGTTCCCGAAGTGCACTGGATGCGGAAGTCGGGGGAGTACCGGGGTGCCGCACGGGGATTCGCCTCGGGTACGGCCGAGGGGCTGACTGCATGGCTGCTGCTGAGCAGTGAAGCCCTGAAGGGCGGCGCGCGGGAAGCTCTGCAGATCGCGCAGGCGGCGGCCGGCTGAGGTCCCCGACGCGGGGCTTTCAGCAAACGAAAGCGGGCGACGGTCCGAACTGAGTTCGGCTCGCCGCCCGCTAGCACGGATACCGGTTACCAAGCGTGCCAACGTGGGTTGCGTGGGTGGCCTCGGCGTCCTTGCAATGCGCTTCGGCTGCAACCCTACCCAAAGGGCCGTCGTAGCCGTCCGCTCTTTGCAATCACGCAGGCCCGCAACACTTTTGCCTATTCCGCGGCATGTGCTCCGCGTGGGTACCGGGACCCGTGCTGGGGAGCCTGGTTCGGGAGATCTAGCCTTCTCTTCCGGCTAGCTCTTGGCCTCATCCAAGCTTCCGTGGTTCCTTTGTACTACGTGACCACGGTCACAGCAAGGGTGAAATGCACCCGACTTCTGATCGTTACGACAGGGTGTCAGCTACTACATCCGGTAGGTCAGGAAGTGAAGCGGCGCAACAGGGAATACGTCAACGCGCCGGCTGCCAGAGCGCTGATGCCGACGGCGGCCGTGGTCGCCACCGCGGCCCCCGACGGGGCCGGAATCCGGTCACGCAACGACACCGGCCTGGTGAACGTCAGCACCGGCCAGCCGCGGGAGGCAGCCTCCTTGCGCAGTCCCCGGTCCGGGTTGACCGCGGTCGGATGGCCCACGGATTCGAGCATCGGAATGTCGGTGATCGAATCGGAGTAGGCGTAGCAGTGGTCCAGCGCGTAGCCCTCGCGGGCGGCCAGGGCGCGGATCGCCTCGACCTTGCCCTCGCCGAAGCAGTAGAACGCGATCTCTCCGGTGTAGCGGCCGTCTTCGACCACCATGCGGGTGGCCATCGCGTGGGTGGCGCCGAGCGCCCTGGCGATCGGCGCGACGATCTCCTCGCCCGAGGCCGACACCACCACCACGTCGCGGCCGCACAGCTTGTGGTCGGCGATCAACTCGGCCGCCTCGGCGAACACGAGCGGGTCGACGATGTCGTGCAACGTCTCGCCGACGATCGACTTGACCTGTTCGACATCCCAGCCGGTGCACATGTTGGTGATGTAGCTGCGCATCCGGTCCATCTGGTCGTGGTCGGCGCCCGACATCAGGAACAGAAACTGGGCATACGTGGACTTGAGGACGGTGCGCCGGTTCAGCAGACCCTGATTGAAGAAAGGTTTGCTGAAAGCAAGCGTGCTGGACTTGGCGATGACGGTTTTGTCGAGGTCAAAGAACGCTGCCGTGCGCACCGGCTGACCGTCGTGCGGCCCGGATTGCTGTGCGATCGACTCCCCGGCAGCACGATCGGAAGCGGTCACAGGCGCCAGCATAGAGGCAGGCGCACCCTCCTATCCGACTGCCAGTGCAAAATGGCAGTTCACGACACATTCTTTCGAACGCGACCGGGGAATCCCGCTCGGTAGCCCGTAGCGGCGTCTCTTGCATGTTTTGGCAGTTCCGTGTGTATAGTGAGCATTACTCGGCTTATGCCGAGGGTGTATCAGCCCGACCCCCCGGGGCTGATACACGACGACCTCCGCCTCCTCCCCCCCTGGCGGGGGTCGTCCCTTTTCTGGGGTAAAAATCCCCGGCCGTTCGGCCCCGTACGTTGCGGAACCGTATTTTCAGTGCGTCGCCGGGTGTGTTCTCGGCCCGGAATTGATCCACAGGCCCGACTTCATCCACAATCCGCGAATTGGTGATGGTGCCCGCCCCGGGGTTGCCCGCAGGGTGGGCATATGGCCATCTCGCGCAGCGCGCGCACCCCGACCGGCACCGTGCTGGCCCTTATCGGCGACCCACTGCTGCGCGAGGACGTATCCCGGGTGGCCGCTGCCGCCGGCGTCGGTCTCGTCCTGGTCGACGAACCTTCGGGGCGCAAGGCCTGGATGGCGGCGGCCGCGGTGCTGCTCGATGCCCCGGCCGCGCAGCAATGCGCCGGCCGGGCGCTGCCCCGGCGCGCCCGGGTGATCCTGATCGGGCATGACGATCCGTGCTCGGCCGACTGGCAGGCCGCGATCTGCGTCGGCGCGCAGCAGGTGGTGACGCTACCCGCGCAGGATGCCGACCTCGTGGCGGCGCTGTCGGAAGCCGCCTGCCACGACGATGCGGGCAGGGGGCCGGCGGTGGCGGTAATCGGAGCCAGGGGAGGTGCTGGGGCCACGGTGTTCGCGGTGGCACTGGCGCAGTCGGCCCCGGATGCGCTGCTCGTCGAGGCCGATCCGTGGAGCGGCGGGATCGACCTGGTGGTGGGCAGTGAGGATGTGGCCGGCCTGCGCTGGCCGGATCTGGCGCTGCAGGGCGGCCGGGTGGGTTACCCGGCGTTGCGCGACGCGCTGCCCCGGCGCGACGGGGTCAGCGTGCTGTCCAGCGGACGGTCCGGTGCCGACATCGAGGCGGGGCCGCTGGGCGCGGTGATCGACGCGGGGTGCCGTGGCGGCGTCACCGTCGTGTGCGACGTGCCCCGGCGCGCCACTGCAGCCGCCGAAACCGCTTTGGACGCAGCCGATCTGGTGGTCCTGGTGACGCCTGCCGACGTGCGGTCATGCACCGCGGCGGCAGCTGCGCGGCCGTGGGTGCTGGCCTGTAATCCGAACACCGGCGTGGTGGTGCGTGGTCCATCGCCCGGTGGGCTGCGGGCAGCCGAGGTGGCCCGCATCGTGGACCTTCCGCTGCTTGCCGCGATGCGACCACACTCCGGCCTCGCCGAGGTCCTGGAGCGTGGCGGGTTGCTGGCGGGGCGCCGGCTCGACGAGGCTCAGCCCTGGGTGGACGGCCAGCTCACCGGTATCGGTCCGTTCACGGTGCGTCTGCACGCGGTACTGCCTCCGGTCGCGGCCGCGGGCACCTGCCTGTCGCTGCGGGTGTTGCGTCCGGCCGGCCATGATCTCGACGCCCTCATCCGGTCCGGCACGATCCCGCCGCAGGCCGCGGACCTGGTGCGCGCGGTCATCCGGGCCAGGCTGGCCTTCCTGATCTCGGGCGGCACCGGGTGCGGCAAGACCACTCTGCTGGCTGCGGCGCTCGGGGCAGTCGACGCACACGAACGCATCGTGTGTGTCGAGGACGCCGCCGAACTGGCCCCGCCGCACCCACATCTGGTCAAGCTGGTGGCCCGGGGTGCCAACGTCGAAGGTGTCGGTGAGGTCACCGTGCGCGACCTGGTCCGGCAGGCGCTGCGCATGCGGCCCGACCGCATCGTCGTCGGCGAGGTTCGCGGGGCCGAGGTGGTCGACCTGCTGGCCGCGCTCAACACCGGTCATGACGGCGGTGCGGGCACCGTGCACGCCAACAGCCCGGCGGAGGTGCCGGCCCGGTTGGAGGCGCTCGGCGCGCTGGGCGGTTTGGACCGCGCCGCATTGATCAGTCAGCTGGCGGCGGCCGTGTTATCTGTAGGTCGGTTGCGGGTGTCCTCGACTGTCGCTGACGGTGATCGGGATGGTGTTTGCGACCGTGGGCGACATGCTTATCTGTAGTGCTGTACTCGATGATCTGCGCTCTGCGGGGCGGGTTTTGGCGGATCGGTGTGAATCGGGAATGCCGCGTGTGACTGTGGTTGAAATTTCTTAGCGCTGTCAGGTTGTGGCGGTGGCTGGTTGTGGTGTTGGTGTGGGGTGTGTTGTGGGTGTGGTGGGGCGTTGTGGCCACCAGCTGGCTTGGCGGAGCAGGGTGGCGATGGCTGGGACGGTGAGGGTGCGTACGAGGAAGGTGTCCAGCAGTAGTCCGCAGCCGATGATGAGTCCGGTTTGGATCATGATGGCTACCGATCCGATCATCAGGCCGAACATGCTGGCTGCGAAGATGAGGCCGGCGGAGGTGATGACTGAGCCGGTGGTGGCTACGGTGCGCAGCACGCCGACGCGGATGTTGTGGGTGGATTCTTCGCGGAGTCGGGATACGAGCAGCATGTTGTAGTCGGCGCCGACGGCGACGAGGATGATGAACGCTAGTAGTGGTACGGGCCAAGCGATTTGGTGGCCGAGGATCCATTGGAAGACGATGACTCCGATACCGAGTGAGGCCAGGTAGTTCAGCACGACGGTGCCCAGCAGATATAGCGGGGCGATCAGGGCGCGTAGCAGGGCGATGAGGATGAGTCCGACAATGACCAGGGTGGCGATGGCCAGTTGGGTGAAGTCGGATGAGAGCAGGCGTTGGATGTCGGAGTTGACGGCGGGGAATCCGGCGACCGAGACGGTGGCGTGGTCCAGGGAGGTGTTGGGGCGTGCGGTGTTGGCGACGTCGGTGATCTGGCGGGCCAGGTTCATCGCCTCGCCGCTGTAGGGGTCGGTGTTGGTGTCGATGGCGAAGCGGGCGGTTTTGCCGTCGGGTGAGAGGAAGTGTTTGGCGACGTCGGCGAATTGGCGGTTGTCGAAGGCTTCGGGGGGCAGGTAGAAGCCGGTGGCGGCATCGGATCCGGCGGTGGCGCGGGCGGAGTTTTGCAGTTGGGCCGCGATTTGACTCATCCCGGACAGCATTTGGATGTTGCTGTCGGCCAGGGTGTGCACGCCGGTGGCCAGGGCGCGTGCGCCGGAGGCCAGTTGGCTGATGCCGTGTTGGAGTCGGCCGATGTTGGCGGTCAGGTTTTCGGGGTTGCCGAGGGTTTTGAAGGCGTTGTTCATGGTGGCCACGGTGTGTTGCACTTCGGTGAGGGTGCCGGTGACGGTGGCGTTGGTGGCCGGGTTGTACTGGTCGCCCAGGGTGGCGAGTTGGGTGAAGAATCCGTTGTCGCGCAGGGTGGTCAGGATACTGACCTGGTCGCGGATCTGGGTGCATTGCGGGGTGGTGATACACCACGGTGAGGTGTTGAGTGCGGTGACGAGCGGGTCGAGGGCGGCGATGGCGGTCTGGGCGCGTTCGGCCAGGGGTCGGATGCCGGGGCCGGCTTGGATGGCGGTGTCGACCTCGGGTGCGGTGGCTGAGAGTTGTTGCAGCAGCGGGCCGAAGCGCTGCATGTTCTCACCGGCGGCGCCGGCTTGGGTGAGTACACCGCCCAGGGGGGTGAGCGCGGTGCGCACGGTGGTGTCGAGTTGGGCCAGGCCGTCGGCGAGTTGGTCGGCGCCGTGGGTGAGCTTGTCCAGGTCGGTGCGCCGGTCGTTGCCCTGGGCGACCGAGTCGGCCATCTTGTCGCCGATTTGTCCGTTCTGCCAGGACAGTTGGGCTTGGTCGAGGCGTTGCCCGGCCGGTCGGGTGATCCCGGAAACACGTGTCACGGCCGGGATTTGGGCGATGCGTGAGGCCATCTCGTCGAGGTCGGCCAGGCCTTTGCCGGTGCGCATGTCGGTCGGGTTTTCCACGACGAGGAATTCGGTGATGACGACGTCTTTGGGGAAATGGCGGTCCAGCAGCTGATAGCCCTGGTTGCTGGCGGTGGTGGGGGGTTGTCCTTGGCGGTCGTCGTAGCTGATGGTCATGGTCGCCGCGGCCGCTGACAGTGCCACCAGGATGGTCAGGCTGATGACCAGCAGCGGCACCGGGCGACGCACCACGGCCACGGCCACGCTGTTCCAGTAGCGGCGGGTGCGGTCGGGTTTGGGTTCGCCGATGCCGCGGGTGGCCGCCAGCGCCAGCACCGGCGGCAGCAGGGTCACGGTGGCGGCGAATCCGACTGCCACGGCGACCGCGCAGGCCGGACCGAGGCCGGCGAACACACTCAAGGTGGCGAACACCATGGCCAGAAAGGCCAGGGCCACGGTGCCCGCCGAGGCCAGGATGACTCGGCCGATGCTGGCGGTGGCCGCGATGACCGCCTGCTCGGCGGGCACCTGGGCGCGGCGTTGTTCGTGGTAGCGGCTGATCAGAAACACGGTGTAGTCGGTGCCGGCGCCGAGCAGGATCGCGGTCATGAACGCCACGGTGAACTGCGAGACCGGCATGCCGATTTCCCCCAGGGCAGAGAGCACCCCACGCCCGACGGCCAGGCTGATCCCGATCACCAGCAGCGGCAGCAGCGCGGTGAACACCGACCGGTACACGATCAGCAGGATCAGCGCGATCAGCCCGGCGGTGGCGATCGAAATGAACACCAGGTCGTGCTCGGCTGAGGCGATCTGATCGGCGAACGTGGCCGGTGGCCCTGTCACATAGGCCGTGGTGGACGTGTTGGCGAATGCCGTGTCGGTGAGATCGCGCACGGCTTGCACGGATTCGGCCGCGGTGGGATCACCGAGCGTGCCGGCCACCCCGACCGGCAGATACCAGGCCTTGCCGTCACCGCTGACCGCCTGGGTTCTGGTGACCGGGTCGGCCAGCAGATCCTGGACCAGCAGGACATGGTCGTGATCGGCGCGCAACCGCCCCACCAGATCCTGATAGCGCAGCTGATTATCGGGGGTCAGACCGGCCGGGTCTTGCATCGCGACGAACAGCATCGTCTTGGAGCCCTGCTCACCGAACGCCTCACTCATGCGGTCCACGGTCTGAAACGAGGGCACATCACGCGGGATCAGATCGACCGACTGTTGGCGCACCACCGTCTCCAGCTGCGGGAACAGCAGCGCCAGCACCACCGCGGCCGCGATCCATCCACCGATCACCAATGCCTTGTGGCCCACCGTGAACGCCGCGAGCCGACCCAACCGGGCGCTGTATTCCGAAGATCCGGACAGATCGACGCCGCGCCGGCCACGGGAAGGCCCAGCATCTCCGGTTCGATCGCCCATCCCCACGCCTCCCAAGAAACGAAACTATCGGTATCGCTACGATACTAATAGTCCCACACGAGGATCGGAAGGGCCGCGCCGACCTTTCGGGCCATGGTTGCGGCTGGGCGCGGTGGGGGGTGAATTAACTTGCGGTGTCCTCAGATTCGTCGTCGGGCAGGTCGTGGCGCACCACCCGCACCCGCCCGCGGGGCAGGCATGCCATGTAGCCGTGGCGTTTGCCGTAGAGCTCCCAGGAGGTCGCGGCCTCCTGGGGGGCGACATCGATGCGATGCCCGCGGGAAAAACCCAGGTGCAACCCGCCGCCCTCGTCGCACCACGCCCCCGTGCACACCGCGCCGGCCAGGTCCAGCAACGGACGCTGCTGGACCGAGACGTTGCCCGGGTCGATGAGGACCTGCTCTTCGGGATAAGACGATCCGATCGGCGGCAGGGTCAGCCGGATCGGGGTGGCGATCACCAATTCGTTGTAATCGTCGAGGTCGAGCACCAATCCGTCGCGCAACGAGACACGCTGAACGGTGCACCGCTCGATCCAGGGGGTATGCATGCCCGGCTCCCTTCGACACGTCGTTGTGTCGCTTTATGGTACTGGGAGTAGCGCAGCGATACTACTAGTATCGCTAAGTGGTGGTGTGGGTGCCGTGCACCAGCTGTCGGGTTGTGCGGTCGATGCGTTCGCGGGCCAGGTCCGCATCGATCCGGCCGCCGATGACGGCGATCAGGTTGGCCAGCCACACGTCGGCGATCAGGCTGGCCACGTCCCGGTCATGTGCGCTGGGTGTGGGCCCGCCCAGGGCGCGGGCCAGCATGTCCTCGATCACCGCGACAGCGTGCTCGATCGCGCTGGTGGCCTCGGTGTCGGCCACGACGAACGCACGCACCATCGCCTCGGTCAGGTGCGGGTTGGCCTGCCAGGCTGTGTGCAGGTGGGTGGTCAACCGCCCCAGCCGGGCCTGCGGCGCCAGTTCACCGGTACTCCAGACGAATTCGGTGTCGAGACGTTCGAATTCGCGGGCCAGCACCGTCACCAGCAGATGGCTTTTGGATCGGAAATGCCGATACAGCGAGCTGGCGGCAATGCCGGCCTGCGCGGCCACCGCACGCATCTGCACACCGTCAAAACCGTGTGCTGAGGCCACCGTCCACGCGGCATCCAGGATCGCCTCGCGACGCGCCCACACCGAGGCCGCCGGCCGGCGCGGGCGCCGCACCCGGTCCCGGGGCACCGCGACCCCGCGTCGGGGCCGGCGCCACCGTAGCGGGCCAGCTCGGCGAACAACTCCCCGAAACCGCTGATGTCACCGTGGGCGGCGAAATGGGCCGCATCCACCGTGATGAACACCGCCGAGGCGGTGAACCGGGTGACACCGTCCACGCCGACCCCCACCCCGTCCACATGCAACGCCCGGCCCTCGCGGGTGGCGATCCGCGCGGTCAGCCGATGCGTACATCCCAACGGCACCGGCTGCAGATAGTCCACCGTCAAACGGCGCGTCACCGCCGGGGTGGCCGCGATCCACAACGAAAACCCCAGCACGTCATCACAGGCCGCGGCGATCGCGCCACCGTGTGCGAGCCCCGGCGCACCGATATGACGCTCATCGAACACCAGATCAGCGAACACCTCATCGCCGCACCGAAACACCTCCAGCTGCAAACCGTGCGGATTGTCCGGCCCGCAGCCCATGCAGGTCGGCGTGTGTGACGGCAACCGCTGCGGCTGATCAGCACCCATCACGGCCTCCTCACACCCGGGCAGCCCCGCCACCGCGTCCCGACCCGGGACCGCCGGTACTAGCAGTTTCGCTGCGCTACTATCGGTACCATAACCGGGAGAGCGGGGGCAACGCACCGGCGATCGGAACACCAGGAGGTCAGGTGGGGACAGAACCCGCGGCGGCACCCGACGACGAGGACGACGTCGACCCGCGCCGCACCCGATCGCGCACCCGACTGCTCGACGCCGCGGCCAACCTGCTCAAAACCGGTGGGATCGAAGCCGTCACCATCGACGCGGTCACTAAAGCCTCCAAGGTCGCCCGCACCACCCTCTACCGCCACTTCAACAGTTCCTCACAACTGCTCGCGGCCACCTTCGAACGCCTTCTGCCCCAAGTCATCCCGCCCGCCCCGACCAGCGGCACCCTGCGTGAGCGGCTCATCGAACTGCTCTCGCGCCAAGCCGACCTGTTCGCCGAAGCGCCGCTGCACGTCACCACCTTGGCCTGGGCCGCGTTGGGCCCCACCGAAACGCACGACAGCGACAGCGATACCGGCCAACACGCCACCGCCAGCATGCTGCGCACCCGGGTGATCGAGCAGTACCGGCGGCCTTTCGACGAAATCCTGCACAGCCCCGAAACCTTCGACCAACTCGGCGAACTCGACATCGAACTGGCACTGTGCCAACTGGTCGGCCCCCTGGTCTTCGCCAGAATGACCGGCCTACGCGCCATCGGCCACCACGACTGCACCCGCATCGTCGACGACTTCATCACCGCGCAAACCACGCAGCGACCCGCACAACCAGCCAGCTAGGAGTTGGTGTCCGGGTGGGGTTTGCCGGCCAGTTGCCCGTGCAGGGTCGCGATGATGTGGTCGCGTTCGCGCAGTTGGGCTTTCAGGTCGGCGATCTGGGCGTCTCGTGCCTTCAGGCGGGTCCGTAGCGCGGTGATGATGCTGCTCTCGGTGTCGGTAGCCGGTGGTGGCGGTGGATCGGGGGCGGCGGCCAGCGGCTGGGTGGTGCGGATCTGTTCTCGCAGTTGGGGGCGGCGGTGGATGACGCTGCGTGACACTCCGGCGTGGCGGGCCAGGCTGCTGACGTTGATGTCGAGGCCCTGCTTGCGCATCTTCTTCAGGGCCCGATCGATACGGGCCTCGACGTCGGCGCTGCGTTTGCGGGCGCTGGCCTCAAGGGCGGTGAGGGAGGCGGGGGTGACGGTCATGCGGGTGTGTGAGGATCGGCTTTGCGCAGTGCTGAATCGTGCGCACCGCGGGTGGCCACAGGTTGCAGCGGGATGCGGTTGGCCGTCCCGGCCCCGGCGATCGCCTCCTGATGGGTGCGTTGATCTGCGGTCAGGCGGTCCAGGATGGCTTGCAGGGAATGCAATTCGCGCAGGCGTTGGGCGACCCATACGTTGTCATCGGTGAGTTCGCGGCCGGTGCGCTGGCGGTACTGCTGACGTCTGATCTCGACCAGCGCCGTGGTCTTGGCGTGCTGATCTTTGAGTTCGTCGAGGTGGGTGGCGTCGGTGGCGAAATGCCCGCACGACAGACAGGCGTTGCCCTTGTCGCAGGTTTTCAGTGGCGGCAGCAGGCACACCCCGTTGGGCAAGACCCGGTCGGTGCGCACTGAGAGCTGGGTCATGTCCAACATGTCAGACGGGCTGATTCCGATGTCGGTGCCGTGAGCGCCGATCTTCTTGTGTTTGAGGAACTCCGCTTCGGCGGTCGCGGCCAGTGTCGCGGCATAACGCATGGTCATCTCGGGGCTCTTGTGGCCCAGGTAGCGCTGGACGACGTGGATCGGCACGCCGTCGTTGAGCAGTTCGGTGGCCCGGGTGTGGCGCAGCCGATGCGTTTGGGTGAACCGCAACGGGTTTCCCGCAGCATCGCTGAGACCATGGATGGCATCGAGCTTGTCCAGGGAGGCCCGATACGTTGCATACGGGCGGGGCCGGCGCCCGGCCAGGTTTTGTTTGACCGCGATGAACAGGTATTTCGGGGTGAGGCTGGGGTGGGTGTCGGCGAGCCAGCGCTGTTGCTCGGCGATGACGTTGACCACGGCCTGCTCGACCAGGATGGTGGGGATGACCCCGTCGACTTTGGTCTGTTGGTAGCGCAGTTTGGCCACGAACACATCGGGGTCATCGGTGGCGGTGGGCCGCGCCGCGCCGGGGATCGCTTCGAGCGGGTGGTGATCGAGCATGAGAATTTCTGAGGCCCGCCGCCCAGTCAGTGCTTGCAGCAGCCAGATCCGGGCGGCCTGGGGGTCGCCGAGGCCTTTGATCAGCGACACGGTGCCATCGGGATGGGTCACCGACACCAGGGCGCCCCGTTGGGCGGCGAGCACGTCGAGGTAGGCCAGCATCTGCTGCAGTTCTCCAGTGGAGTACCAGGTCAATTCCCGGGTGCGGTGGGCGCGGCGGGTGCGAAACGCCGGCCCCCACAACCGGGTGTGCGCCGCGGACAGGTTCTCCCAACGCGCATCGCCGGTGGCTGCCGCGGCCTCGGGTGCATGGTCGAGCATGAACGTGTAGAAGCTCTGGATCTGAGATTGGCTGTCGCCGATCGCCGTGGCAGACAACGGCTTGTCAGGTCGGGCAGCCGCGGCTGGGGAGCGCAGGTATTCGTTGTAGGTAGTGAAAATCAGGCGTAGCTGCGCCGGGTCATCGGATAAGACGGGATCGGTGTAGCCACGCGCGATCACGAATTCACCGAAATGGCGCGCCATCTCGCGGGCACGATCGACTGCCGATGACCAGCGCAGCAACTCCGCATCCAGGCAGGTGCGCAGCCAAAACCGCACCCCTTCGCGCAGCCACGCTGGTTCGATCGCGCCGATGCGCACCGTCTTCTCGTGGCACGGTTCGTGTTCGCGTTGCGGGATCCGTGGATCGGCCCGCAGATCCCAGGTGTCATAGGCCCACCAGTCGATGGCGCTGGCCCGCACCGACACAAACAGGTGCAGATGCTCGATCAGGCCCACAATATTGCGGCGTGTGCCGCCGGCGGGCAGCCGCGCATTGCGCCGCTCGAACACCACGACCGCGTGGCGCACCATGTCGTTGACCGCCAGGTCGGTGATGCTCACCGGGTGGCGGCCGTGCGCACTGCGGTACTCGGCCGCGGCGGCGCTGATGGCCTGGGTGGCCCAGCGCAGCAGGGAATGCTCGATCTTGCGCAGCCCCTCGTGGTAGCACACCCACACCCACCAGGCGATCTCGTCGGCGAACCGCGCCGGTGTGGCCTGCGGGGTGAAGTCGTACACCCCAGCGGTCGCAGCGGGCGGCAGATCGTTCTTGCGGGACAGGAACACCCGATCTGCCGGGGGCAGATGCACCTGATAGGCCGGGCGGCGCCATTCGGCGGGTACCTGGGCCCACTGCGCCTGCCACGCCACCGCACCGAGGTCGCCTACCGGTGTGGTCAGGCGGCCCTCATTGCTGGCCATCGTGAAGTCCTTTCCATCCGGCGACATAGTTTTTCCACTCGGCCAGTGAACGCATCGCCGCGTCCTGGGTGACCCAGCCGTAGGTGGACAGAGTGGTCTGCACATCGGCGTGGCCCAGACGCCGCATCACCACATGCTCAGGCACCCCCGCCAGCAGCAACGCGGTGGCGTGAGTGTGGCGCAGCCAGTGCGGTGACCAATCCGGCGGCAGACTCCGATGCGCTGTGCGCAGCCCGCGCACCTTCTCGTAGATGTTCTCCTGGCGCATCGGCGAAAAACGCGGTCCCCGTTGCAGATTGACGAACACGAAATGATTCGACAGATCATCGACCACCTGGTCGGCGTTCATCGCGACCAACTGCCACACATACTCTGAATACAGTGCCTCCAGGTCATCACCGACATAGATCCGCCGCGGCCCGGTCTTGACCCGAGCACCATGGGGATGATCTTGGCGCTCCACAATGTCGATCCACGGGGTCGCACCGGCGCCGATATGAAAATCGTTGTGCCGCAGTGATAAGGCCTCGCCCAGACGCATTCCCGTTTCGGCCAGTACTGCGAAAAACAATCGGTTGCGCACCGCGGCGGCCCCGCCGGTCCAGTCCCCGTCGCGCTGCACCGAGCAGCCATCGAGGATCGTGGCCACCTGGGCAGGCGACAAGACAGGGGTAGCCGATCGCCGCGGGGTGCGCACCGGGTAGATCGGGTGCTCGCCGTCGCGGTGGGGCCCGACGCCGTCGAGGAACCCGACGTAGCGGTTGTGGCGCCGCCAGCTGCCCCGCTGAGTGACCAAACGCCGATAAGGCACCTCGGTGGTGCCGGCATCAGCGTGATAGCGATACATCGACAACACCGCAGCCGCCCGCGGCTGCAAAGAACTGGTCACCATCTTGGTCTCGGGGGCACCCAGGCGCGGTGTCCCGGGCAGATCCCCAGTCCGCAGATACTGCAAGTACTGCCCGAACAGGGTGGTGGGGAAGTCATCCCAGCGATGGCCGGTGTGCTCGAGCATCGTGAACCACCGCGCCAACCCCGCGGCGTAGCCACGCACCGTGTGCGGGGACGCGCCCCCCTCACGCAGAAACCTCAGATACTCCGCAGCCGGGGCCACCGGCAGATGATCGGCGCCAACGACCGTGTAGGTGACAGGCTGGTCGGCAAAGATCACCCGCTGCACTCGCGCCACCGGCCCCCCTTGTGTTCTAGCCGCGCCGGCTTCGCTGCCGCAACGGAATCACATTGCTGCCCGTACTGGGCGCCGATGACCCGGGTCCGACCGTCGCTCTGCCGCTGCCGGCGGCCACCCGCACCGCCGCCGCGCCCGGGGCGGCCCGCTGCCCGGCCATGAAGTCCTCCAGCAGATCCTGCGGCCACACCAAGTCATAGGGGGCCAGCATCGCCGCCGAACGCGCCGAAAACGCCATCTCCAGCCACTTGCTGATCAATCGTGGCCGCTCCACCTCACGGTCATTCCAGCCCGGCTCCACCCGACCCCACGTCGTATCGGTATCCGGATTGACCCGGGTGTAGAGCTGGCGGCGCAACGCCTCAAACCGCGCCCCAGTCAACAACTGCGAGGTATGCAGATGCTTGATCAACGCCCCCAGCGACACACCCCACTTTGCTTTCACCGGCAACAACTCCGCCAGCGACGGAGCCCGCGACACGTCCTTGGCCAGCACCGCCGCCGGCGCCAACAACTCCGAGGCGAACTGCGACGCCTGCTCCTCGCAGGCCTCGGTGACGCTGCCCGAGGCATGCAACACCAGATGACCCACCTCATGAGCCAGCGTCCAGCGGGTCCGTTCCCACGAATTCGATTGCCGCACAACGATCAACGGCCGGGTATTGAACTCCCCGACACGCACCGAATAACCCAAATGCTTGTCGATCTTGCCGGTGGAATCCCCGTCACCCAGGATCCGCCGTGACGAGGAGGTCAGCAAGCGGCGCACCACGACCACCACACCGCTGCGCTCGATCTCATGCGTCAGGTACTCGATCGGCTGATCGTGCTCCAACCCCCAACTGGCACGCACCGCCGCAGCGGCCTGGGTCACTGCGGTGTCGATCGGAAGTATCGGCAACTTCACCGCAGGTAACTGAGTGCGGCCATTGAGCTCGTCGAGAAACTCCCCAGCCAATGCCGCGAACTGCGCCAAATACTCCCGCTCGGTCGCCGTGATCGACCGCGGCGCACGGAACAACAGATCCGACTGGTGCACCCGCGACGTCGGAGCGGTGGTGAAAAATTTCGCCGGGAACCGCAACACCGCCACCAGCCGGTCGAAATCCTTGATCGGCAACGCCGTCGTGGTCGACTTCTCCAACCGGTTCAGCCGAGAATGCTTCCAGCCCAACGCTTCCATCACCGCAGTGGCAGTCATCGCGCGCATGACCCGGGCCTGGTTGACCCGCAACCCATACACGTCCACGGTCGTCGTCATTGCGACCTCGATTCAACAGCCACCCGCCGACATTCGCATCGACCCCCGACACCACGACCCCTTAAGCCGGCTCCTCGGGATCCTCGCCCGTCCCCAGCGCCGGCGGCTCGTACTCGCCGAAGTCGTCCCTGGGCCCCTGACCCTGCGCCGACGGAGTCACCAGCGGAGAGTCGGTGACTGGAGGCAGCGGCTCGGTTGCCAAAATCTGCACCCGCGACGCATTGTCCACATCCACCACGAACGCCAACACCGCCTCCGACAATCCCCACCCATCGTCGGTCGGCCACCACAGGGCGAAGATATCCGGTGTACCGGCCGGAGTCACAATCGGCGACGGAAACAACTGCGCCGGCTCGTCCTCGTCCAACAACATCTGCTCGTCGACCTGAGCCTTCGGCGGCCGCAGCACCCGAAGATCGCCGCCCGTCGGATGCGTCACCACCCGAACTCGCTCCCCGTGCAACACCTTCGACGGCCACCGTCGCGCACGAAAATCCATCCCCCGCGAATCGGCGATCTGCACCGACAACCCACTGCCACGAGAAGTCAACAACGTGTCCCCAGGGATCGGCTTGCGAAGCTCGCGCATCCTCAACACCATCTGGCGCACACACGTACAAAACGCCTGACCATGAATATCCAACGGATCCTCGAACAACGGCTGCCACATCTGGCCAACCTTGGGGATCACCACCTCCAAGTCGTAACGCAGAGTCGCCAACGACGGCCCATGATCCGACACCGCCTTGCGCAACCGCTCTTGTAGGTTCACACGGCGAATTTCGCACACAAAAACAGAGAGCGCAAGCAACACGCCGCATCGGCGTGGCGAGAGGGTTGATATTGCTACGCACACTCTTAGAGTACATGTACCCGACGATAAATACGCAGTTCAACACGCATTGTGCGCCCACATTGTGTAGTTAACTACTGATAACCAGCGCAGGTCCTGCTGCACGTCGGACGGGACAACGCCGGGCGGCGCAGGCTCGCCGAGATCGCGGTCTTGCACCGCGCTACGCGCGGTGACCTCGAGGTGGTGACGGCGTGGCATGCCGATACCGGTTTGGGTTGTGGTGCAGAGACTCTCAATGCCCTTGTGCAACGGCGGGGCTCGCCGTGACGGTGAGCGCACTGGCGTTGGCAGCGGCGCTCCTGCTGTGGCCGGCCACACCCCGACGAACGGTCGCGCTGCGGCGGATGGATACACCGGGCCCGCGCCGGGTGCCTGTTGCACGGGTGGTGGTGATACTCGGCGCCGTTCTGGTCTGGCTGGTGCCGGTGCCAGTCGCGTTGGCCACTGCGGTGGTTGCCGGCACGGTGGCGATCCGGCGCAGGCGTCGCGCTGCCCGGAGGCAGCGGCAACAGGAATCCGCGGCGCTGCAGGCCGCGCTGGACGTGTTGGTCGGTGAGCTGCGCACCGGGGTGCATCCGGTCACCGCCTTCGGCACCGCGGCCGGCGAGGTGTCCGGGCCGGTCCACGCGGGCATGTCCGCGGTCGCCGCGCGGGCGCGCCTGGGTGCCGATGTGGCGGCCGGCTTGGAGGATGCTGCGGCAGCGTCCCAACTGCCGATGCACTGGGAACGGCTCGCCGCGTGTTGGTGCCTGGCCCACGCGTACGGACTGTCGATCGCGACCCTGATGCGCACCGCCCAGCGCGACATCGTTGAGCGCGAACGCTTTTCCGCACATGTCGAAGCGGCGATGGCAGGGCCGCGGGCAACCGCGGCGGTCCTCGCCGGCCTGCCGGTGGCCGGGATAGCGCTGGGCCAATTGATCGGTGCACGGCCGCTGGCGTTCTTGTGCGGCGCCGGCGTGGGCGGGTGGCTGCTGGTGATCGGAGTTCTACTGGCCTGCGCCGGCCTGATGTGGTCTGACCGGATCACCGAATGGGCGCTGAAATGAGCTGGGCTGCGGTGCTTCTCGCGTTTGCCCTCCTGGTCGGAGCGGATCCGGCCCGCGTGCGGACCCGCGCTGCGCCCCCGCCGGCGGCGTCGGTAAGCCGCTCACCGGGACGGGCCGACGACCCGCTCGCCGCTGCGTCGACGTTCGACCTGTTCGCTGCTTGTCTGTCCGCCGGGATGGCGGTATCGACGGCGGCTGCCGCCGTCGCCCCGTCGGCTCCCGCGTCGCTGGCGCCGCTGCTCCGCCGTGCGGCTGAACTCCTGGCACTCGGGGCGGATCCGGTGAGAGCCTGGGCGGCGGCCAATACCACTGCAGCCCAGGATAAGAACGCCGAGGCGCTACTGCGACTGGCCCGTCGCTCGGCCGCCTCGGGAAGTGCCCTGGCCGACGGCGTCGCCGAGTTGGCCGTGCAGACCCGGCACGACGCGGCCACCTCGGCCGACGCGGTGGCAGAGCGGGCCTCGGTGCTGGTAGCCGGTCCGCTGGGACTCTGCTACCTGCCGGCGTTTCTCTGCCTGGGCGTCATACCTGTGGTCGCCGGCCTGGCCACTGACGTGCTGGGTTCCGGTTTGTTGTGAATACACATCGCAAAGGGAGGAAAAGTCATGGGAAGAAACATGATTCGGCGGGCGAACGCCAAGGCGACGTTGTTGTTGCTCGACGAGTCAGGCATGTCCACCGTCGAGTACGCAATCGGGACCATCGCCGCGGCGGCGTTCGGGGCGATCCTCTACACCGTGGTCACCGGCGATTCGATCGTGAGTGCGCTGACCAACATCATCAGCCGGGCTTTGAACACCAACGTCTAGATGACCGGGGTGCGGTCACTGTCGAGGCCGCGTTCGCGATCGCGTCATTGGTGGCCGTCTTGGCGCTGTGCGTCGGTGGCCTCAGCGCGGTGGGCATGCAGGTGCGCTGTATCGACGCGGCCCGGGAAGCCGCGCGCCTGGCGGCTCGCGGCGAGGGCCGCCGGGTGCGGTCGTGCACGTCGGTCAGGACGGCGGTTTGGTGGTCGCGCGGGTCAGCGCCGCCACGGTACTACCGGGGTTCACGGTATCCGCCGAGGCGGCAGCGGCCGCCGAACCCGGCGTCGGGTGAGCGGGGATCGGCCACCCTGCTGTCCGCGGCGATGATCGCGATGCTGATCGCCTTCGCGGCCGGCGGCGCCTACCTGGGTGCTGCGGTAACCGCGCGGCACCGTGCCCAGGCCGCCGCGGATCTCGCCGCGCTGGGCGCTGCCGGGGCCGTGGTGTCCGGCCCGGACGCGGCGTGCCGGCAGGCCACCCAGATCGCGGCCCGGATGCGCTCGGTCATCGCCGACTGCCGCGTCGACGGGCTCGACGTGGTGCTCGAGGTCGCGACACCGGTGCGGCTCGGTCGCTGGGGAGTCGGTCCGGCCCGGGCGGTTGCGCGCGCGGGACCGGTTGACTTCGTGGCCTAGTCGAGTTCGTCGAGATCGGCGGCGGCGATCTCGTCGTCGGTCGGCAGCCGAAGCGCGATCAGGCCCGCGAAGGTGTCCTCGTCGAGTTCGATGCGGTTGATCGTCATGTGCACCGGGCGCCAGCCGCCGTCCTCGGCGCGCATCCGCAGCACCGCGGTGGTGACTCCGTCGGTGAAATCCGTGGTCATGCGGGCCATGTGCCGGGCGTCGGCCGGGTGGATGCGGGCCGGCCCGCCGTCGCGGTGACGCCAGTCGAAGAACGGTGCGGGCTCGTCGAGCCACTTCAGCAGTTTCCAGTCGTCGAGGCCGACCAGGGCCCGGTGCACGCCGGGTTGGGCCAGCCCGTCGAGGATGCGTTGGGCCAAGTTGTCGGGGCGCACCGCGGGTTTCTCGCGCTCGCTGCGCCAGTTCATCGCCCGGCAGATCAGCCGGTCGGAGCCGTCCTCGTGGGGTTCCAGCATGACCCGGGCCACGAATCCCACGGTGATGAGGTCGCCTTGGTGGTCGGTGACATCCCAGGTGGTGCACAACGTGTTGCCCACCACGGGCTTGATCGTCATGGCCAGCACTTTGGCCTCACTGCCGTTGAGATCTCTGGCGGGCAGGTCATCGGCGAACGTCCGGTCGTGGGTGGCTTCGGTCTCCGGGTTCATGCCGCTGTTGTGCAGCGATTCGGCGGTATCGGTTGCCACGCCCCTCGTCAGGTCCCACACCAGCGGACCGGGAACGGGTCGTTCCGGCGGCTCGGCATCGGCCGGCCCGATCCAGACATGCACTCCGTGGATGTTTCCGTCGGACATCCGAACCACCTCGGTGCGGATCACGCGGTCATTCTTGGGGGTGATGCTGCTGAGCCCTTGGCCGGCCTGCACGGTTTCCCTGATGGCGCTCTGGATCGCCATCAGGTGCGGATTTCGGCGCAGAAACACACTGATCGGGACGAGGTTCTTCGTTTGCAGACCTCGTGCGACCACAACAGGCTCGCTACCCAGTGTCTCCACGAGCAGCCAGTCGTGGGTCATGCGGGGCATTTTACCGGCGGGGTCGTGGCCGCTCTCGCCTCTGATGGCGACGGAATCCGCAGCGGACAACTGCGGATTCCGGTCGCGGGTTTTCGGAAGTAGCGTCTGCCGGGTTGCAAACATGAGTGAGTTCACGTAATTTGCCACTGCGCCCGGCCTCCGGGATTGGGAACGGATCGCGTTGTCCGACCGTTCGTCGCAACGTCTGTGTGTTCGGCGTGGCCGAATGCAGCCACGTAGTTGTCGATCCGTGTAGTCGGCCGTCGAGGGGTCGGCCGTCAACGCGGTCGGGGGATCACGCTGAGGAAGTACTCAGCGCGCCGAGCACCAGGCGGAGCACTTTCACTGCGCCCGTTTTGTCCAACGGGTCGTTGCCGTTGCCGCACTTCGGTGACTGCACGCACGAGGGGCAACCCTGCGGGCACTCGCAGGCCTCGATCGCGTCGGCCGTCGCGCCCCACCACGTACTCAACCTACGGAATCCGCGGTCGGCGAAGCCCGCACCGCCCGGATAGCCGTCGTAGACGAAGATCGACGGCAGCCCGTCCACCGGCCCCACGGCCGTCGATACCCCACCGATGTCGCCCCGGTCGCAGCTGGCCACCAACGGCAACAGCCCGATCGACGCGTGTTCGGCGGCGTGCAAGCTGCCCGGTACGGCGAGCGGGTCAATGCCACTGTCCTGCAATGCCTCCGGGGTGATGGTGCACATCACCGCCATGGTGTCCAGGGTGCTCGGCGGCATGTCAAGCTCCACGAAATCGATGACCTCGCCGTCCATCCGCCGGCGCAGGTAGCCGACGACGGTGTTGGTGACCGACACCGGAACCAGCCCGACGGTCACCGGACCGAACGTCTTGCGTTCGCCGGGACCGGTGACCGAGATGTCGGTCAGCTCCCTGGCGAAGGTGGTGTAGCCGGGGTCAGCCGCGTACACGAACGCCACACCGTCCTCGAAGGACAGCGAGTCCACCAGATAGGTCTCGCCCTG
Source organism: Mycolicibacterium neworleansense (assembly GCF_001245615.1). Classification (NCBI taxonomy): domain Bacteria; kingdom Bacillati; phylum Actinomycetota; class Actinomycetes; order Mycobacteriales; family Mycobacteriaceae; genus Mycobacterium; species Mycolicibacterium neworleansense. The sequence continues at coordinate 1,640,906 of NZ_CWKH01000002.1, forward strand.
ATGCAGATACACCGCGCCGGGATGCAGCGCGGCCGGCGCCTGGCCGGCGCCGGTGCTGCCCAGCATCCGGCCGGTGTCGGCCTCCAGGATCGCGATCTGGCCGCCGCTGGAGCCGCGGATGTCGACGGCCGGGTGTGGATCCACCCCGGGCGCGGGGAAGTAGCCGCCCGGACGCTTTCGCAGCAAGCCGTCGTCGACCAGGGTCCCGGCCACCGCCTCGGCGTTCCACAGTCGGACCTCGGCCTCGGTCAGGGGCAATTCGGCGGCGGCGCAGAGCAATTGCGGACCGAGCACGTGCGGATTGGTCGGATCGATCACCACCCGCTCGATCGGCTTGTCCAGCAGCGCCGCCGGGTGGTGCACGAGGTAGGTGTCCAGCGGATCGTCGCGGGCGATCAACACGATCAGCGCGCCTTGCCCACGCCGGCCGGACCGGCCGGCCTGCTGCCAGAACGAGGTGACGGTGCCGGGAAACCCGGCCATCACCACCGCATCCAGCCCGGCGATGTCGATGCCGAGCTCCAGGGCGTTCGTGGTCGCCAGCCCGCGCAGCCGTCCGTCGGAGAGCGCGTTCTCCAGTTCACGGCGGTCCTCGGACAAATAACCGGCACGGTAGGAGGCCACCTTGTCAGCCAGCTCAGGTGCGGTGTCCTCCAACCGGGCCCGGGTTCCCAGCGCCGTGAGCTCGGCTCCGCGCCGGGAGCGGACGAACGTCAGGGTGCGCGCGCCCTCGGTCATCAGGTCGGCCATCACCCGTGCGGCCTCGGCGCCTGCCGACCGCCGCACCGGCGCGCCGTTCTCACCGGTGAGGTCGTCGAGCAGGGCCGGCTCCCACAGCGCGATCGTGCGGGCACCCTGAGGAGAACCGTCCTCGGTCACCTCGGCGACCGTCTGCCCGATCAGTTCGGCGGCGGTCTCGGCCGGTGAGGCTGTGGTGGCGCTGGCGAAGATCACCGTCGGCCCCGAACCTTCAGGAGAGTAGCGCTCACACAACCGGAGCAGCCGCCGCAGCACCATGGCCACGTTCGAACCGAAAATGCCCCGGTAGTAATGGCATTCGTCGACGACGATGAACTTGAGGTGGCGCAGGAACACGGCCCAGCGGGCATGGTTGCGCAGCAGCGACAGATGGATCATGTCCGGGTTGGAGAAAATCCACCGCGACCGCTCCCGGGCGAACCGGCGCACTTCGGTGGCGCTGTCGCCGTCATACGGTGCGGGCGCGACGTCGCGCAGTGCGGCCACGGTCTCGGACAGATTCTGTGCGGTGCGCAGCTGGTCGTGTCCGAGCGCCTTCGTCGGGGACAGGTAGAGCACTCGCGCCCGCGGATCGTCGGCCAGTGCCGACAGGATCGGCAGCTGATAGGCCAGAGATTTGCCCGACGCGGTGCCGGTGGACACCACCACGTGCCGACCGGAATGGGCCAACTCGGCGGCGGCGAGTTGATGCGACCACGGGGCGGTGATTCCGCGGTCCCGCAACGCCTGCACGACCTCCGGATGGGCCCATTGCGGCCACTCATTCGGTTTGCCGTGTCGGGGCGGTATATCCGCAACATGGCGTAGCGGATCTTCGCCGGCCGGGGTGCCATCGACAGCGCAAGCGAGCAGCTCACGGCCGAAATCTGACCCCTGGTCCAGCACTGTTCTTCCTCCTGCGATCTACCCCGCCGACGTCGGCCCGGATTTGTAAACGAATTGTTCACCACGCGCCGCACGCCAAGACTGTCGCAGCCGACCCGAACATGGTTGACTGATCACGGTCGCAGCTTCTGTGTTTGTACTCGCACTCGCAGGATCGTCGTTGCGATCGCGGTTCCTGCGAGGGTTGTAGGTCGGGTCAGTTCCGGGCGACTCCACGAAGGATGGCGGTCGGAACGGGCCCGGTACATCGGAAGTCGGTGGACCGCACCCGGTTGAAAGAGAAGGAAAGAACAAAAGATGCCACAGGGAACTGTGAAGTGGTTCAACGCGGAAAAGGGCTTCGGCTTCATTGCTCCGGAGGACGGCTCTGCCGACGTGTTTGTCCACTACACGGAAATTCAGGGCAGCGGATTCCGCACCCTGGAGGAGAACCAGAAGGTTGAGTTCGAGGTTGGCCAGAGCCCCAAGGGGCCGCAGGCCACGGGTGTTCGGGCCATCTGAGCCAAACAAACCCAACGAGACACCCCCGTGTGAGTCCAGACCGGACACCACGGGGGTGTTCTCGTTTTTGCGGCCCGCGCTGGCCTAGTGTCGATTCGTGAGCCAGCTGTCCTTCTTCTCGGCTGAGTCGGTGCCGCCTGCGGTGGCCGACCTGACCGGGATGCTCGCTGGGCCGGGACAGGTGGTGCTGGCGGGCAACGGCGACCGGCAGGCGGCCCGGATCTCGGTCGTCGTCGACGAGCTGTGGCGCGCCCAAGGGCTGGCCCAGATGATCAGTGAGGTCGGGCTGGTGCCTGAGATTTCGCGGACCGACGAGAACAACCCACTGGTCCGCACCGCGCTGGACCCGCAGTTGATGCTGATCGCGGGTGAGTGGACCAGGGGCGCGGTGAAGACGGTGCCGGCCGGCTGGCTGCCCGGCGCCCGCGAGCTCCGGGCCTGGACACTGGCGGCAGGCACGCCGGAGGCCGACGACCGCTATCTGCTCGGGCTGGACCCGCATGCCCCCGACACCCACCCGGTGCTGGCCGCGGCCATGATGCGGGTCGGGATCGCCCCGACATTGATCGGAACCCGCGGATCGCATCCGGCCCTGCGGATCAGTGGGCGGCGACGCCTGTCCCGCCTGGTAGAGAACGTCGGGGAACCACCCGGGGACGCCGCGGCGTTGGCGCATTGGCCCCGTATTTAATGGTGGACACACGGAGAGCCGGTTTGCGTAGGCTCGCGCGTAATGCGAAATTGTCAGTTGCCGGGCGTGGCGCGGCAACTATAGAAGTGGAGCGTAGGCACAGTTGGCTGGCGATAGCGGCAGCGGTAGCAAGGGAAATGTCCGGCGACTCGTGATTGTCGAGTCGCCGACAAAAGCGCGCAAGATAGCTGGCTACCTGGGCTCCAATTATGTGGTCGAATCCTCCCGCGGTCATATTCGTGACCTGCCGCGCAATGCCGCTGACGTGCCCGCCAAGTACAAATCCGAGCCGTGGGCCCGCCTCGGGGTTAATGTCGACGACAACTTCGAGCCGCTCTACATCGTCAGCCCGGACAAGAAGGGCACCGTCACCGAGCTCAAAGACCTGCTCAAGGGTGTCGACGAGCTCTACCTCGCCACGGACGGTGACCGCGAGGGTGAGGCGATCGCCTGGCATCTGCTGGAGACGTTGAAGCCCAAGGTGCCGGTCCGGCGGATGGTGTTCCACGAGATCACCGAGCCGGCCATCCGCGCAGCCGCGGAAAACCCGCGTGACCTGGACATCGCCCTGGTCGACGCGCAGGAAACCCGCCGCATCCTCGACCGGCTCTACGGCTACGAGGTTTCGCCCGTGCTGTGGAAGAAGGTCGCGCCGAAGCTGTCGGCAGGCCGGGTGCAGTCGGTGGCCACGCGCATCATCGTGCAGCGCGAGCGGGAGCGCATGGCGTTCCGCAGCGCCGGCTACTGGGACGTCAGCGCCGAGCTGGACGCCAGCGTTTCCGACCCGCAGGCCACCCCGCCGCGGTTCACCGCCAAGCTCAACACCGTCGACGGCCGCCGTGTGGCCGCCGGACGTGACTTCGACTCGCTGGGGCAACTGAAGAAGCCCGACGAGGTGCTGGTGCTCGACGAGGCCAGTGCCGGGGCGCTGGCCGCCGGTCTGCGCGGCGCCCAGTTGGCCGTCAGCTCCGTCGAGCAGAAGCCGTACACCCGTCGTCCCTACGCGCCGTTCATGACGTCGACGCTGCAGCAGGAAGCTGCCCGCAAGCTGCGGTTCTCCTCCGAGCGCACCATGAGCATCGCGCAGCGGCTGTACGAGAACGGCTACATCACCTACATGCGTACCGACTCGACGACGCTGTCGGCCAGCGCGATCGATGCTGCCCGCAACCAGGCGCAGCAGCTCTACGGCGCCGAGTACGTGCATCCGTCGCCGCGGCAGTACACCCGCAAGGTCAAGAACGCCCAGGAGGCGCACGAGGCGATCCGCCCCGCCGGTGACGTGTTCCAGACCCCCGGCCAGCTGCACGCGCAGCTGGACACCGACGAGTTCCGGCTCTACGAGCTGATCTGGCAGCGCACCGTGGCCTCGCAGATGGCCGACGCGCGCGGCACCACGCTGTCACTGCGGATCGCCGGTACGGCTGCCGGCGGCGAGCAGGTCGTCTTCAACGCGTCGGGCCGCACCATCACGTTCCCCGGCTTCCTCAAGGCCTACGTCGAGAGCATCGACGAGCTGGCCGGCGGTGAGTCCGACGACGCCGAGAGCCGCCTGCCGAACCTGACCCAGGGGCAGCGCGTCGACGCCGCCGATCTGACCGCCGACGGCCACCAGACCAGCCCGCCGGCCCGCTACACCGAGGCGTCGCTGATCAAGGCCCTCGAAGAGCTGGGCATCGGCCGCCCGTCGACCTACAGCTCGATCATCAAGACCATCCAGGACCGCGGCTACGTCCAGAAGAAGGGCAGCGCCCTGGTGCCGTCCTGGGTCGCCTTCGCCGTCGTGGGCCTGCTGGAACAGCACTTCGGCCGGTTGGTGGACTACGACTTCACCGCGGCCATGGAGGACGAGCTCGACGAGATCGCCAACGGTCAGGAGCAGCGCACCAACTGGCTGTCGAACTTCTACTTCGGCGGTGAGCACGGGGTCGAGGGCTCGATCGCCCGGTCCGGTGGCCTCAAGCACCTCGTCGGCGGAAACCTCGAAGGCATCGACGCGCGAGAAGTCAACTCCATCAAGCTCTTTGACGACGACGAAGGCCGCGCAATCGTGGTCCGCGTCGGACGCAACGGGCCGTACCTGGAGCGCATGATCGCCGATCCGGACAATCCGGGTGAGCTCAAGCCTCAGCGCGCCAACCTCAAGGAGGACCTGACTCCTGACGAGCTGACCCTCGAGCTGGCCGAAAAGCTTTTCGCCACACCGCAAGAGGGCCGCGTGCTGGGTGTCGATCCGGTGTCGGGACACGAAATCGTGGCCAAGGACGGACGATTCGGGCCTTACGTCACCGAGATTCTCCCGGAACCCCCGGAAGATCCCGAGGCGGGAACGACGGCCAAGAAGGGCAAGAAGCCGACCGGGCCCAAGCCGCGGACCGGATCGCTCTTGCGCTCAATGGATCTGGAGACGGTGACACTCGACGACGCGCTCAAGCTGCTGTCGTTGCCGCGCGTGGTGGGTGTCGACCCGTCGAACAACGAGGAGATCACCGCGCAGAACGGCCGGTACGGCCCATACCTCAAGCGCGGCACCGACTCTCGCTCGCTGGCCACCGAGGAACAGATGTTCACCATCACCCTCGACGAGGCGCTGAAGATCTACGCCGAGCCGAAACGCCGTGGGCGTCAGGCCGCGGCCGCCCCGCCGCTGCGTGAGCTGGGCACCGACCCGGCCTCGGGCAAGCCGATGGTGATCAAGGACGGCCGCTTCGGCCCGTATGTCACCGACGGCGAGACCAATGCCAGCCTGCGTAAGGGTGATGACGTGCAGTCGATCACCGATGAGCGCGCCTCCGAGCTGTTGGCCGATCGTCGGGCCCGTGGGCCGGTGAAGAAGGCCGCGAAGAAGGCTCCGGCGAAGAAGGCTGCCGCCAAGAAAACCGCTGCCAAGAAGGCCCCGGCGAAGAAGGCCGCCGCCAAGAAGGCCTGAGCCTTCTAGCTGGAGACGTCGCTCTCGGTTTGGCGCTCCAGATCGCGGGGCAGCACCAGGTTCATCGGGCGGGCCAGCTGGGTCGGCACCGTGCGGCCGCGCAGTTCCACGATCTCGCCGACGTCCCAGCTCAGCGCCTCGGCGTCGAGTGCGCCGCTGACCGCGATCGCCGAGGCCAGCACATGGCCCTCCTCCAGCTTGGCGAGTTCGGTGAGGCGGGCCGCCTCGTTGACCGGGTCGCCGATCACGGTGTATTCGAAACGGGCCTGAGCGCCGATGTGGCCGGCGATCGCGCGCCCCGCCGAGACCCCGATACCGAACTCGATGTCGCTGCCGAGCACGCTGAGCAGCTCGTCGTGCAGTTCCCGGGACGCGGCCAGCGCACCGCCGGATGCGTCGGGATGCTCGATGGGGGCGCCGAAGATGGCCAGCGCTGCGTCACCCTGGAACTTGTTGACGAACCCGCCGTGCCGGTTGACGGTGTCGACGATGACCCGGAAGAACTCGTTGAGCAGGTTCACCACGTCACCGGCCGGGATGGTCGAGGCCAGATGCGTCGACCCCACCAGGTCCACGAACAGCACAGCTACGTCGCGTTCCTGGCCGCCCAGCTCGGTGCCGCGCTCCAGGGCGCGGCGCGCGACGTCCTCACCCACGTACCGGCCGAACAGGTCACGAAGGCGTTGCCGCTCGGCCAGCTCGCGCACCATGTCGTTGAAGCCGGCCTGCAGCAGGCCCAGCTCGCTGGCGTCGTAGATCTGCATGTGGGCGTTGTAGTTTCCGCGCTGCACCTCGCCGAGCGCCCAGCGCAGCTGCCGCAGCGGGTCGGCGATCGACATCGCCACCAGCACGGTGCCGGACAGCCCGATCACCAAGGCCGCGATGGCCAGCAGCAACAGCGGGGTGGTCAGCCGGTCGGCCGATGCGGTGAGGATCGAGAACTTGCTGGCCACCAAGGCCAGCACGATTGCCAGGACCGGCACGCCGGTCGAGAGAACCCACGTCAGCACCTGACGCAGGATCACGCCCGGGGCGCGGAAGTTCTCCGGCACGCCGCCGCGCAGCGCGGCCACCGCGACCGGCCGCAACACGCGCTCGGACTGCAGGTAGCCGATGATCGCCGTCGCGGTCGCGCCCAGGGCGGTGGCGACCAGGACGACGGGCGCGGACTTACTGGCCACCGGCCAGCTGGCCACGATGAACACGATGGATCCGAGGAACCAGTTCGTGACGCTGATCAGGGTGCGATAGAAGGGCATCTTCAGCGCACGTACGCGGGCCAGCTCGGTGATGGCCGGGTCCGACTTGGACAGCAGAGTGTCGCGGCGCTGCCACCGGATCACCGGGATCAGCAGCCGCAGGGCCAGGTAGGCGCCGATGGTGAACGACACGAACAGGTAGCCCAGGAAGATCGCCAGGTTGAACACCGGCAGATCCTGGAGCTGGATGCGATCCTCGGGCGGCAGACCGAAACGCAGGAAGCCGAGCACGAACAGCGCACCGATGATGTCGGCCTGCAGCATGCCCAGCGTGAACACCGGCCACGGGGTGCGCGCCACCCATCGCGCGAATGCACCGATTCGCGCGATAGGTATGGGCTCCGTGGTCACCCGTTCACCGTATCGGGCCGCAGGGACGTTGAGCGCCTGCTGTGACGTGGTTGTGTCGGCTTGACCACTACTGTTGGGGACGATGAGCGGGGTTTTTTCGCGGCTGGTGGGCCAGCATGCTGTGGAACAGGAGCTGGTGGCGGCCGCCTTGGCGGCCCGAGGTGATTCGCCACACAGTGGCACCGCCGTCGGGACCATGACACATGCCTGGCTGATCACCGGCCCGCCCGGATCGGGGCGTTCGGTGGCGGCGCTGTGCTTCGCGGCGGCCCTGCAGTGCACGTCGGACGGTCTTCCCGGGTGCGGCGAGTGCCGGGCGTGCACGACGACGATGGCCGGGACCCACGCCGACGTGCGCCGTATCGTGCCCGAGGGGCTGTCGATCGCGGTCAAGGAGATGCGCGAGATCGTCCAGATCGCGTCACGCCGCCCCGGGACCGGCCGGTGGCAGATCGTGGTGATCGAAGATGCCGACCGGCTCACCGAAGGTGCGGCGAACGCCCTCCTCAAGGTGGTGGAGGAGCCGCCGCCATCGACGGTGTTCCTGCTGTGCGCGCCGTCGGTCGACCCTGAGGACATCGCCATCACGCTGCGCTCACGGTGCCGGCACATCGCGCTGACCACGCCGTCGGTGGATGCCATCGCCGACGTGCTGATCTCCGGCGACGGCCTGCCCGAGGCGGATGCTCGCTGGGCCGCCTCGGTCAGCGGCGGACATGTGGGCCGGGCCCGACGCCTGGCGACCGATCCCGAGGCCCGGGAGCGCCGCAAACGCGCGTTGGGGCTGGCGAGGGACGCCGCGACACCGGCCCGGGCCTTTGCGGCCGCTGAAGAGATGGTGGCCGTCGCCGAGGCCGAGGCGCTGGCATTGACCGCCGGACGCAACGAGACCGAGACCGAGGAGCTCAAGACGGCCCTCGGGGCCGGTGGCACCGGAAAAGGCACCGCCGCCACCACCCGCGGCACAGCCGGTGCGCTCAAAGAACTGGAGCGGCGGCAGAAATCCCGGCAGACCCGGGCCTCCCGCGATGCGCTCGACCGGGCCCTGATCGACCTCGCCACGTACTTCCGTGACGCCCTGCTGGTGTCGTCGGGAGCCTCGTCGGTGACCGCCAACCACCCGGACATGGCCGAGAAAGTGCAGGCCATGGCCGACCACGTGCCCCCGGACCGGCTGCTGCGCTGCATCGAGGCAGTGCTGGAATGCCGCGAGGCGCTGGCCATCAACGTCAAGCCCAAGTTCGCCGTCGACGCCATGGTGGCGACCATCGGACAGGCGTTGCGCGGGTGACTTTGGAGGCTCGGGCATGACTGCCGTAGACTCGTGCCGCCCGGTTCGCCGAGCGCGCCACCCTAGCTCAGTCGGTAGAGCAATTCACTCGTAATGAATAGGTCAGGGGTTCGATTCCCCTGGGTGGCTCCATTTCTTTTTTCAGTTGGCGTAGGCCGTCGTCAGGAACTCGTCGATCAACGGAACCACTTCGTCAAGGTGGGTTTCCAGCAGCCAGTGACCGCCGCCGAGCAGGTGGATCGGCACGTCGGGCAGATCGCGTCGATATGCCTGTGCGGATTTCGCCGGCATATAGCCGTCATGCGGACCCCACACGATCAATGCCGGCGGCTGGTGCTCCCGCAGGTAAGCCTGTTCCCCGGCGAACCAGTCCAGCGTGGTGGGTTGATCCTCCAGGAGCCGGATCAGATTGGCGATGCGCTCCGGTGTGGACATCAGTGACCAGTGCAGCGTCCACAGGTCGGGGCTGATCCGGTCGGCGAGGTAGTCGGGAAGTTCACCGCGGAACTCGGTTTCGAACCCGTGCAGGGTCACGTGTTGGGCGATCCTGCGTCGCGACGCGGGCCCGGGGTTGTTCCACGATTCCTTGAGGAAGTCGTACTTTGGGCCGAAGGCGTCTTCGTAGATGTCGCCATTCTGAATGACAAGGCCCGCAACGCGTTCCGGCTTGGCGATGGCCAGCTGAAAACCGAACTGAGAACCGTAGTCGTGCAACCAGATCACGTAGCGGCTGAGATCCATCGTGTCGACGAGGGACTGCAGAAAGCGGCTGTAGGCGGCAAAGGTGTAGTCGAAGTCTTCGGGAGAAGGTGTTGCGCTGTAACCGAATCCGGGAAGATCCGGCGCGATCGACCGCCACCGGTCGCCCAGGCGTGCCATGAGGTTGCGATAGACGTAGGACGAGGCGGGGTAGCCGTGGGGGAGCAGAAGGACCGGGGCGTCGACGGGGCCGGCCGCACGGTAGAAAGTGTCGACGCCGTCGACGGTGGTCCGGTGATGGGTTACTGCGGTCACGAACCTTTGAGTACCCGTTTGGCCACGTTCATTGCCGTGTTGGCGTTGGGGAAGCCCGCGTAGCCGCTCGAGTGATAGATGACCTCGGCGATCTCGTCCTCGGTGAGGCCGTTTCGCAGGCCGATCCTGACATGCGACTCGAACTCCTCGGTGGCTCGTAGGGCGATGAGGATGCCCATGGTGACCAGGCTGCGGTCACGGCGGCTCAGCCCTTCGCGGCTCCAGAGCCGACCGAAGACATTGTCGACCCCGATGGCCATCATCTCGTCGCCGAAGGAACCGTCGGGCTCGACGACACCTGCCGGCAGGTGCGGAACCATCTCCTGGAGGACCCGCAGGCCCTGTTCACGTACGTCGTCAGTCATGCCTGCCAGCTTGGCACGGGAACCGTTACGACTCCGGCCAACCCGGGTCGGGCGGCAGCGTCGGCAGCGGCTCAGGTTGGACGAAATAGTCGTTTGGGGCGCCCGGTGGTGTACCTGGAGCGAGTGTGCTGCTGCACTGGGGCAGATCGGTGTCGGCGCCGAGAACTTTGTAATCCGTGATTACCCAGGTGCCGAACACGTTGACTTTAGGGGTCCGCCGTGGGCCTCGCTGGTTTGAGGGCGGTGCAACCTGCTGGGTGCCGGGCAGAGCCTGATCAGGCCCGAACGTGATCCATCTGGCACTTCCTGCCGGGAGCTGGCGTCCCGAACTCCGGTAACCGCCGCCGTATTCCTTCGCGGCGACCATCGACCCGTAGGCGCAGACTCCCGCAGTAACGAGGTCGCCGTTGCGGTGCGTTGCGACCACTTCCCAGTACATTGTCCCAACCTGATCACGGTCTTTGCCTCCAGGGAGTCCGAATATATCGGGATCTTTCACATTGTTGAAGGCGTGAGAGAATCCGGGATAGCCAGCATCTTCAATTGCTTTGATTCCGCTGCCTCGACCATATCCGACACGGTCGAGTGATTCCACTGCGGCTCTGACGAATGTCCCTTCTGGTGACATTAGGTCGATGTTTGGATTTTGAATCCATCGGTTGGAGTATTGCAAGATGTCGTCAGCTGTCGGGACGCTCGAGGTCGTTGAGCTGGTATTGGGTGCGGAGGGTTCTGGCTGCGTACAACCGGTGGTGATAACTGTCAGAGCCAACAGCCCCGAAAATGCGCGGCCTATTGTTGAAGTTGTGAGCATCAATAACTCCAGTTGTCATTCCTCGTTGCTAAATGCGGTATCCAAGACGCTGCTGAGGAGATAAACCCCGGCCGGCAGGACCTGTCTGTACGTTCTGGAGGTTTGGTTGCTCACTTGTCGCTGCGAATGCATTTTTGACCGTAGCCCATCTGCTGTTGCCGGTTCGAGTTCGATGATCGCTTCGATCGTGCGCCTGCGGTAAGGCGCGAAAACCTTGGGCGCCCTCGGCTGGCGTCAACAAATTAAGAATTCGTCCTCACCGACGAGCGATTATCGCCATTGTCTGAGAGAAAAGCGACGAAAACGCCCTTAGCTCGTCCGACCTCGCCACATACCTGCTAAGCATTCCAGAATATTCGTCCCATGCGGCCTCGCCAAACTCTTGACGCACCTTCTCTGGCTCTATCAGTGCATTGTCCCGGAAGTATTTTGCGTCGATATCTTCATTCATTGGATTAGCAGACGTGAGCGCAAGCGCGTAGTTGAGCTCGGTTTCCGCTATTTCTGCATTGAAGATCAGTGGGGACGAATCTGGGGATTGGATCCCGGTGGCCATAGCGAGCCCCAACAGCTGTGCTGCACGGCGAACGTCTGTGTTGACGCTTTCAACTGATATTGGATAAGCCTTCAGTGCGGCCGATACCTGGTCCAAATACTGTTCGGAAAGATTGACTATTGCTGCACCGAGCTCGCGTGAGCTGGTGGCGTCGCTGCCCAACACGCTGAAGATTGCGTAGCTTCTGGGCATGGGCCCATCGAGAGCGTCGAGTGGCTCGAATGCAGAGGTCTCGCTCGTATCGCCCACCATGGCTGCCAAGAAAGGGGTGATAGCTTGGGTGTACGAACTAACAATATTTGGATTGACCTCGCCGACGGTTATACGTGGATCATCGTCCTTGGAGTCGGAGTTAAGATTTAGCAATTTGGAAGACTTATCGGCTAGAAATACTGCTATAGCGTGTGCAGTTTCTCCTGCCATTTCTTCATTTTCGGGAATCTTCGAATTGGCCCACTCCGGTATCCATGCAAACAGTCTTGCGGCGCGCTCGCCGTGGTCTTTCCATCGGTACTCGGTTATTTCAGACAGGGTCGCCTGACCTGTATCGGAAGTCACCAACTGATGTACTTCCGAAGGACTCGAATTTTCTGGGATGACGGGCTCGGAAGACGTGCACGATAACAGGGTCAAGGACAGCGGTATCCAGGATACGGCGGCTATGAGTCGTGATGTTATCGCCATCAATTAGTCTTCTCTTTCTGGGAGATTGGTATTGGGGGCGGTGTATTGCGATTGGAAATCGCTTATCGCGAATCCAAGTGAAGGATGAGTGTTTGCGAAATATCGGCTGAGTTGGCTGCGGTAATCTTCCCAGCCTGATTCGCCGTAGCGGGCGCGGACCTCTGCGGGGGTCATTAGTGCGTCACCGTTGAAATACTGCGCCACTATGTCATTATTCGGGCCGTGCACCAAGCCGGCCGCGATTGAGTATGCAGCGTGCGTCGCCCCATTGCCCAACTGCCGATCGTCATTGTGCACCCCCACGTTCGTCGAGGTGGTGCCTTCCGGGAAATCAGACTCCACCGGCTCAGGCCCGATCATCCCTTGCTCTAAAGCTGCGTGAAGACGATCTACGACGGGAATATTTTCCCCAACTACATCCCACCCCGCCTTCTTGATATCCCATGCATCTTTGGCGTGGTCGTACGCGCTTTGTTGAATATTCTCGTTGTGATTCGCAGTCTCGATGTAAGCGCCGGCGTCTATTAGGCCCAATAGTCGACCCGCTTTGGCCAGATCGCCGTGGTGAGGGTTGCTGCCGGGTACTGATGGGTCACTTTTAGCGGCATCTGCGAAAGCATCCTGGTAGTCTTTGACGCTCTTGTATGCCTCACTGTTGAAGTACTTTGCAGCGTCCGGGTCCGAATCGAGGACTGCAAATAGATTTCGAGTGTTAGTCATATTCGTTCCCAGGCTGTCCAGGGGATCGAATCCGTTGACGTTCTTCTCGCCGACCATTGCCTCCTGATATGGAGCCAACCCGTGGGCGAATGATTGCACTAGGTTAGGATTACGGTCGCCTAGGCTCTCATGTCCTGGCAGGTCGAGTAATTTCTCGCCGTAAACCCCGAGGTATTTCCCGTACACTTCCGCTGTCTCGGCCGCAATTTTGCTATCCGGTCCAGTTGTGTCCTTTGTCCACTCAAAAAGTGCCCCTGCGGCCGTTCCTTTATCTGACCACGCGTGGTTGTTTATGTCGTGCAGAAAGTCTTGACCTTTTCCGCCCACCAAGTGGTCCCGCACAACTTCGTGATCATCATCGACGGCTGCAAAAATATCGGAGACGGCCGGATCGAAGAATGGATCTCGTCCGAAATCTTCTCCTTGGCTTGCGCGGTCTTTTTCCCACGGGGGCGTGTCCATGATTGCATCTGCTTTATTAAGCAATGCGCGATCAAGTTCAGTGCCCCGTTGGAGTGATTTATCACCAGTATCAACGATATTCGCAATTGCCTGGGCATGTTCGGTATACGAGGTGCCGGAAGTTTGTAGTGGATCAATCACGCTATTGGGGAGTTTTTCTGAGCCGCCCCTGGTCAAATTGTTGGGATCGTCTAATGCTTCTGGTTTTGTCGCGGTGGTCGGAAATTCTACATCTTTATTGCTCATGAGCTGCCAGGAATTAGGAAGAATATCTCCATGCTCGCCTAGCTTTTTATGCACTTCTTCGAGCCGTTCTAGCGACATTCCCTTTTGTTGCGCTTGCATTTGGCTGAGGTAGGCACCTTGGGTCTCGGTCAGCTTCTGGCCGGGGGTGATACCGGTTAGCGCCTCATCAACGCGGGCGGCTGCTTCCTTGTTTCCGCTGAGCGCATCTTGGACATCTTGCTCAGCCCGCTTATGTACATCTTCTTCGTCCGGCTTGCCGTCACCGTCCTTGTCGGTGAGGCCTTCGGCGTCGCCCTTCTTCTCTCCCGGCGCGAATTTCTGATTCGTCAGTGCATCGAACTCGCCCCTGAGGCCCGTGAAGCGCCCGGCAATGGTGTTCATGTCCTTATTGGCGTTCTCGACAGTGTTGTTGACCTGGGTGATGCCTTGATTGGCAATCGGGATCAGGCTCTTCTCGCGGGCTTGGGCGCTGAGTGAACTAGGCAGTGCGTTGACCGCGCTGTCGACCCAGGACTTAGTCGTGTCGAGTTGATTGCGCCCGTTGGTGACGACGTTCGCGGCGTTGGTGACTTCGGCGGCCATCTTCTTGTCGAGGTCCGCCAGCTTTTCGTAGACGCCGGCGTGTTCCTTGTTGGCCGCGGCGTAGGCCTCTGAGCCCTTGCCTTGCCAGCGGTCGTCAGGCTGGGCCGATTCGATAGAGGACTTCATCTTCAGCAGCTGCGAGCTGCTTCCGTTGTACTGGCTGCCGTCGGTGGGGGTGCCTACGCCGAACGTGTCCTTGGCTTTGTTCCACGTCGAATAGAAGCCATCAAGCACGCCCACAGATCGTCCCCCTCGGCAGGATCCCGCAAATCAACCCTCAGTATCTCAGCACCCGGACTACCTCGGTGCCAGGAATCCGACGGGTCCGGGGGAGATGCAGACCGACAGTGCGGCGGTGTTGGCGTGCACGGTGATGGACTGGCCGGCTCCGGGCAGTCGGACGAAGACACGGTTCAGTCCAGGGCGCACTGGCACCTTCACCTCGGGCCCTTCGGCCAGGGCCATGGTCAGGGATCCGTCGCTGTTGGCCAGGTAGTTGATCTCGGTGGTCCAGTCGGCCGGCAGGAGTGGCCCGTCCAGGGGCATGACGACGGGTTCGTCGGGCTGCACCAGGAATCCGCATTTGGGTGCTGGGCCCTCGACGATGGTGCGCACCCAGGTCACCTTGGCATCGACCAACTTGCCGGTCCGGTCGAACATGCGTAGATCGGTTGTGGCCGAGGCGAACTCGGGCCGGGGCGACGCCAGGGCGAACATGTGGCTGGCCAGGTTCTCGGGTGCGGCCACGCGCTGCAGGATCAGCGGGTCGACCTCTTGATCGAGGAGAGGAGCGGCCGATGAGGTGGACGCCAGCGACGCCCGGGCGTTGTTCAGATAGGCCGGCACCGGGTTGTCCTGCCATACCTTCAAGAAGGTGAAGGTCGAGTACAGGCTGCTGGTCACGAAAAGCGCTGCGACACTGACACATACGGCAGTGCGGGCCCGCGACGCTGAAAGCAGGCCGGAAGACGGCCGGTTCGGCGCACAGAATCCCACCGCTGCCAACAGCGCCAGCACCACCACCAGATCCGGCAGGTAACGCAGCGTCTGCGCCAGTTCCAAAGCGGTGAACCGGGACGAGCGCATCAGATAGATAGGGATCTGGCAGGCCACGGCATAACCGAGAGCCACGGCCAGCACTGGCCAGATCCGTTGCTTGCGCACCAGCACCACCGCCACGGCGACGATCAAGACCACCCACCCCAGCACCATCACCGAGACGGGCGGGGTGGCCCACGGGGAGGCGGGCGCCCATCGCTGCCAGGACCAGGGCCCGCCCACAATCCCGGGCACGATGCCGTGGGTGAAGGAGCGGCTCAGCAGGTCCCAGGTCATCGCGACGTCGAAGCTCCACCGCTTCTGATCGACGACGAGTAGGTACACCCCGATCCACGCCACCAAGAGCGCCAGGCACCCGACCCATAGCCGAAGACCGCGCCGCCAGACCTCGCGCAAGCCATGGGTCCCCGTCACATACCCGAGCAGCGCCACCACCGCGAACGCCACGAACGGGATCACCGCTGCCTTCTCGAAGAACAGCAGCCCGCCCAGAAAGACGAGCACACCAACAACCGCATGCCGGGAAGCCCCGGTCCGCACGAGCAGCACGGCTTCGCCAACCACCCAGGCCAGCGCGGCCTGCATCGGCAGGGTGTTCAGGCCGGCCGCCCACCAGGCGAACCCGGGCAACGCCAGCGGCGTGAACAACGCAAAGGTCAGCGGTATGAGCAGCACCGGCCGCCAGCCCAGGATCACCCACAGCGCCCGCAGTAGCGCCAGGGACGCCAGCAGCTGCATCACGACCAGGCTCACCGCGGCGAGCACCCAGGAGAACGGCGCCAACCGGGTGACCGCGCCGGACACCAGGAACGCCGCTGGCATGACATGGCCGTCGTGGTCGTCGAACAGGAAGGACGGCGACAGCAGATTCTGGGTCCCGGCCCGGCCGATCAGGATCAAATCGTCCCAGTAGAAGTAGCCGCCGAACGCGAGTATCGCCCGGACCACCAGATGCAGCGCGATCAGCGCGGCGGCGATGCGGGCGACCTTGTTCACTCTTGCCGACTGTACGGACACAGCGGGGCCATAGTTGCCGTCGGTATGGTGTGCCCGTGCGAACACTGGTGACAGGAGCTGCAGGTTTCATCGGATCGACGCTGGTCGACCGGCTGCTGGCGGACGGGCACAGCGTCGTCGGCCTCGACGACCTGAGCTCCGGGCGGGCAGAGAACCTGAGCAGCGCCGACAACAGCGACAACTTCGAGTTCGTCAAGGCGGACATCGTCGACGCGGACCTGCTGGGGCTGCTCAAGGACACCCAGCCCGAGGTGATCTTCCACCTGGCCGCCCAGATCTCGGTGAAGCGTTCGGTGGACGACCCGCAACTGGACTCCACGGTGAATGTGGTGGGTGTGGTCCGGTTGGCCGAGGCGGCCCGTCAGGCCGGCGTGCGCAAGGTGGTGCACACGTCCTCGGGTGGTTCGGTGTACGGCACCCCGCCGTCTTATCCGACGAGTGAGGATGCGCCGACGAATCCGGCATCGCCGTATGCGGCGAGCAAGGTGGCCGGCGAGGTCTACTTCAACATGTTCCGCAATCTGTACAACCTGGATTGCTCACACATCGCCCCGGCCAACGTCTACGGCCCGCGGCAGGATCCACATGGTGAGGCCGGTGTGGTGGCAATTTTCGCCCAGGCGCTGCTGGCCGGGCGGCCCACCAAGATCTTCGGCGACGGCACCGACACCCGCGACTATGTGTATGTCGACGACGTGGTCGACGCCTTCGTGAAGGCCTCCGGCACCGCGGGCGGTGGCCAGCGGTTCAACGTCGGCACCGGGGTGGATACCTCGACCCGTGAGATGCACACCGCGATCGCCTTGGCCGTCGGAGCTGCGGACGAACCGGAGATGCACCCGGCGCGGCTCGGTGACCTGCGTCGTTCCCAGCTCGACATCACCCGGGCCCGCGAGGTGCTGGGCTGGCGCCCGCAGGTGGATCTGGCCGCGGGTATCCCCAAGACGGTCGAATACTTCAGGAGTAATTCTCACTAAAAGATTGTGAGTACTCACTTTCTCGTTTAGCGTTGCGCCATGTCCTACGACGTCATCGTTCGCAACGGCTTGTGGTTCGACGGCACCGGCGCCCCGCCGCAGGTCCGTACGCTGGGGATTCGTGATGGGGTAGTGGTCGCGGTGTCGGCCACCCCGCTGGATGAGACCGACTGCCCCGACGTCATCAATGCCGGTGGCAAGTGGGTGCTCCCCGGCTTCGTCGACGTGCACACCCACTACGACGCCGAGGTCCTGCTCGATCCGGGCCTGCGGGAGTCGGTGCGACACGGGGTGACCACGGTCCTGCTCGGCATGTGTTCGCTCTCGACGGTGTACTCCGACACCGAGGACGCCGCCGACCTGTTCAGCCGCGTCGAGGCGGTCCCGCGTCAGTTCGTGGTGGGCGCCCTGGAACAGCACAAGACCTGGTCGGGGCCGGCCGAGTACGTGAAGGCCATCGACGAGCTGCCGCTGGGCCCGAACATCGCGTCGCTGCTGGGGCATTCGGATCTGCGGGCCTCGGTGCTGGGGCTGGATCGGGCGACCACGCGCGGGGTCACCCCGACCGACGCCGAGCTGGAGACCATGGCGGCCAAGCTCGACGAGGCTCTCGAGGCGGGCATGCTCGGCCTGTCGGGGATGGACGCGGCGATCGACAAGTTGGACGGTGACCGCTTCCGGTCCCGCGCCTTGCCGTCGACGTTCGCGACGTGGCGTGAGCGCCGGCGTCTGATCAAGGTGCTGCGCAAGCGTGGACGGATGCTGCAGAGCGCGCCGAATGTGGCCAAAGTGCATGAGGCACTGAACTTCTTCCTGGAGAGCAGCGGTCTGTTCGGCCATCGCCGGGACGTGCGGATGAGCCTGCTGGTGTCGGCCGACGCCAAGTCCTCGCCCGGTGCGGTGCGGGTGCTCGGGCCGGGTGTCCGGTTGCTCAACCGGGTGCTGGGGTCCAAGGTGCGGTTCCAGCACCTGCCGGTGCCATTCGAATTGTATTCGGACGGAATCGATCTGCCGGTGTTCGAGGAGTTCGGCGCCGGAACGGCCGCGCTGCACCTCAAAGATCAGTTCGAGCGCAACAAGCTGCTCGCCGATCCCGAGTACCGCCGCCGGTTCCGCAAGTCCTTCGACCGGCGCGTGCTCGGACCCACCCTGTGGCACCGCGACTTCCACGACGCCACGATCGTCGAATGCCCCGACAAGTCGCTGATCGGCAAGAGCTTCGGTCAGATCGCCGACGAGCGCGGCATCCACCCGCTCGATGCCTTCCTCGATGTGCTGGTCGACAACGGTGAGCGCAACGTTCGCTGGACCACCATCGTGGCCAACGACCGGCCCAAGTTCCTCGACAAGCTGGCCAAGGAACCGTCGGTGCACATGGGTTTCTCGGATGCCGGTGCGCACCTGCGCAACATGGCGTTCTACAACTACCCGGTGAAGCTGCTGAAGCGGGTACGCGACGCTCAGCTGGCCGGGCGGCCGTTCATGACCACCGAACATGCCGTGCACCGGCTGACCGCCGAGGTCGCCGACTGGTTCGGCGTCTCGGCCGGCACGCTGCGCCAAGGCGACCGCGCCGACTTCGTGGTGATCGATCCCGCCGGCCTCAACGAGACGGTCGAGGCGTACCACGAGGAATCGGTCCCGTTCTACGGCGGCCTGAGTCGGATGGTGAACCGCAGCGACGACGCTGTCGTCGCGACGGCGGTCAACGGTGCCGTGGTGTTCCGCAACGGTCAGTTCCGGGACGGCTACGGTGAATCGGTGAAATCAGGGCGCTACCTGCGGGCCGGTGCTGAGAAGCTGGACCATACGCCGGTCTGATATGGCCAGAACCCAGCAGCAGCGCCGCGAGGAAACCGTCGCACGACTACTCGACGCCGCCATCGACACCATCATCGAGGTCGGTTATGCCAAGGCCTCGGCGGCGGTGATCGCCAAGCGGGCCAAGGTTTCCGACGGCGCGCTGTTCCGGCATTTCCCGACCATGAGTGACTTCATGGCGGCCACGGCCCAGGAGGTGGCGCGCCGTCAGCTGGAGTTGGGCGGCAAGCTGGTCGCGGAGATCCCCGCCGAGCAGCCGCCGCTGCCGGCCGTGCTGACGATCCTGCGCGACATCGCAGGCAGTGAAACCAACACCGTGTGGCACGAGCTGATGATGGCGGCCCGCACCGACGAAAAGCTGCGGGGCCCATTGCAGACGGTGCTCGCCGAGTACATCGACAACATCTACGAAACCGCCAAGAGCACACCTGGCGTCGATCAGATTCCCGAGGATGTGTTCGCCGTACTGCTGACCATCGTGATCAACACGTTCGACGGCGCAGCGATGGTGCGACGCGTGCTGCCGATGCCGGAACTCGAGGAGGCACGGATCGCGATGTTGGCGGAGTTGCTCAGCCGCTAGCTTTCCTCCGGCACCCGTACGTTCTGCAGGGCGACGGCGCGGGCCAGTCGGGCATAGCGCAGCTCGAGGTCTTTGATGCGCAGGTACGTCGAGAGCGTGACGAACACGAACGCGATGATGAGCACGTACTCCATCAGGTCCGTACCGCGGTCCACCCCAAGCCAATTGGCCACCACGGTGGTGTCGTCGGGACGCAGGATCGCGTAGATGCCGGCGACGACGAACAGCACGAAGCCGACCTTCACCCACGCTTTGGATCGCGCACTGCGCCGTGACCCCAGCAGGTACGCCAACAGCACGAGCACCGAGATGATCAGCAGCGCCTGAATCCAGTTCATCGGGACAGCCTCCTGCGCAACAGCCCGTCGAAGATGATGTTCACCCCGTTGAGCAGCGGTTGCCCCTTCGACTTCGAGTAGTCGGTGTAGAGGATCTCGACGGGCTCCTCGACCACGCGCCAACGGTTTTCGTACGCCAGCGAGATGAACTCACCGGCGTGGCTCATGCCGTTCATGGTGAGGTCGAGTTCGTCGGCCACCAACTTGTCGAACACCCGCAGGCCGTTGTGGGCGTCGGTGAGTCCGAGCGCCCGGCTCTGCGGGCTCAAGAACGCCGCCGCGCGCAGGATGATCCGCTTCAGCGGCGGCGTATGCGTCACCGCGTGGGCGTCGGGGTTGGCGAACCGGGTCCCCACCACCAGATCGGCGCCGTCGGTGTCGAGCCGGTCGATCATCCGCACGACGTCCTTGACCTGATGCTGGCCGTCAGCGTCGAAGGTGGCGAACACCCGGGCCCCGGGCCGGCTGCGGGCGTATACGACGCCGGTCTGGATGGCCGCTCCCTGGCCGAGGTTGACCGGATGCGGGACGACGTGTGCGCCGGCCTGCAGTGCCTGCTCGGCGGTGCCGTCACGGCTGCCATCGTCGACACAGATCACGTTAGGGAAAACCGAGCGCACGTCGGAGATGACGTCGCCGATGATGCTCGCCTCGTTGAAGGCGGGGATGATGATCCAAACGTCGTGGAAGCGCATGTCGATGGGCACCAAACTACACGGTCATTTCCGGGCCGCACGCGCCAGCGCGCCCAGGTGAACCGCGATTCCCACCAGTGGTCCGCACAGCAGAGCGATGATGGTGCGCGCCTCCAAACCGACCGGCAGCAGCAGTAGCGCCACCGCGGCGACCGTGGCGATGATCCAGCCGAGCGCATAGGCCCGGTGCATGGCCGCCGCCACCGTCGCGGCGCCGGTCAGGGTGAGCATCGCGATGGCCACGGCAGCCGCGGTCAGCCAGGCCAGCAGGGGGCCCCCGGCGCGGTACTCGTCGCCGAAGCCCACCCGCAGCAGCCAGGGTCCCAGCAGTCCGGCCGCCGCCACACCCGGGGCCAGCAGTGCCCGCAGCCGTTTGTCGCGCTGATCGACGAAGTGCGCGATCAGATTGCCCTGCATCGCGGTGAGCGGAACCAGCAGTGGTGCGCGGGTCAGCGTCACGGCCAGGATCACCACGCCGCCGGCCGCACCCAGATCACCGGAGGTGGCCTTGAGTAGCACCGGGAAGCCCATCACGAGGATCGCGCTGGCACCGGCCGCGGCGATAGAGTGCGCGGCCCCCCGCAGGAACGTCGCAGGGTTGCCCGCTGTCAGCAACCCGGCGGCCATCCGTGCCGCCGGTGCGGCGATCAGCATGATCAGCCAGGCCACGGCTCCGGCCACGGTGGCCCACAGGAACCCGGCCAGGCCCCAGCCGAGCACGAACGTCGCCGCGGCCACGGCCACCCGGATTCCGGCGTCGGTGACCATCAGGGCCCCGTACTCGGTCCAGCGGTTCACCCCGGCGAGCATGCCGAGCAGTGTTGCGTGCAGGCAGAATCCGGCCAGCCCGATGCTGAGCAGAACCACACTCAGCGCCCGGGACTCGGCGAATACGTGCGAGCTCCACAGCGGTGAGCTGAGCGCGATCACCATGGCCGCGACGATGCCGACCAGCCCCGCGATCCGCATCGGGTGGGTGCTGGGACTTCCGGAGAGGTCACGGTGCCGCGATGAGCGCACCTCACGGGTGGCCTCTTGCAGCAGGCCGTTGGCGGCCCCGGTCACCAGGCCGAACGCGCCCCAGAACACGCTGAAGATCGAGAAGCCGGCGGGCTCGAGGTCGCGCGCGGCCAGGTACAGCACGGCGTAACCGCACAGCGCACTGATCGCCGTCGCCAACCCGACGCGGGCGACGCTGCTGCGCGTGATGGGGCCGGTTGCCGGGGCGGCGCCGCCGTCGGTCACAGGTCCGGCAGCTCTTTCGAATACAGCCAGGCCTGCCACAGCGGCTGTAGCGGCACGTCGGTGTAGCCGGCGGCCAGCCCGGTGAAGTCACTGGTGAAGGCCGTGCTGTGGCGGTAGCGGGCGGTCCAATCCCGCAGGAGCGCAAAGAAACTGTGGTCACCGATCAGGGTGCGTAGCGCGTGCAGGGTCAGGGCGCCGCGCTTGTACACCCGGTCGTCGAACATGTCCTCGGGTCCCGGATCGGACAGCAGAAGGTCCTGGGGCTTGTCGCGCAGCCGTTCGTAGTAGTGCTCGGCCCACTCCGCGGCCGTGCGGCCGCCGCTGTGTTCGGACCACAGCCATTCCGCGTAGCAGGCGAATCCCTCGTGCAGCCAGATGTCGCGCCAGCGTCGCGCCGTCACCGAGTTGCCGAACCACTGGTGGGCCAGCTCGTGGGCGATCAGGCGCTCGGCGCCGCGATGCCCGTCGCAGTGGTTGGCCCCGAAGATCGAGATGCCCTGGGCCTCCAGCGGGATCTCGAGATCGTCGTCGGTGATCACCACGGTGTAGCCGCTGGCCAGTGGATACGGGCCGAACAGTTTGATGAACAGCTTCATCATCTGCGGTTGATACTCGAAGTCGTGGTCGAACTCGCGGCGCAACCGCGCGGGCAGCACCGCGTGCATCGGTACCGGTGTCTTGGTCAGCCGCTGGCTCTCGTACTGGCCGATCTGCAGGGTGATCAGGTAGCTCGACGTCGGCTCGGCCTGCTCGTAGGTCCATACCGTGTGCCCGGCGCGGGCCTTGCGTGAGATCAGTTCACCGTTGGCCAGGGCGTAGTACGGGCTGTCCGTGCTGATCTGGATGCGGTAGCTGGCCTTGGAACTCGGATGGTCGTCGCACGGGAACCAGGAGGCCGCCCCGTTGGGCTGGCCGGCCACCAGGGCCCCGTTCGACAGTTCCTCGAAACCGACGTCACCCCAATAGGATTCGATGGGGCGCGGGGTTCCGTTGTAGCGGACGACGACGGTCATCGCGGCCCCGGCCGGCAATGCCGAGGGCAGGGTGACCGACAACTTCCCGCCCGAACATCGGAACTGGGCCGGGCGGCGGCCGTTCACCGAGACCCGCGACACCGCCAGGGCGTCGGACAGGTCGAGGGTGAAGTTGCGCAGCGCGGCCAGGGTCACCGCGGTGATCGTGGCGGTCCCGGCCAGTCGGTTGATCGCCACCTTGTACTCGAGATCGAGTTCATAGCGCGACACCCGGTACCCGAAGTTGCCGTTGCGCGGCAGATAAGGGTCGATAACAGGTGCGGGCGCAAGTTTCTTCGCGGCTTTCTTCGATCGGGTCACGCGGCGGGGTCTTCTGTCTTCTTGGCGGGCTTTTCGGCGGGCTTTTCGGCCGCACGCTTCTTGCCGAACATGTTCCACGGTGCGATCGGGTTGCCTTGCCAGCGCGTCGACGGCGGTACCTCGTCGCCGCGCATCACCAGTGAGCCGGGCCCGACGGTGGCGCCGGCACCGAGCCGGGCCGCGGGCAGCGCCACGCAGTGCGGCCCCAACGTCGAACCTTCTTCGAGTACAACGCTGTCCAACCGCATGATGCGATCGTGGAACAGGTGGGTCTGCACGACACAGCCGCGGTTGACCGTGGCGCCGGTGCCCAGTGCCACCAGATCGGCTTCGGGCAGCCAATAGGTTTCGCACCACACGCCGCGGCCGATCGAGGCGCCCAGCCCGCGCAGCCACAGGTTCATCACCGGGGTACCGCTGGCCGCCCGGGCGAACCAGGGGGCGGCGACGGTTTCGACGAAGGTGTCCGACACCTCGTTGCGCCACACGAACGACGACCACAGCGGGTGTTCGACCGCGCGAATCCGGCCGACCACCAACCACTTCGCGATCACTGCGATGGTCCCGGCCACCACGCCGGCGATCAGCAGGACCACGCCGCCGGTCAGCGCAGCCCACAGGAAGCCGAACCGCATCGTCACGGCCTGCAGCGCACCGAGCACGGCGACGCCGATCGCGAACGTGACGATCACCGGGATCAACCGGCAGGTCTCCACGGCCGAGCGCATGATCTTGAGCCGGAGCGACGGATGGAAGGTGCGCAGCGTGTCGGCGGCGGTGGCGTTGCGGCGCAACCGAACCGGCGGACTGCCCAGCCACGATGAGCCGGCCTTTGCCTTGTGCGGAGTGGCCGACAGCACGGCCACCAGGCCGTCATTGGGCACCTTGCGGCCCGGCTGGGTGATGCCCGAGTTGCCGAGGAAGGCGCGCTTGCCGATGGTGGCCTTGGCCACGTGGATCCAGCCGCCGCCCAGCTCGTAGGACGCCACCATGGTGTCGTCGGCCAGGAATGCCCCGTCCTGTACCTCGGTGAACTTCGGGGTGAACAGGGCGGTCGAGATCTCGGTGTCTTTACCGACTTTCGCGCCGAGCAGGCGCAGCCACCACGGCGTGAGCAGGCTGGCGTAGATCGGGAACAGATAGTTGCGGGCCGCGTCCATCAACCGTTCGGTGGTCCACAGCTGCCAGCCCACCCGGCTGCGCACGGGGTGGTAACCCTCCGAGAGCCGCACCGAGAGGATGCGCACCCCGATCACGGTCAGTGCGGCGTAGGTCAACAGCGCGACGGCGGCCGCGGCCGGGGTCCACGCCAGCGCGGGCAGCAGCGCCTCGGCCGGAGCGGCGGTGTTGTGCACACCCCACACGATCACCGCGAGGCCGGCGGCCAGGGCCAGCAGCGGCAGGCCGGCCAGCAGCAGCGAGGACACGCCGTACACCGCGACCCACACCGGTGCGCGCCCCGGCCGGTGATCGGGCCACGGGTGACGGGCCTTGCCGGACTTCACGGCGGGCGAGCCCTTCCAGTACTGGCCGTTCTTGACCTTGCCGGTCACGGCGGAACCGGGGGCGACGTCGGCGTTCTTGCCGACGCTCGCGCCGGGCAGCAGCGTGGTGCGGGCGCCGATCGTGGCGTCGTTGCCGATCGTCACCGGCCCGACGTGGAACAGGTCGCCGTCGATCCAGTGCCCGGTCAGGTCCACCTCGGGCTCGACCGAGGCGCGGTGGCCGATCTTGAGCATGCCGGTCACCGGGGGTGCCGAATGCATGTCGACGCCTTTGCCGACGCTGTTGCCCAGGGCGCGGGCGTAGTAGACCATCCACGGCGCACCGGCCAGGTTCTCCGCGCCGCTGGCGTCGGCCAGCCGCTCGGCGATCCAGACCCGCAGGTGCACCGGGCCGCCGCGGCGATAGGTGCCGGGCTCAAGTCCGGTCAGCAGCATCCGGGCGAACAGCACCGCGATACTCATGCGGCCCAGTGGGGTGACGAACAGCAGGAACCCGGCCAGCACCCACCACCAGCTGAGCGGATGCGCCCACGACACGACGCCGGTCACCGCCGCCACGTTGTTCAGCACCGCGAGCCAGACCACCCATTGCATGCCGGTGAGGGTGGCCAACGGCAGGGACAGGGCCACCTGCGCGGCCTGGGTGAGCAGCGGGGTCGGTTTGACCTCGCGGGTGTGGATCTGCGGCGGCGGTTTGAGTTCGTCGAGGTAGCCGGCCAGGGAGCCGAGCCGGGGGTGGTCGTAGAGGTCGGCGACGGTCACCAGCGGGTAGCGCTGGCGCAGTGCGGCAACCAGCTGCGCGGCGGACAGCGATCCGCCGCCGAGTGCGATGAAGTCCGCCTCGGGACCCTCGACGGGTGTGCCGAGCACGTCGCGCCACAATCCGGCCAGCCAGCCCATGGTGCCGTCGAGTTGTGGGGCGTCCTGATCGGCATCTCCGGGTGGCGGCCACGGCAGTGCGTTGCGGTCCACCTTGCCCGATGTGCGGGTGGGTAGTTCATCGAGCAATACCAGCCGGGGCACGAGGGCGGCCGGCAGCGACTCGGACAGTGCGGTACGCGCGGCGGCCAGGTCGAAATCGGGATCGGTGCTGGCGATGTAGCCGACCAGCAAGGGGGTGCCGCTGGCGGTCTTGCGCACCGCGGCCGCACCGCCACTGACACCTGGCAGGTGCACGAGGGCGTTGTCGACCTCACCCAGTTCGATGCGGCGCCCGCCGACCTTGACCTGATCGTCGGCGCGGCCCTGGAAATAGAGGCCGTCAGCTTCCAGACGCACCAGGTCACCGCTGCGGTAGGCCCGGTTCCAGCCCAGCGTCGGCATGGGTGCGTACTTCTCGGCGTCCTTCTCGGGGTCTAGGTAGCGGGCCAGGCCCACCCCGCCGATCACCAGCTCGCCGACGTCGCCGACAGCCACCGGCAGGCCATCCTTGTCCACCACCGCCAGGTCCCAGCCGGCCAGTGGCAGGCCGATGCTGACCGGGCCCTGGCCGTCCAGCTGCGCGGCGCAGGCCACCACGGTCGCCTCGGTGGGGCCATAGGTGTTCCACACCTCGCGGCCGTCGACCGCCAGCCGGGCCGCCAGCTCGGGCGGGCAGGCCTCGCCACCGAAGATCAACAGCCGTACGGCCTCCAGGGCCTCGGCCGGCCACAGCGCGGCCAGCGTCGGCACGGTGGACACCACGGTGATGTCGCGGCTGACCAACCACGGACCCAGGTCCATGCCGCTGCGCACCAGCGATCGCGGGGCGGGCACCAGGCACGCGCCGTGCCGCCAGGCCAGCCACATCTCTTCACATGACGCGTCGAAGGCCACCGACAAGCCGGCCAGCACCCGGTCCCCGGGCCCGATCGGATTGTCCTGCAAGAACATCCGCGCTTCGGCGTCGACGAACGCCGCGGCGCTGCGATGGGTGACGGCAACACCTTTCGGGGTGCCCGTCGAGCCCGAGGTGAAGATGATCCAGGCGTCATCGCGTCCCAGCGGGGCGGCCGCGCGCCAGCCGCGGGACGAACCGGGTCCGCGGACCAGGCCGGCCTCGGTGATCACGCCGACCACATTGGCTTCGCCGAACACCAGCTCGGCCCGTTCGTCGGGGTCGTCGGCGTCGACCGGGACGTAGGCCGCGCCGCAGGCCAGCACCGACAGGATCGCCACATACAGCGCATAGCTTCCCGAGGGCATCCGGATGCCGAGCTTGTCGCCGCGGCCGATGCCGCGCGCCGCCAGCCAGGACACGCTGTCGGCGACGTCGGCGATCAGCTCGGAGTAGGTGAGCTGGACGGTGCCGTCGTCGAGGGCGGGTGCATCGGGAAAACGCCGGGCCGTGTCGTTGAGGATGTCGACGAGGGTGCGGGGCTCAGGTGCCAGTGGGGATAGCACGTACTGCGGGGGAATCTCGTGCGCACCGGCGGCAGCTGTCACGAGTACAAACTACTAAGCCCCCGCCACGACGGCCCAGTGGCGCACGGCGGGTCGGTCCGGCGTGGCGGTCCGATTTTGGGGTCGTGCGATCCGTCAGGCAGACTGGTCGCCGGAGGGGAGTATTCCTTCGCTGCGATGTCGTCATCACGTCGGTCGTCTATGGATCGATCGGTGTCGCGGGCCGGTGCGTGGCACCGGTGGAAGAGACCTCCGGCGCTTTGACGACCGGAGGATTGTTGATGCAGGTAACCCAGCTGGAATGGATTGTCACCCTCGCAGTGACGATCGCCGTTCTGCTGTTCGACGTCGTCGTGATCGGGCGACGCCCACACGAACCCACCACGCGGGAGACCGCGACATACCTGTCGATCTACATCGGCATGGCGGTGGCCTTCGGGGTCTGGGTGTGGTACTTCCACGGCAGCCAGTTCGGGCTGGAGTTCTTCGCCGGCTGGCTCACCGAATATTCACTCTCGGTGGACAACCTGTTCATCTTCTTGATCATCATGGCCAGCTTCAAGGTGCCGAGGATCTATCAGCAGCAGGCCCTGTTGGTCGGCATCATCCTGGCGCTGATCTTCCGCGGCATCTTCATCGCGCTCGGCGCGGTGGCCATCAACCAGTTCTCCTGGGTGTTCTATATCTTCGGCGCGTTCCTGGTGTACACCGCGATCAACCTGGTCCGCGATACCGACCATGACGACGACGGCGACAACGGTGTGGTGCGCTTCGCCCGTAAGCACCTGCGCACCACGGACCAGTGGGACGGCCTGAAGCTGTGGATCAGGGACAGCAGCGCGAACGGCGCGAAACTCATGACGCCGATGTTCCTGGTGATCGTCGCGCTCGGCACCACCGACCTGCTGTTCGCGCTGGACTCGATCCCGGCCATCTACGGGCTGACCCAGGAGCCCTACCTGGTGTTCACCGCCAACGTGTTCGCCCTGATGGGCCTGCGGCAGCTGTACTTCCTGCTCGGCGACCTGCTGAAGCGGCTCGTCTACCTGTCGCAGGGGCTGGCGTTCATCCTGGCCTTCATCGGCGTGAAGCTCGTGCTGCACGCGCTGCACGAGAACGAGGTGCCGTTCATCAACGGCGGCGAGCCGGTGCATGTCCCGGAGATCCCGACACTGGCCAGCCTGGGCGTGATCATCGTGACCCTGGCCGTCACCACCGTCGCGAGCCTGTACAAGACCCGGGTGCGCGACGCGCGGTAATCCCTTGGATTCGGAGTGAGTGCAACTCTGTGCAGGTGCGGTATTTGCACTTAACGTGACCGGGTGCGGATATTCGTGGCAGATGCCGAGGCCTGGACCGAGCTGACCGACGGTGACGAGCCGACGGCGCGAATCTCCGCGTCTGACCTGGCTCAGGCGCGCCGGATCCGGTCCGGCCTCAAGTCCGAGGACGACGCTGTATCGGTGATCCTCGACGTCACGGTGGCCGTGGCCGGGGATTACCGGTCGGCGCGCTGCAGCCTGACGGTGGCCGGCCCCGACGCGCAGGTGCGCTACGTGGGCACGGTCGATGGGCTGACCGGTCTGATCGCCGACATCGAGGCCGCCGAGGTGGCCGACGGCGTCACCCTGATCGCGGCCGCGGAGGGCCAGGACCCGCGCGGTCTCGGGGCCGATGTGCTGCGCAGGCTGGAGTTGCGCTCACAGGCCCGGGCCTCCTGATCCCGAGCGCCCAAATACTCGACCGACGGGGAATTGACGCCTGCGCATAGGTATTCTCGACGACGTCGTCACTAAAGCAGAGGTCAGCGCGACCGGGTGGCCTCAGTGAGTGAAGGACGTGATCCCATGCGCGCGGAACAGCCGTATCCCTCTGCCACCCTCGCCGGTCCCGGTCTGGGGCGGCGGTTGTCTCTGCTGCTGGTCGAGGACGACCGTGGCGACGCGCTGTTGGTCGAAGAGCAGATCGCCGATGTGGCCGACACCGCCGACATCGACCTGACCTGGGTGCAGTCCATAGCGGCTGCCGAGCGGGCATTGCTCGAATCCCGCCCCGACTGCGTTCTGCTCGACTTGAATCTCCCCGACGCCGACGGCATCGATGCCCTGCACCGGTTGGGCCTGCTCGATCCGGCGGTCCCGATCATCGTGCTCACCGGGCTGAACGACGAGCACTTCGGCGCCTCGGCGGTCGCCTCGGGCGCGCAGGACTATCTGGTGAAGGGCCGTGTCGACCCGGAGATGCTGCGGCGGGCCGTCGTGTACTCGATCGAGCGCAAACGTGCCGAGCTGACGGCGGTGGACCTGCACGCCAGCCGGCTGCGGGAACGGGAGAACGCCCGACTTGAGCGTGGCCTGCTGCCGTCACCGCTGCTCCTGGACGATCCGGGCGTCGAGGTCGTCGCGCGGTCGCTGCCGAGCCGCCGCGATGCCTTGCTCGGCGGCGACTTCTACGACATCGTGCAGACACCGGACCGGACCGTGCACGTCATGATGGGAGACGTGGCCGGACATGGACCGGATGAGGCCGCGTTGGGCGTGGCTCTGCGCATCGGTTGGCGCGCACTGACATTCGCCGGCCTACGGGGGAACGAGCGGATGCGTCAACTGGACCGCGTGCTCACCACCGAGCGTCCCGGCCCGGGGATCTTCGCAACATTGCTGAGCGTGGCGCTCGATCCCGACAGCGGGGAGTACGACGTGGTCCGCGCCGGCCACCCCGGCCTGCTCGCGCACGGTCCCGACGCCGTGCAGTGGATCGAGCCGAAGGCGGGTTCGGCGCTCGGCCTCGGCGCCAAGGAGTGGCCAGTCAACCGACTGGCACTGCCAGAAGGGCACGGACTGCTGCTGATCACCGACGGCTTGTTCGAGGGACATGCCGGCCCCGGCGGCGCACGTCTCGGCGAAGAAGGCCTGCTCGATTTGGCCAACTCGCTTGCGCAGCTGCCCGGGCGCGACTTCGTCGGTGCATTGATCGGAGAAGTCGAATCCCGCGCGCGACTGCACGGCGGCCTCAGCGATGACATCGCGCTGATCAGAGTGGAGCGGTCATCGGCATGAAGCTCACGGTGCAAGGCTGGCAGAACCTGCTGGTTTCGGTGATGTGTGTGATCGTCCTTACCGGTGCGGTCGCCGGTATCGCGCTGGTGGGCCGCACCGATGCGGTATCGCGAGAGTTGATCGACAACATTCAGCCCGCTCGCGTCGCGGCGTATCAACTGCAGGCCGCCCTGCGGGACCAGGAGACGGCCGTGCGCGGGTACGCCATCGCCGCAGACCCTCGGTTCCTGGAGCCCTACGGTGACGGGCAGAGTGCCGAAGCGGCTGCGGCAGCGGACATCCGTGGTTACCTGGCCGGCCACGACGACCTGCTGGCGGATCTGGAGTCGATCGAGACCGCGGCGGCGGCGTGGCGGGCCAACTATGCGGAGCCGCTCATCGCCGGCGTTCAGGTGGGTCGGCCTGCGGTCGTCGACACCCGTACCGCAGATCGCGGCAGGGCTGAATTCGACGGACTGCGTCAGCTTTTCGATGTGCAGAACGCCAACCTCAGTCAGGCCAGGCAGGCCAGCGTCGATGAGCTGGGCCGCGTTCGGGCCTGGCGCGACGGCGTGGTGATCGCGATGATCGCGGCGTTCTTCATCATGGCGGTGTTGTTGACCGTGCTGGTGCGCAGCGCCGTCACCCGGCCCCTGGCCGCCCTGGCCGCCTCGTGCCGCCGGATCACCGAGGGCAACTTCGCGCAACGCATCGTTCCCCAGGGCCCCAAGGACATTCGGGCGATCGCGGCTGACGTCGAGGATATGCGGCAGCGGGTGGTCGAAGAACTCGATGCGTCGCGGTCTGCTGAGGAGACCTTGGACCAGCAGGCAGATGAATTGCGTCGATCCAATGCCGAACTGGAGCAGTTCGCCTACGTCGCATCGCATGATCTGCAGGAGCCGCTGCGGAAGGTCGCCTCGTTCTGTCAGCTGCTGGAGAAGCGCTACAGCGACAAACTGGACGAGCGGGGCCTCGAGTACATCGGCTTCGCCGTCGACGGCGCCAAGCGCATGCAAGTGCTGATCAACGACCTGCTGACGTTCTCGCGGGTGGGCCGGCTCAACGCCACCCATACCGAGGTGAACCTCGATGACGCTCTCGACAGTGCGTTGAAGAACCTGGCCACCGCGGTCGGGGAGTCGGGCGCCGAGATCGAGCGACCGGATGAGCCGTTGCCGCAGATAGACGGCGATCCCACGCTGATGACGATGCTGTGGCAGAACCTGATCGGCAATGCGGTGAAATTCCGTGGCGAGGGGGTTGTGCCCCGGATCGTCATCGACTGCCGGGCCGGTACCGGTGAACTGGCCGAGAACTGGGTATTCAGTGTTTCGGACAATGGGATCGGCATCAGCGAGGAGTTCGTGGACAAGGTGTTCGTCATATTTCAACGCCTGCACGGACGCGACACCTTCGGCGGCACCGGTATCGGACTGGCGCTGTGCAAGAAGATCGTCGAGCACCACGGTGGATCCATCTGGATCGACACGTCGTACTCGCCCGGCACCCGGTTCATGTTCACCCTGCCCGAGACACCCACGACAGTGCCCGACGTCGTGCCGCAAGCCCAGTTGGAAGGAAGTCCGCAGTGACCTCATCGGTCAACCGAGCCATTGACATCCTGTTGGTCGAGGATGATCCCGGTGACGAGCTCATCACCCGGGAAGCCTTCGAGCACAACAAGATCAAGAACAACCTGCACGTCGCCCGCGACGGCGAGGAAGGCTTGGACTTTCTGTATCGGCGCGGCGCCTTCGAAGACGCGCCGCGCCCGGATCTGATCCTGCTCGATCTGAATCTGCCGAAATACGACGGCAGGCAGTTGCTGGAGAAGATCAAGTCGGACGTCGAACTGTGCCACATCCCGATCGTGGTGCTGACCACGTCGTCAGCTGAAGAGGACATCCTCCGCAGCTACAAGCTGCATGCCAACGCCTACGTCACCAAGCCCGTCGACCTCGACCAGTTCATGAGTGCGGTCCGTCAGATCGACGAGTTCTTCGTTCAGGTGGTGCGGTTGCCGCAGTTCTGATCGAGCCGATCCCACTGCAGGCGAACTTCGGTGCCTGCGTGGTCTGAGTCGATCACGGCGCGGTCGGTGAGAGCGCGCATCAACGGGATCCCCCGTCCGCGGGCCGGGTTCTTGTGATCGGTCTCGGCGATCCGCCACGCGCCGTCATCGCTGATGGTGACGGTGAGCACCGACGCGTCCCCGTCGTAGTCGGCGCGCACGTGCATCAACCCGGGTGCCGGGGCGTCGACGTACGCGAACTCCGCGGCGTTGGCCAGAGCCTCGTTCACGGCCAGCACCACATCGCTGGCCTTGGTGGGGTCGAGTGTCAGATGCGTGCTCAGCCAACTGGAGAACTCACGGCGTATCTGCGCCGCATCCTCCGGTGCGGCCCTGACATGCTTCGTGAACTGAGCTGACTGGCCTGCGTCTGTCATGTCGCCCTGCTGGCTACCCCGTTGTGGCCGGTGTTACGTCTTCAATGCGTCCAGTGCTTCGTCGAGCGTCGCGAACAGATCCACGACCTCGGCGATTCCGACAAGTTTGAGCGGCCGGCTGGTGGCCGGTCCATCGGCGACGACGGCGAACCGTGCCGCGTCGCCCAGTTGTTCGTGTGCGGCCACCAGTACGCCCATGCCGGCCGAGGCCAGGAACTCCACGGCACTCAAGTCGACGACGACGGCAGAAGGTGAGTTCTTGGCCGCGGTGTTGATCGCTTCCTCGAGCTTGGGCGCAGTGAGCATGTCGACCGTTCCGGCCACTGCCACCACGCTGACCTCGCCGACGCGGCTCTCTTCTACTGAGCAGCCTGCCGGGTCCGGTTGGATGGTCATCCGGTTACCTCCGACGTTTCTCTTGCATCCATGGAGACGGTATCCAAGGAGGCGTCGACAAATACTAACGGTGTGGCCAGTGATCTCAGGCCACGGCCTCATAGAACAGGTTGAGATAGCGGGCGGTACGTGCCGATCCTTCGACCCCCGGCCCCATCTTGTTCATCACGTAGGCGACGGTGGCGCGCTGCTCGGGGTTGCAGGTTTCCCACGAGCCGCCCCAGCCACCCCAGAAGCAGATCTTGCCCTCGGGGACGTAGGGCACGGTTTGGGTCTGCGGCAGCCCGAAGCCCAGTCCCCATCGCAGCGGGTGGCCGAGCAGCACCACGTCGGGGCTCTCGAGCTGCGGCTCGAAGATCGTGTCGACGGTCTCGGGCTGCAGTAGCTTCACTCCGTCGACCGTGCCGCCCAGCGAGATCGCCGAGAGGATCCGGACCAGTGACCGGGCATTGCCGTGGCCGTTGGCCGCGCCGATGTCGGCGGCGCGCCAGCCCGCCGTGTTGGCGATCGCCGGGGGCGGGGCGCCCATGAACGTCTTGAGTGCGACCTCGGACAGCTGGTCCATCGGCAGGTCGAACGGTTCGTCGGGCGGGATGACCTCGGCGATGCGGTGCTGGTCGGCGGTGGCGGCCCCGATCTGGAAGTCAGCGCGCAGCGGTGCCGCGATCTCGTCGCGGACGAATTCTTTGAGCGTCTTGCCGGTGACACGCCGCAGCACCTCACCGATCAGGTGGCCATGCGTCAGCGCGTGGTAACCCGATGCGGTACCCGGCTCCCACCACGGCGTCTGGGCCGCCAATGCCGCCGTCGATTTCTCCCAGTCGTAGATGTCCTCGATCGCGAACGGCTGTTCCCACCCCGACAGTCCCGAGCTGTGCGTCAACAGGTGGCGAAACTCGATGTCCTGCTTACCGTTTGCCGCGAACTCCGGCCAATAGTCGGCCACCCGTGCGTCGGCGGTGATCAGGCCGCGGTCGATCAGCATCAGCGCGGCCAGTGCGGTCACGGTCTTGGTCGACGACCAGACGTTGACGATGGTGTCCCGTTCCCACGCGGCGGTGCGGGCCGCGTCGGCATGTCCGCCCCACATGTCGACGACGAGTTCACCGTCGATGTCGACGGCGATCGCGGCGCCGGTTTCCTCTCCATTGGCAATCGCATCCGCCAATGCGTCGCGTAACGCGTGAAAGCGGGCGTCGCAGTGGCCGTGCACGAGGTCATCCATCGGCACATCATCGCTGGACTCGGGGCCTGCGCAGGAGGAAACCAACTAATACAACAAGTGCATGATTAACCGGTAAATTTGACTTGGACAAGTATTTATAGGGCTCGTACCGTGCCAGGTATGACCTCAACGGCGACGCTGGACCTGACCGGACGGATGCTGATCGCGGGAACACCGGTGCGCGGTACCGGCAAGGAGATCCGGGGTATCGATCCGCACACCGGTAACGCCATCGAACCCGCGTATCCGTATGGCGACCGGTCCCATGTCGACGAAGCCTGTGCTGCCGCCGTCGAGGCGTTCCCGGCGTACCGGTCGGCCCCGATCGAGACCAGGGCCCGATTCCTGGAAGCGATCGCGACCAACCTCGAGTCGATCGCTGATGCCCTCGTGGACCGTGCCCATTCCGAGACCGGCCTGCCCCGGCCACGGCTGACCGGCGAGGTCGGTCGCACCGCGGGCCAACTGCGGTTGTTCGCATCGGTTCTGCGTGAGGGCAGCTGGAATCAAGCCCGGATCGATCCTGCGCAACCCGACCGAAGCCCGTTGCCGCGCCCCGATATTCGTCAGCGCAGCGTGCCACTCGGCCCGGTCGCGGTGTTCGGTGCCAGCAACTTCCCGCTGGCGTTCTCGGTGGCCGGCGGCGACACCGCGTCCGCACTGGCTGCCGGCTGCCCCGTTGTGGTCAAGGCCCACGATGCCCACCCCGGCACCTCCGAGCTCGTCGGACGTGCCATCGCCGACGCCGTCGCCGCGAGCGGGCTGCCCGCCGGAACGTTCTCACTCCTCTACGGATTCGGCCCGGAACTGGGTACCGCCCTGGTCACCGATCCCCGGATCAAGGCGGTCGGGTTCACCGGCTCCCGTGCCGGTGGCATGGCCCTGGTCGCCGCCGCCGCGGCGCGACCCGAACCGATCCCGGTGTACGCCGAGATGAGTGCGGTCAACCCGGTGTTCCTGCTCGGCGGCGCGCTGGCCGACCGAGGTGCCGAGCTGGGCCGGGCGTTCGTCGGATCGCTGACGCTGGGCTCCGGAC
Source organism: Mycolicibacterium neworleansense (assembly GCF_001245615.1). Lineage (NCBI taxonomy): Bacteria > Bacillati > Actinomycetota > Actinomycetes > Mycobacteriales > Mycobacteriaceae > Mycobacterium > Mycolicibacterium neworleansense. The sequence continues at coordinate 1,676,117 of NZ_CWKH01000002.1, forward strand.
AGTTCTGCACCAATCCCGGTTTGGTCGTCGCGATCGACGGTCCCGGACTGGACACCTTCGTCGCCGCCGCCGGTGAAGCGGTCGCGGCGAGTGCGCCGACCGTGATGCTGACACCGGGCATCGCCGACAACTTCCGAAACGGCGTTGACGCACTGGAGGACGAGGCAATGCTGATCGCGCGCGGTTCCGAGATCGACGCCCCCGCCGCCGGATGCCGTGCCGCCCTGTTCGCCACCGACGCCCCCACCTTCCTGGCCTCAGAGGCATTGCAGGCGGAGGTTTTCGGCGCCGCGGGCGTTCTGGTGAGGTGCGCCGATGCCGCTGAGATGCTGCGCCTCGCCCAGAGCCTGGAGGGCCAGTTGACCGCGACGATCCACGCCGAGGAGTCCGACCACGGTCAGGCGGGCGAACTGCTGGATGTTCTCGAGCTCAAGGCGGGTCGAATCCTGTTCAACGGCTGGCCGACCGGTGTCGAGGTGGGTCATGCCATGGTGCACGGCGGGCCGTTCCCGGCAACGTCCGATTCGCGCACCACATCGGTGGGTGCCCGATCCATCGAGCGGTTCCTGCGGCCGGTGTGCTACCAGGACGCCCCTAAATCTTTGCTGCCCAGTGCCATTGCCGACGGAAACCCGGACGGCCTGTGGCGGCGTATCGACGGCCAACTGACCAAAGACTGACTTTAGAAAACACAAGGAGTAGACATGCTCGACGGCGTCCTTTTCTTCCCGGTAACCCCGCTCACCACCGCTGGTGACATCGACGTGGACCTGCTCGCGCAGCACATCTCCAAGGGCGTGGACGCCGGGCCCGGTGGGGTGTTCATCGGTTGCGGGACAGGAGAATTCCACGCGCTGGATCCCGAGGAGATGCGCACGGTGGTGCGTACCGCCGTGGAGACGGTCGGCGGACGGGTTCCGGTGTACGCGGGGGCGGGCGGTTCGATCGCCTCGGCCAAGGCTTTCGCCAGGGTAGCTGCCGACGCCGGTGCCGACGGGCTGTTGTTGCTGCCGCCGTACCTGGTGGAGATGCCGCAGGCCGGGCTCGTGGAGTACACCCGCGAGGTCAGCGCGGTCACCGACCTTCCCGTGGTCGTCTACAACCGCAACAACGCGCGCTATACCGAGGAGTCCGCGGTCGAGGCTGCGCTGATCCCCAATGTGGTCGGATTCAAGGACGGCACAGGCGATCTCGACCGGGTATCGCGAATCGTGCGTGCTGTCACCGACGCACTGGAGCCGCTCGGCAAGCCGTTCCAGTTCTTCAACGGACTTCCCACCGCCGAGGTGTCGCAGCAGGCGTACCGCGCGATCGGCGTGACCTTGTACTCGTCGGCGACCTTCGCGTTCGCCCCCGACGTCGCACTCGCCTTCTACCAAGCTCTGGAGACGGGCAACGAACCGCTGATCGCAGCTCTGACGCGCGAGTTCTACCATCCGCTGGTGCGGCTGCGCGACACCGTTCCCGGCTATGCGGTCTCGCTGATCAAGGCCGGCGTCACCTTGGAGGGAATCCCCGCCGGACCGGTCCGCCCGCCACTGATCGATGCCAGGCCCGACGATGTCGCCGAGCTGCAACGCATCCTGGCCGCCGGACGTGCAGTGCTCGACAACGCCCTGGTGCACTGATGCAGCCGGTTCGTATCACCGGCGCGCGCATCACACCGGTCGCGTTCGCCGACCCACCGCTGCTCAACACCGTCGGCGTGCACCAACCGTTCGCGCTGCGCGCGATCATCCAGCTGGACACCGACGCAGGGCTGACCGGGCTCGGCGAGACCTACGCCGACACCCGGCATCTGGAGCGCCTCAGCGCCGCGGCAGGCGCGATCGTCGGGCAGGATGTGTTTGCGCTCAACGCCATCCGTGCGGCGATCGCCCGGGTGCTGCAGGGGGACACAGCCGCTGTTGGGACCGCCGGCATGATCACCACCGCCAGTGCGGTCGACCAGGTCTTCTCGCCGTTTGAGGTGGCCTGCCTCGATGTCGCGGGTCAGGCCACCGGCAGGCCGGTATCGGACCTGCTCGGCGGCGCAGTGCGTGACGCGGTGCCGTTCAGCGCCTATCTGTTCTACAAGTGGGCCGGCCACCCTGGCGCCGAGCCATACGGTTGGGGCGAGGCGCTGGACCCCGACGGAATCGTTGCTCAGGCCCGCCGCATCGTTGACGAGTACGGTTTCACCGCGATCAAACTCAAGGGCGGCGTGTTCGCGCCCGAGGAAGAGGCCACCGCGATCGAGGCGTTGCGGGACGCATTCCCCGGCCATCCGCTGCGGCTGGACCCGAACGCCGCCTGGACACCCGAGACATCGCTGAAGGTGGCCGCGCGGTTGTCCGGCGTATTGGAGTACCTGGAGGACCCGACACCGGGGTTGGACGGCATGGCCGAGGTGGCCGCACAGGCGCCCATGCCGTTGGCCACCAACATGTGTGTGGTGGCGTTCGATCAACTCGGGCCTGCCGTCGCCAAAAGTTCAGTGGGCGTGGTGCTTTCCGATCACCACTACTGGGGCGGCTTGCAGCGGTCCCGCCTGCTGGCCGGAATCTGCGACACCTTCGGTTTGGGGTTGTCCATGCACTCCAACTCGCACCTGGGCATCAGCCTGGCCGCCATGGTCCACCTGGCCGCGGCCACGCCCAACCTCACCTACGCCTGCGACACTCACTGGCCGTGGAAGACCGAAGACGTCGTGCGACCCGGCGCCCTCGAATTCCGCTCTGGGGCAGTGCCGGTGCCGACCGGTCCCGGCCTCGGTGTCCAGATCGACGACGACGCCCTGGCCGCCTTGCACGAGCAGTACGTGCGGTGCGGGATCACCGACCGCGACGACACCGGCTATATGCGCACGGTGGATCCGTCATTCGAGGCCATCAGTCCGCGCTGGTAGGTAATGTGGCGGGCCATGGCATACCGGCTTCTGCGGATCGCTCTCGTGGTCTTCGGTGCGGTGATGGTCCTGCTCTATCCGCTGGCCGTGGTCTGGCCGGCGGGGTGGGCCTGGCATCACGGCGCGCCGTACGAGTCGAACTACTTCATGATGATTGTCGGCGTCTACGCGACACTGGGCCTGTTCCTGCTGAACGCGGCGCGACGGCCCGAAGCGAACATCAGCCTGATCTGGTTCACCGTCGTCTCCAGCGTCGTGCACGCGGTGATCATGGCGGTCCAATCGTTCGGCAACGGCCACCACATGGGCCATCTGTGGGGTGACGTTCCCGCTCTGCTCATCGCCGCCGTCGTGCTGGCGGCCCTGGTCCGGGCATCCGGAATCGGCCGCACGCCAGCCTAGAAGGGCGGTACGTCGGGTCCGGGGTCCGGCGGCGGAGGAGGTCGCCAGTCGGCGGGCAGGGATTCGGGTTCGTAGGGGTCATTGATCCAAGCGGCGAATGGGCTTGTGCTGGGGCGGTTTCCCTTGAACAAGGTCAGGGTGGCGCGCATCCGATTGTGTTCGACGCGGCGACGGATCTCGGCAGTGCGGGCTTTCCGGACACGGCGCGCCTCGGCATTGATCGGACGCAACCGGTGGTTCTTCGCCCGCTGCTGAGCAATTCGGACAGCGCGAGGCGTGGCCTTGGTGCGCCGCGGCGCGCGGCGCATCCTCAGCTCCGGGAAGACCTCAACGGCACCTGGACTGGTGGTATAGGTCCGGCCGCTCGGCGCGGTCCACACGATGGTGCCGTCGGGGAGTTGTTGGTCGCGCCAGCCGTCATGGAACGTCTTGAGCCGATGATGTTGCCGGCACAGGCATTTCAGGTTCCATGGCACTGTGAGCCCGCCCCGTTCGGGCTTGGCGTGATTGAACGGGACCGTATGGTCGACATCGCAGAGCTCAGCGGGCCGGTCACAACCCGGAAACCGGCAGGTGATGTCACGGCACCGGATCCAGCGCGCCAGCGCGGCTGATACCTGGTACCGCAACGCCTCAGCTGTCGCTACCGCAGGAGCTTGCACCACCCGCAGGACGGCATGCTCTGCCAGCTCTCGCAGCTTCTCGGCGTCTATCACGCCGTACCCGGCGAGGTACCCGGGCTGGTTCCCTCCGGTGAGGGCGCTCTGCGGGGCGATCACGTTCATCACCACCCGGACTGCGGGTGGCTCGGCCGGTTCGGCGTGCGGGCACTCGGGCCGCCCGCACAGGCAGACCAAGGCTCGGTTCTCGGACATGGCTTCGACAGCGTCGGCTCGGCGCTGGCCCAGTGTGCGCGGATCCTCGGCACACACTCCGTTGGCCAGCTGAGTAACGCGCTGGTCGAAGCTCGAACCTGCTTTCGCAGTCAACGTCCCTTCCAGTCGTGCGGTGCCGTCGGGCCCGGGCCGTACCCGCACGTCACGGCGCCGCTCAGCCTGTTCGCGTTCGTGGATGGCATCGGGGTCCATCTCACGCACCGCAGCATCGACGGCGTTGATGACCCGCTGCCGCGACCACGACTTCCAGCCGGAGATCCGGCCGGCCAAATCGGTATCCAGCCGGGTGATGATCCCGTGGTCGGTGACCAGTTGTGTCCGTTCGATGATGACCGCCACCGTTGCCCAGTCGATCTGCCCGCGTCGCAGGACTTGCGCCACCTGGGGCAGTCGATCGGTCAATGCCTCCGCTTGTGAGACGACCAATGTGGCGACTTTGGGGGAGATGTTCATGGCCGCGCCTACTTCGGCGACGGTGCGGGAAAACCCGGTCACCAACATGTAACCCGGGTCAGAATCCTCGGTCTCGACCTCGTCGATCCGGCGGGCCAGTAGCTCCCCGATCATCGACATCCGGGATGCCATCAACATGGCCTCCTCGCTGACCGAATCGCCGATGCACAGGACCAGCTCCCACGATGCATCAGACTCGAACATACGTTCGATTATGCTACGAGAATTCATGACTGGCAAGGAAATTGGCAAATCCAGCGGTTGTTTGATGCATTCCTGCTCCGGCGATTCAACGCGTCGATTCATGCCGTTCGGGCATTTATCGCGGCGAGTGTCGATAGGCTGCACCGGTGTTCTCGCTGTCGAGGCTGTCTTGCTTCATCGCCGTCGCCGAGGAACTGCATTTCGGCCGCGCCGCCGAGCGGCTGCACATGACCCAGCCGCCGCTGAGCCGTCAGATCCAGCAGCTGGAAAGCGAGCTCGGGGTGCACCTGATCGACCGCACCACCCGGTCGGTGACGCTGACCCCCGCCGGAGTGGCGTTCCTGCCCGATGCCCGCCGCATCCTGCAATTGGCCGAAGGTGCGGCGCTCAATGTAAAACGCGTTCCCGCAGGGGATCTCGGGACCGTGGTAATCGGATTCACCGCGGCTTCGGCGCATCCGGTGTTGCCCAGGCTGTTCGACGCCGCACGGCGGCAGCTGCCGGACGTGAAGCTCGAGTTGCGGGAGATGGTGACGGCCGTGCAGATCGAAGCGCTCATGACGGGCGAGCTGGATCTCGGGATGGCGCGCCCACCGCTCAAACGGCCCGGCCTGGTATCCCGGCCGCTGCTGCATGAACAGCTCATCGCCGCACTGCCGGCCGCGCATCCGCTGGTCGAGGTGCGCCGTCAGCTCACGCTCAACGATCTCGACGGCCAGGACATGGTGATGTACTCACCGGTGCAGGCCCGGTACTTCAACGAGCTGCTGATCAGCACGTTCACGATCGCCGGCGCCACGCCCCGCTATGTCCAGTACGTCACCCAGGTGCACACCATGCTGGTGCTGGTCCGCTCCGGGATCGGCATCGCGCTCGTGCCCGCATCCACGGCCACCCTGCATCCAGAAGGGGTGGTGTTCCGCTCGATCGGCGCGTTCCGGGAGCGTCCGGTCGAACTGGACGCCGTCTGGCGCGGGGACAGCACAAACCCTGCGCTGCTGCGGCTGCTGCGAGACGTCCTGCCACCGCGTGAGTGGACCACCGACGATCTCGTCGAGGATTTCGTCGGTTAGCTACGTGCGGCAGGAGCCGGCATGGGCACCGGCGTGACGAGCTCGCCGGACTCCAGGAACTTGTCCAAGTTGGCCAGGGTCAGCGCCTCCATGGCGGCCCGGGTCTCGACGGTTCCACTTCCGACGTGGGGCAGCAGCACCACGGTGTCCAACGACAGCAGTGCCTCGGGCACGTTCGGCTCGTCGGTGAACACGTCGAGTCCAGCACCTGCCAGCCTGCCTTCGCTCAGCGCCTCGACGAGGGCTTCCTCGTCCACGACGCTGCCGCGGGCGATGTTGATCAGGTAGCCGTCGGGCCCGAGCGCGTCGAGCACATCCCGGTCGACCAGGTGCCGTGTCCCGCTGCCGCCGGCCGCGGCGACGATCAGGACGTCGACCTGCCTGGCGAGCTCGATGGCGGACGTGACGTATTCGTAAGGGCTGCCCGCGACCTCACGCCGGTTGTGATAGCTGATCGTGCAACCGAACGCGACCAGCCGGGTGGCGATCGCCTGCCCGATGCGGCCGAGGCCGATGATGCCGACCCGGGCTCCCGAAACCTTGTGGGTCAGTGGGTAATTGCCTTCCGCCACCCAGCGGCCGGCCCGCAGGTATCGGTCGGCGGCCGAGAACTGCCGCATCGTGTCGATCAGCAATCCGACGGCAGTGTCGGCCACACAGTCACTGAGCACGTCGGGGGTGTTGCTGACCACGACGTTTCGCGCCGCGGCCGCCTCGATGTCCGTGGTGTCATAGCCGACCCCGAAGTTGACCACCGCACCCAGATTGGGCAGTGCCGCCATCAGCTCGGCGTCGACGCCGGTGCGCCCCGAGGTCACCACCGCGGCGATCGTGGCGCCGTGCTCGGCGAGGAATGTCGCGCGTTCAGGGCCACCGGGCAAAACCTGGGCGTCGTAGCTGGTCCGCAGTGTCTCGGCGAGTGAAGGCTTGAGCGGACCCACCTGCAGGACGCGGCGGCTGGAATCGGATTCGGGCACACGTACTCCTCGGTCGGGATGCAGCTACGGTAAGCCTGCGTGCAAATACCCGTCCAACACGGAAATAGCATGGGTTGATACGCAAGCTGCATAATTCCCCCCGCGGCATTGCTGCGGACGTATCGATGGCCGGCCTCCGCACTCAAAAGCGCAGTTCAAGTGCTGTTTTTAGCGGGCGTGACGGCTTGTCCAGGACGTTCGGTTCATCCCATTTCGGCTGATTTCAGTGGGTTGACGGGTGGAGTGGGCCGTTCTTAGCGTGTGTCTGCGGTCACAACCGGCATCCACATACGTGGACATCACACCCTGGAGGATCCATGAGGCGAGTTCTCGCCGCTCCGGCAGTCGCTCTGGCCGCCTGCACGTTCGTCGCCGGGTGCACCGTTGCCAATACCGCGCACGGCGGCTATGACCCCGACACCCTGCGGATAGTCATCTCCCAGGAACCGCCGACGCTGGAGCCCTGCGAGAGCTCGCTGACCTCGACCGGCATCGTGGTGCGGTCCAACATCACCGAACCGCTCATCGAGCGCGATCCCGATACCGGCGACCTGCAGCCGCTGCTGTCCACCGCATGGCGCCAAACCGCGCCCAACCAATGGGCTTTCGACATCCGCAAAGGCGTCACCTTCTCCGACGGTGCGCCCTTCACCGCCAAGGACGCGGCCTTCTCGATCGACCGGGCAGTGAACTCCGATCTGCAGTGCAACGTCGACGGCTACGTTTTCGGTGACGCGTTGCTCGATGTCAGAGCTCCTGACGACAATACGGTCGTCATCGGCACAACGAATCCGGATCCGATTCTGCCGCTGCGTATCTCGTTCGTGGAGATCGTGCCGTCGGGCACCAGTACCACCGAGAAGGTCCGTGAGCCCATCGGCACCGGACCGTATGCCATCTCCGACTGGGAGTACGGCCAGAAGCTGCTGCTCAAGCGCAACGACCGTTACTGGGGCGCCAAGCCGGCCTTCGCCCGCGCCGAATACCAGTGGCGCAGCGAGGGCAGCGTGCGTGCCGCCATGATCACCAACGACGAGGCCGACATCGCCACCTCGCTCGGGCCCGAGGACGGGGCCGGCGACCGCGGGGTTCCGTTCCAGAACAACGAGACCACCGCGCTGCGCATGCAGGCGACAGAGGCGCCGCTCGACGACATCCGCGTCCGGCAGGCCATCAACTACTCGGTCAACCGGACCGGCATCGTAAAAGCACTGTTCCGCGGGCTCGGCGAACCGGCGTCCCAGCTCATCCCGTCCGGTGTCGTCGGATACAACGACCAGCTTCCGTTGTGGCCCCACGATCTCGACAAGGCCAAGGCACTCATCGCCGAGGCGAAGGCGGACGGGGTCCCGGTGGACCGGCAGATCCGGCTGATCGGCCGTACCGCCCAGTTCCCCAAGATCTCCGAGACCATCGAGGTGCTGCAGAGCGAGTTCGCCGAGATCGGCCTCAACGTGAAGATCGAGATGATGGACACCGCCGGCCAGCTGCAGTATCAGTTGCGCCCGTTCCCGGCGGACACCGGTCCGTACCTCCTGATGATCATGCACGGGAACCAGGCCGGTGACGCCGCGTTCACCATGGACCAGTACATGCTCTCCGAGGGGCCGCAGAGCGCATACGGCACAACGGAATTCGACAGTTCGATCCGAGCCGCGGAAGCCCTCACGGGTCAGGGCCGTCAGGATGCGTTCGCCAAACTGTTCGCCGAGGAACCGCAGCAGATCATGCAGTTCGCCTACATCGCCCACATGAAGGGCATTCTCGGCAAGTCGCCGCGTATCGATTACACCCCCAACTCCGCCACCGGCGACGAGATGCGGCTGTCGGAGATGACTCCCGCTTCGACCGACCGCACCGACAGGAGCTGAGCCGATGTTCCCTTTTGTCCGGCGCCGCATGTACACCAGCGCCATCCCGCTGATCATCGTGCTGCTCGGCGTGTTCCTGCTCGCCCGGCTCACCGGTGATCCGACCAATCTGTACCTGCCCGAATCCGCCACCGCCGACCAGCGCGAGGCCTTCGCCCACCAGCACGGGTTCGACCGGCCGCTCATCGCCCAGCTGGTGGACTACTTCAAGGGCGTGATCCACCTCGACTTCGGAACCTCGCTCCGCACAGGCGAATCCGCTGCGTCGATGGCACTGCGAGCCTTCCCGGCCACGCTGCAACTCGCCTTCACCACCATGCTTCTCGCGATCATCGGAGCGGTCATCGTCGGCTGCTGGGCCGCTTACCGGCCCAACTCGCTGGCCGACCGGTTCTCCAGCCTGTTGTCGATGACCGCCGCCAGCATCCCCGACTTCTGGTTCGCCATCACCGGAGTCTGGCTGTTCTCCGTACTACTGGGCGTGCTGCCCACCTCGGGCACCGACGACGGTGTGCTGTCCTGGATTCTGCCGATCGCCACACTGATGATCCGTCCCCTCGGCGTGCTCACTCAGGTCGTCCGAGGCGCCATGGTCTCGGCACTGTCGGCGCCCTACATCCGGCTGGCCCGCAGCAAGGGCGCCGGCGATCTCCGGGTGGTCAGCCACCACGCGCTGCGCAATGCGGCCGCGCCGGCACTCACGGTCGCGGGTGATCTTGCGGTCGGCCTGATCAACGGTGCCGTCGTGGTGGAGGCCATCTTCGGCTGGCCCGGCATCGGCAAGCTCATGATCGACGCCATCCTGCAACGCGACTTCGCCGTCCTGCAGGCCGCCGTCCTGCTCACCGCGGTGAGCATCTTCGTGCTGAACATCATCATCGACGCCTGCTACGCGCTGCTGGACGCACGCGTGCGGGAACCGGCAAAGGTCTAGGGGTAGGCATCGTGAGCACGCAAATCGACCTGGTACCAGTCAAACCCACCACCGCGATCGTCGGTGAACCGGAGGGAGAGCCGACCAGGAAGCGCTCGGTGTGGTTCCGGCTGCTGGTCAACGACCGGGTGGCGGCCGGTGCCGCCGTGGTGCTCGGCCTGGTGATCCTCACCGCCGTGTTCGGCCCCATGCTGGTCGGCAACCTCGCCACCCACATCGACCTGGACAACTCGAATCAGGCACCGTTCACCCTCGCCCACGGCTGGGCCAACGTGCTCGGGACCGACCCGCTGGGACGCAGCATGCTGGCCCGGCTCATCGTCGCCTGCCGCACCACACTGTCGGTGGCCATCCCGGCCGTGGTGATCTCGGCGGTGGTCGGTTCGCTCATCGGCATGTGGGCCGGCTACTACCGTGGCTGGCGGGAAACGCTGGCCATGCGGGTAGCCGACGTGATCATGAGCTTCCCCTCACTGCTGCTGGCAGTGGTGGTGCTCTACGTGTTCTCCCCGAGCGCGGCCAATATCATTGCCGTGCTGGCGATCACGCGTATCCCGGTGTACCTGCGCACCGCCCGCGCCGAGTCGGCCGAACTGTCCAGCCGGGTGTTCGTCGATGCGGCCCGCACCTTCGGGGCCAGTGGACGGTCCATCATCATGCGGCACGTGGTGCCGATCGTGCTGCCCACCCTGCTGACCGTGGCCACGCTGGACTTCTGCTACGTCATGCTGGCCGAATCCTCGCTCAGCTTCCTGGGTATCGGGATCCAGCCGCCGGATGTCAGCTGGGGCCTGATGGTTTCGCAGGGTCGCACCTACCTGCACACCGCCTGGTGGCTCTCCTTCTTCCCGGGCGTGGCCATCGTCATCACCACGGTGTCGGCCACCATCCTGGCCGCCTGGGCCCGGATCGCCACCGATCCCGGTCAGCGCTGGCGGCTCACCGTCCCGCAGAAACGCCTGTCCCGCTTCACCAAGACCGGAAAGGCCCTCGGATGACCTCCCAGTTGAGCAGCAGCGTCGCGGAACAGCCGACCAGGTCCGAGCACCTCGACGCCGATCCCGCTCTGGTGGTGGACGGGCTCACCGTCGACATCCGCACCATCACCGGAACCGTGCGCGCGGTCGACCATGTCAGCTTCGCGGCACACCGCGGCCAGACCCTGGCGCTGCTGGGCGAATCCGGTTGCGGCAAGTCCATGACCGCCACCGCGCTGGTCGGTCTGCTCGAACCGGTCGCCGAGGTGGTCGACGGCACCGCGACGCTGGCCGACGTGGACATCCTGGCCGCCGACCGCAAGACGCGGCGCAAGCTGGCCGGACCGGAGCTGGCCATCGTGTTCCAGGACGCACTGACCGCGCTCAACCCGCTCTATACCGTCGGCACCCAGTTGGCCGAACCGTTCCGCATCCATCGCGGGATGAGTGCCAAGGATGCCAAGCGTAAAGCGGTGGAACTAATGGCGCGGGTGGGTATTTCGCAGCCAGAGGAACGGATGAAGTCCTATCCGCACCAGTTCTCCGGAGGTATGCGGCAACGGCTGTTGATCGCGATGGCCGTCGCGCTGAACCCGCGGGTGCTGATCGCCGACGAACCGACGACCGCACTGGACGTCACGGTGCAGGCGCAGATCATGGCGCTGCTCAAGAGCTTGCGCAGCGAGTACGACATGGCCGTCGTGCTGATCACCCATGATCTGGCGCTGGTGGCCGAGGAAGCCGATCAGGTCGCGGTGATGTACGCCGGCCAGGTCGTCGAAACCGGGCCGGTGGCTGAGGTTTTCGCCAGTCCCCGGCACCCGTACACCAAGGGTCTGCTCGACTCGGTCCCGGTGAGTGCGGTGCGCGGCGAGGCCCTCAAGTCCATCGGCGGAGCCCCGCCGGACCTGCACTCGATCCCGGCCGGATGCGTCTACCAGGACCGTTGCCCGCTGGCCCGCGACATCTGCGTCACCACCAGACCGGTGCTCGACGGCGACGGCCGGCGCAGCGCCTGCCACTTCCCCGAAGAGGTTGAGACCCGCATGCGAGGAGGAGAAACAGCAGATGTCTGAAAACCTGCTCACCGTCCGCGATCTGCGCAAGTCGTTCCGCGTGGGCAAGAGCCGCCTGTCCGCCCTCGACGGCATCAACCTCGACCTCGGTCGCGGCGAAACGCTCGGCCTGGTCGGTGAATCGGGATGCGGCAAGTCCACACTGGCGCGGACCCTGATGATGCTCGAGCGCCCGGACTCGGGCAGCGTGACCTTCGACGGCATCGACCCGTTCAGCTTGCGCGGTGCGGAGCTGCTGAAGTTCCGACGCCGCGTCCAGATGGTGTTCCAGGATCCTTACGCATCACTGAACTCCCGCATGACGGCGGGCGACATCATCGCCGAGCCCTGGCGCACCCACAAGACCCTGCACCCGAACCGCAAGGACCGGGAGATGCGGGTGCGTGGCCTGCTCGACATGGTCGGCCTGGGGCCCAAGGCCGTCAACAAGTACCCGCAGGAGTTCTCCGGCGGTCAGCGGCAACGCATCGGCATCGCCAGGGCGTTGGCACTCAACCCCGATGTCATCATCTGCGACGAGCCGGTATCGGCACTGGACCTCTCGGTCCAGGCCCAGGTACTCAACCTGCTCAACGATCTGCAGCAGGAGCTCGGCATCGCCTACGTCTTCATCTCGCACGACCTGTCGGTGGTCCGCCACGTCGCCGACCGCGTCACGGTGATGTACCTGGGCCACATGATCGAGAGCGGACGCACCGAGGACGTCTACCGCAACCCGCGACATCCCTATACCGCGGCACTGATGTCGGCGGCACCGAAACTCGATGCGGCCCAGCGCAACAACCGGATCCTGCTGAAGGGTGAGGTGCCGTCGCCGCTGAATCCGCCGTCGGGCTGCCGGTTCCGGACACGGTGCCCGAAGGCCACCGAAATCTGCGCGACGCAGGCGCCGGTGGCCACCGCGGACCCGGACGTCGATGGCCACATCTCCGAATGCCATCATCCGCTGGAGCCCGCCGTGCCGGTGTCGGCGTGAGCATCGCCGGCTACGGGGTCGTCGCCGCCGCAATCGTGCTGGCGTCATGCATGCAGGCCTCCATCGGGTTCGGCATGGGGATGCTGGCGGCACCGATCGTCGCGATCGTGGACCCCGGGCTGATCCCGGGCACGCTCATCATGCTGGCCACGATGGTCACCCTCATGGTGGTGGTGCGCGAACGTGAGGACATCGACCTGGCCGGCACCGGATGGGCCTTGGCCGGAAGGGTTCCGGGCACCGTCGCGGGGGCGCTGCTGCTGGTCGTCATGCCCGCGGAACTGCTGGCGTATGCGTTGGCCGCCGTGGTGCTCGGCGGTGTGGTCCTGACGAGCATGGGCTGGATCCCCTCGCCGCGCCGTCGCAATCTGGTGCTGGCCGACGCCACCTCCGGCCTGCTCGGCACCGCGACCTCCATCGGAGGTCCGCCGATGGCGCTGGTGTGGCAGAACAACACCGGCGCCCGGCTGCGCGGAACGATGAGCGGGTTCTTCCTGGTCGGGTCGGCACTATCGCTTGTGCTGCTCGCGCTCACGGGTTCCATCGACCACCACACCGTCGTGGTGTTCGCGATGCTCATCCCCGCGTGCGTGCTCGGTTATGCGTTGTCCCGGTGGGTCAACCGTCACCTGGACCGGCAGCGTCAGCGGTGGTCGGCCATCGCGATATCCACCGTCGGCGCGGTGGTGCTGATCGTCCGTCAGTTGATGGGAGGGTGAATGACCACCGACAGTGACAGTGTTTCGGTGCGCAAGGTGAAATCCGCGGTGCGCACGGTCGAACTGCTGGAGTTCCTGGCGGCCCGGCCCGATGAGCCGACCCGTATCCGGGAAATCTGTGCGGCACTTGACATGCCACGCAGCTCAACGCACGCGCTGCTGCGCACTCTGGTGGCCCAGGGCTGGGTGCGGTCCGACGATACGGGCACCCAGTACAGCATCGGCATGCGGGCGTTGCTGGTCGGGACCAGCTATCTCGACGCCGACCCGTACCTGCCGATCATCGCGCCGTTCCTCGAAGACCTGCGCGGCCAGCTCGACGAGACGTTCCACCTCGGCAGGCTCGATGGGCACGACGTCGTGTACCTGGCCACCCGGGAGTCCCGTCAGTACGCGCGCACCGCCAGCAAGGTGGGGCGGCGGTTGCCCGCTTACGCCACCGCGCTCGGCAAGGCGCTGCTCGCCGAGCGGTTCGGCGCCGAACTCGACGCGCACATCCCGGAAACGCTGACACCGCTGACTTCTCGCACGCTCACCGACCGTGGCGGTCTCGACGCGGCGCTGGATCAGGTGCGGGTTCGGGGTTACGCCACCGAGGACGAGGAAAATACGTCGGGCATCAAGTGTTTCGCGGTCACGCTGCGGTACCGGCATCCCGCGCAGGACGCGATCAGCGCGTCGGTCCCGTTGTCGCGGCTGACCCCCGAGCGGGAACGGGAGATCATCGACGTCCTGCGCCTGGTGTGCGACAAGGTGTCCCGGGTGGTCCGCCCGGTTGCCAACGGGGACAAGTGGTTCGCATGAGTTTCGCCCATGAGATTGGAGTACCGATGAGTGCACAGAACGCGACTCCTGTCGTGACCGAGATGATCGCGATACCGATCGCGGGCCATGACAGCATGCTGCTCAACCTCAGCGGCGCGCACGGCCCGTACTTCACCCGAAACCTGTTGATCGTCAAAGATTCCGATGGGAACACCGGGGTGGGGGAGGTGCCGGGCGGTGAGGCCATCCGCAGGACCCTCGACGATGCCAGGCCGCTGGTGGTCGGCCGCTCCCTCGGCGGTTACCACGCCATCCTGGCGAGCATCCGGCGTGAGTTCGCTTCCCGGGACAGCGCCGGGCGCGGTGCGCAGACTTTCGATCTGCGGGTCATGGTGCACGCCGTCACCGCCGTGGAGTCGGCGCTGCTGGATCTGTTGGGCAAGCATCTGGGTGTACCGGTGGCCGCGTTGCTCGGCGACGGCCAGCAGCGCAACCGCGTCCAGGCGCTGGGCTATCTGTTCTTCATCGGCGACCGCAACCGCACCGACCTGGATTACCGGTCGGCGGCCGATGAGCCTGTTGACGCCGATGAGTGGTTCCGGATCCGCCACGACGAGGCGCTTTCGCCCGAGGCGGTCGTCCGCCTCGCCGAGGCCGCCCGAGCCCGCTACGGGTTCCGCGACTTCAAGCTCAAAGGCGGCGTACTGCCCGCGGCCGACGAGGCCAAGGCCGTCACCGCGCTGGCCGAACGATTTCCCGACGCGCGGATCACGCTTGATCCCAACGGCGGCTGGCTGCTGGCCGACGCCGTCGAGACCTGCCGTGAGCTCACCGATGTGCTTGCCTATGCCGAGGATCCGGTCGGGCCGGAGGGCGCATTCTCCGGTCGCGAGGTGATGGCCGAATTCAAACGGGTTACCGGGCTGCCGACCGCCACCAACATGATCGCCACCGACTGGCGCGAGCTGGGGCACGCGATCCGGGCCGGCGCCGTCGACATCCCGCTGGCCGATCCGCATTTCTGGACGATGAGCGGCTCGGTGCGGGTTGCGCAGCTCTGCGACGCCTGGGGTCTGACCTGGGGTTCGCACTCCAACAACCACTTCGACGTATCGCTGGCGATGTTCACCCACGTCGCCGCGGCAGCGCCGGGCGACATCACGGCGATCGACACGCACTGGATCTGGCAGGACGGCCAGCGGATCACCAAGGACCCGTTCCGGATCGTCGACGGCTACCTTGATGTGCCCGCGACCCCGGGCCTGGGGGTTCAGCTCGACGAGGACCGGGTCGCGGCGGCTCACGAGCTGTATCTGGCCAAAGGGCTGGGCGCCCGCGATGATGCGGTGGCGATGCAGTACCTCATTCCCGGCTGGAAGTTCGACAGCAAACGGCCTGCACTGCAGCGGGATTGAGAGGGACGCCTTGAAGATCGTCGTAGCCGACTCGTACCTGATCGCCCACCGTGACCGCCTGGAAGCCGCGTTGCCCGAGCGTGCGGCCGTGAGCTGGCATGTCCCCGGCGACAGTCGGATCGTGGACGACCTGCGGGATGCCGAGGTGTTCGTGGGCAGCCGCTTCACGGCTGAGATGGCTGCTGTGGCAGACCGATTGCGCCTGGTGCACGTCAACGGGGCCGGCACGGACAAGATCGACTTCGACGGCCTCGGGTCAGAGGTCATGGTCGCCAACACGTTCAACCATGAGCAGTCCATCGCGGAGTACATCGCCGGCGCCGCGGTGATGCTGCGACGACATCTCCTGGAGCAGGACCGGGCGCTGCGGACGGGACGCTGGGCGAGCCCGGGCTATGACCGCACGATCGGGCAGTCGAGCTCGTTGCAGGGCGCCTGCGTCGGCTTCGTGGGATTCGGGCACATCGGCCGCAGCAGCTGGAATCTGCTGCGCGCCTTCGGAGCCGACGGTGCGGCAGTCACCGGCAGCGGGAACCTCGACGCCACCGCCGAAGGATTGCGCTGGGCCGCCGGCAGCGGCGGACTCGACCAGCTGATGGCCGAGTCGGAACTGGTCGTGGTGTGCGCGCCGCTGACCGAGCAGACCGTGGGCATGATAGGTGCGCCGCAGCTCGGTGCGCTCGGTGCCTCCGGTGTCCTGATCAATGTCGGGCGCGGCCCGCTGGTGGTGGAATCGGCCCTCTACGAAGCATTGTCGACCGGCGTGATCGCCGCGGCGGCGATCGACGTGTGGTACCGCTATCCGGATGCCACCGGTTACGGCGAGCCGGCCGAATTGCCGTTCCATACGCTGCCGAACGTGTTGATGACCCCGCACGTATCCGGGGTGACGGCCAATACGTTCGCCGCCAGGGCCGACGACATCGCCGTCAACATCGGCCGGCTCGAACGCGGTGAGCCGCTGAACAACCTGGTCCGGTGACGACCGGTTACCAGTTGTAGTAGCCCCCCTCGGGGCCGAGCATGCGTTCCAGCCGGGCCCGGTTGATGCGGGCCAACTCGTTGCGGACGACCTTGCGTTCGGTGTCACGGTCGTTGTGCAACCGATCGACGACCCCGGTCATGGCCCGGTGCGCGCAGCAGTCCTCGACGAACATCACGAAGCCGAACCCGAACCGCTCGGCGTAGTGCTGGACCTCGGCGTTGAGCTGTGCCATCACCGCGGGATCGTCGTCCCACACCGAGCACTGTTCGCACACCGACTTCGGGCTGCGCGGCCGTCTGCCGATGTGCGGATAGGCCTGCAGCACGCGGTCGATGGAATCCTCACCGAGGCTGAACAGCAGGGCGTCGGCCTGGCGGAACAGCGAGTCGTGGTCGGCGAACGGCCGTCCTCCGGCCAGGTCGGTGGACAGGACCACGCTGTAACAGCACTCGTACACGGCGTGCACCGCACGCCGCAGGGGCAATGCGTTGTACGCCTCAAGTCCCATGCCCTGATGCATCAACACCTGGTCAATCATGGAAGGCGCAGGGCACAGGGGAGTTACCCCATGTTACAGCGAGGCTAAATCAGTGGCCGTCGATCGGCGGGCCGATCAGTGTCCTTCGGTCTTGAACCGCTCGATCGAGCGCTGCAGTTCGGCCTCGGCCTCTTCGCGGCCCACCCAGTCGGCGGTCTTGACGAACTTGCCCGGCTCCAGGTCCTTGTAGTGCACGAAGAAGTGCTTGATGGCGTCGAGCTCGAACTGCGACACATCGCCGAGGTCCTGGATGTGGTCCCAGCGCGGATCCCCGGCGGGCACGCACAGCAACTTGTCGTCGCCGCCGGCCTCATCGGTCATCTTGAACATCGCGACGGGGCGGGCCTCGACGGTGCAGCCGGGGAACACCGACTCGGGCAGCAGGACCAGCGCGTCCAGCGGATCGCCGTCCTCGCCGAGGGTGTTCTCGAAGAACCCGTAGTCGGTCGGGTAACCGAACGAGGTGTAGAGGTAGCGGTCGAGCTTGACCCGGCCGGTCTCGTGGTCAACCTCGTACTTGTTGCGCGAACCCTTCGGGATCTCGATGACGACGTCGAACTTCACCGTCGCGGCTCCTTCGCATCTGCGGTCAGGCGTTGGTCGTCGGGCGACGACGCGGGTCAACCCTAATGGAGCGATAGTCTGGCCTAAACGGGTGGCTCGTCCCCACCACCGGCAGAGCAGGAGAAATATGCGGCCCACACGGTGGCGGCAGTCCACCCATGTGGCGGTTGGCGTCGTGGTCCTGGTGCTGGTCGCCGCTGTTGTGGCGGTTGCTGCCGTACTCACCGGGCACCGCTCCAGCGAAGCCGAGGCCGTCGCGCCTGCGCCCGCGGCGGCGACCGCGAGCCCGGGCATCGTCCCGGTGGACATGTCGGCGCCGATGCCGACGGTGAGTGGGCTGGCGGCCGCGCTGGCACCGGCTCTGGCGAATCCCGATCTGGGCGACGTGACCGGGCGGATCACCGACGCCGAGACCGGAGCCGAACTGTGGGAACAGAATTCCGGGGTGCCGATGCAGCCGGCCTCGGTCAACAAGGTGCTGACGACGGCTGCCGCGTTGCTGACTCTGGACCGCAATGCCCGGTTGGCCACCACGGTCCTGGCCGTGGACTCGCAGCCGGGTCTGGTGGTGCTCAAGGGCGGCGGGGACACCACGTTGTCGGCGGCGCCCGAGGACACCGATACCTGGTACAAGGGGGCGGCCCGGATCAGTGACCTGGCCGATCAGGTGCGCAGCAGCGGCATCACGGTGACCGCGGTGCGGGTGGACACCAGCGAGTACAGCGGTCCGACGATGGCGCCGGGCTGGGATCCCGCCGACATCGAGGGCGGCGACATCGCCCCGATGGAACCGGTGATGCTCGACGGCGGCCGCATCCAGCCGACGACGGTCGAATCCCGGCGGTCGACGACACCGGCCCTCGATGCGGGCCGGGCCCTGGCGGTCGCGCTCAAGGTCGATCCCGCGTCGGTGACGGTGCTGCCAAGCGCGGTTTCGGGCAAGCAGATCGCCGCCGTGCAGTCGGCGCCGCTGATCGAGCGGCTGCGCCAGATGATGAACGAGTCCGACAACGTGATGGCCGAGTCGATCGCCCGCGAGGTTGCCGCCCAGATGCACCGGCCGCAGAGCTTCGACGGCGGGGTCGACGCGGTGCTGAGCCAACTCGAAGGCATCGGCATCGACATGTCGGCCGCCAAGCTGGTCGATTCCAGCGGCCTGTCGGTCGATGACCGGCTGAGCGCCCGGATTCTCGACGAGGTGGTCAACGTCGCGGCAGGCAACACCGAACCGGCCATGCGGCCGTTGGTGGACCTGCTTCCCATCGCCGGCGGCAGCGGCACGCTGTCCAACCGCTACCTGGACACCGACGCCGGCCGTGACGCCGCGGGCTGGCTGCGGGCCAAGACGGGGTCGTTGACCGGGACCAACGCCCTGGCCGGCATCGTCACCGACGACAGCGGGCGGGTGCTGACGTTCGCGCTGATCTCCAACAATGCCGGGCCCACCGGGCGCACCGCGATCGACGAGCTGGCCGCCGTGCTGCGGTCCTGCGGGTGTGGCACGTGAACGATCGGGTCGCCGTGACCGCGGGACGCGCGGTGGACTGGGATTTCGCCGCCGCGGTCGGGGCGAAGCTGGTCCGGCCGGCCCCGGCTACCACCGACTACACCCGCAACCAGCTGATCGAGCAGCTCTCGGAGAGTTCGAAGTCCGCTGAGCTGCCGGTGCGTGAGGTGACCGGTTTGAACGAGGGCGCGGAGGTGCCCGAGGCCCGCGTGGTGGACCGTCCGCAGTGGATCCGGGCGGCCACACGTTCGATGCGGGTGATGACCACCGGCGTCCAGCCTGGTGACGAAAGCGACACGCAGAAGCCGGGATTCATCACCGGACGGGTCACCGGGGCGCAGACCGGTGCGGTGCTGGCGTTCATCTCCTCAGGCATCCTCGGGCAATACGACCCGTTCGGTCCCGACGGCGGCGAGCTGTTGCTGGTGTATCCCAACGTCATCGCGGTGGAACGCCAATTACGGGTCAGCCCGGCTGATTTCCGGCTCTGGGTGTGTCTGCACGAGGTCACGCACCGGGTGCAGTTCCGCGCCAATCCCTGGCTGACCGACCACATGTCGCAGGCCCTGGCAGTGCTCACCCAGGACGCGGGTGAGGATGTCGCCGAGGTGGCGGGCCGGCTCGCCCAGTTCGTCCGCAATCAGCGCAACGGGTCGGAGCCGGACCCGAATTCGAAGGGTGTGCTGGGCCTGATGCGCGCCGTGCAGGCCGAGCCGCAGCGCCGCGCGCTGGACCAGCTGCTGGTGCTGGGCACGCTGCTGGAGGGCCATGCCGATCACGTGATGGACGCCGTCGGCCCCGCGGTGGTGCCGACGGTCTCCACCATCCGGCGCCGCTTCGACGACCGCAGGCAGCGGAAGCAGCCTCCGCTGCAGCGCGTGGTCCGCACGCTGCTGGGATTCGACGCCAAGCTGAGTCAGTACACGCGGGGCAAGGCGTTCGTCGACCATGTGGTGGGCGCCGTCGGGATGGCCCGGTTCAACACGATCTGGTCCGGTCCCGACACCCTGCCGCAGCCCGAAGAGATCGACGAACCGCAACGATGGATCGATCGGGTGCTGTAGCCGCGCTGCGGCAATCGGTGGCGGCCGACGCCGGGGGCATCGACGGCTCCACCTGGTGCGTCGCACTGTCGGGCGGTCCGGACTCCCTGGCGCTGACCGCGGTCGCGGCGAACCTGCGGCCCACCACCGCGCTGATCGTCGACCACGGGCTGCAGTCCGGATCCGACACGGTCGCCGACGCCGCGCGCCGACAGGCGCTGGCTCTGGGATGCGTTGCAGCGCAGGTGATTACCGTCGAGGTCGGCCGTGCCGGCGGCCCGGAGGCGGCGGCGCGTCAGGCCCGTTACGCCGCACTGGATGCGGCACGTGACGGCGCACCGGTACTGCTGGGCCACACCCTCGACGATCAGGCCGAGACGGTGCTGCTGGGGTTGGGCCGCGGATCGGGCGCCCGCTCGATCGCGGGGATGCGGCCGCACGACCCGCCGTGGCACCGGCCGCTGCTGGGCGTGCGGCGCACGCTGACCCACGCGGTCTGCGACCAACTCGGCCTCACCCCGTGGCAGGACCCGCACAATGCCGACCGCCGGTTCACCCGGGTCCGGTTGCGCCACGAGGTGCTGCCGCTGCTGGAGGACGTGCTCGGCGGCGGAGTGGCCGAGGCGCTGGCCCGCACCGCCACCGCGCTGCGGGAGGACACCGAGACACTCGATGCCCTCGCCGGCGAGGCCCTGGCCGGGGCGCGCACCGGGCCCGGCGGTCTGGACACCGCCCGGTTGGCGGCACTGCCCGGCGCGTTGCGGCGCCGCGTGATCCGGGTCTGGTTGCTGGACGGCGGCGCGTGTGATCTGACCGACATCCAGATCCGTGCGGTCGACCGGTTGGTGACGGCCTGGCGCGGGCAGGGCGGCGTGGCCGTCGGTTCCGGGCTGCGCAAACAGCGGTTGTTCGCGGCGCGGCATGGCGGAGCGCTGAAGTTGCACACCGAACCGGTGTAGCGATCCGCGTTGGAAAGCGGCCCCCTCACGTGGCACGCTGTTCGGTGTGGCTGTCGACTCTGCCGAGCTGTATGCGGGAGACATCAAATCGGTGCTGTTGTCCGAAGAGCAGATCCGGACCCGCACCGTCGAACTCGCCGAGATGATTGCCGAGGAGTACCGAGACAATCTGGGCAACGACGACCTGCTGTTGGTCACCGTGCTCAAGGGCGCGGTCATGTTCGTCACCGATCTGGCCCGCACCATCCCGTTGCCCACGCAGCTGGAGTTCATGGCGGTCAGCTCGTACGGCTCGTCCACCTCTTCCTCGGGCGTGGTGCGGATCCTCAAAGATCTCGACCGCGACATCAATGACCGCGACGTGCTGATCGTCGAGGACATCATCGACTCCGGCCTCACGCTGTCCTGGTTGCTGCGCAACCTGGCCACCCGTCGTCCCCGCTCGCTGCGGGTGTGCACGCTGCTGCGTAAGCCCGAGGCGGTACGCACCGAACTCGACGTGGCCTACGTGGGCTTCGACATCCCCAACGAGTTCGTCGTCGGCTACGGCCTGGACTTCGCCGAGCGATACCGCGACCTGCCCTACATCGGCACCCTCGAACCAAAGGTGTACGAAACGCCCTGAGCCGGAGGCTTACAAAAAGGCGGGGTCCGGCGCAGAATCTTGAGGCATGGCTGATACCCGTACGGCCCTTCGGATCTGCCCCTTCTGCGAGGCCACCTGCGGCCTGACGCTGACCATCGACGACGGCGTGGTGACCGCCGCCCGCGGCGACCGCGATGACGTGTTCAGCGCCGGTTTCATCTGCCCCAAAGGCGCCAGCTTCGGGGAGCTCGACAACGATCCGGACCGGCTGACCCAGCCCTTGATCCGCCGTGACGGCGTGCTGACCGAGGCCACCTGGGATGAGGCGTATGCCGTCGTCACCGAGCGGCTCGGCGCGGTGATCGGTGCGCACGGCGGATCCTCGGTGGGGGTGTACCTCGGCAACCCGAACGCGCACACCATCGCGGGCAGCCTTTACGCCCCGCTGATCATCCGGGGCCTGGGCACCCGGCAGGTGTTCAGTGCCAGCACCCTGGACCAGATGCCCAAACATGTGGCGCTGGGTCTGATGTTCGGAAGCGCGGTCGCGTTCACCGTGCCCGATCTGGACCGCACCGACTACCTGGTGATCATCGGCGCAAATCCGCTGGTGTCCAACGGCAGCCTGGCGACCGCCGCCGATTTCCCTGGCAAGCTGCGGGCGCTGCACAAGCGTGGCGGCAAGCTCGTCGTCATCGACCCCGCCCGCACCCAGACAGCCAAACTCGCCGACCGGCACCTCGCGCCCCGGCCGGGCACCGATGCGGCCCTGCTGTTCGCCATCGTGCACGTGCTGTTCGAGGAGGATCTCGTCGACCTCGGCCGGCTCGCCGAGCACGTCACCGGCGTCGAGCAGGTCCGTGCGCTGGCCGATGAGTTCTCGCCCGAGGCTGTCGCCCCGGCGTGCGGCGTCGGCGCCGACGAGATCAGAGAACTGGCCCGCGAGCTCGCGGCAGCCCCGACGGCAGCCGTCTACGGCCGCATCGGCACCTCCACGGTTGAATTCGGGACCATCGGCAGCTGGCTCGTCGACGTCATCAACATCCTCACCGGCAACCTCGACCGGCCCGGCGGGGCGATGTTCGCGCTCGGAGCTGCCGCGCCCGCACCGCGTCCGCCGAGACCGGGCCGTGGCTTCAAGACCGGCCGGTGGGCCAGCCGGGTATCGGGCTATCCCGAAGCGCTGTCCGAACTGCCGGCGGCCGCGCTCGCCGAGGAGATCGACACCGCGGGCGAGGGACAGATCAAGGCGATGATCACGATCGCGGGCAACCCGGTGCTGTCCGCACCCGACGGCGACCGGCTCGACCGGGCGCTGGACAGCGTGGAATTCATGTTGTCCGTCGACCCGTATCTCAACGAGACCACCCGCCACGCCGACGTCATCCTGCCGCCGCCCCCGCCGGCTCGCAGCGCGCATTTCGACGTCGCGCTGAACAACCTCGCGGTACGCAACAACGTGCGGTACTCCTCGCCGGCGTTGCCGCTCGACGGTCGGCCCGACGAGCCCGAGATCCTGTCCCGGCTCGCGCTGATCCTCTACGGCATCGGGGCCGACGGGGACCCGGCGCTCGTCGACGCGCAGGTGATCGCCACGACGCTGGCCAAGGAGACCGCCGACCCCTGTTCGCCGGTGGCCGGGCGAGACGTCGACGAGCTCACCGCGATGCTCTATCCGGGGCCGGGCTACGAGCGCCGCCTCGACATGATGCTGCGGCTCGGCCCCTACGGCGACGCGTTCGGCGCCAGGCCCGACGGGCTGACCATGGAGCGGTTGAAGGCCAGCCCGCACGGTATCGACCTCGGGCCGCTGCAACCACGGATTCCGGAGATACTTCGAACCCCAAGTGGGCGAATCGAACTCGCGCCGGAGCCGATCGTCGCCGACGTGGCGCGGCTGCGCGACGCGCTCGGCCGCACGGCAGGAGGGTTCCTGCTGATCGGCAGGCGCCACCTGCGGTCCAACAACAGCTGGATGCACAATCTGCCTGCGCTGTCGGGCGGCTCCAACCGGTGCACCCTGCAGATCCATCCCGACGACGCGGCCGATCTGGGGCTGACCGACATCGCCGTGATCAAGGGCCCGGGCGGTGAACTGCTCGCCCCGGTCGAGGTGAACGACGGCATGCGCCGCGGCGTGGTCTCGCTACCGCACGGCTGGGGTCATGACCGCGGCGGAACCGGTCAGCAACTCGCGGCCAGCCGGCCCGGCGCCAACGTCAATCAGCTCAACGACGGTACCCATCTCGACCCGTTGTCGGGCACCGCGGTGCTCAACGGCATCCCCGTCGACATCGCGCCTGCGGGCTGAGCCGGCTAGGTGAGCTCCCAGACCACCGTCACCGAGAAGTCCACCGTCTGCTGACCGGGTTCCAGCGGAACGGCCTGCATCGCGGCGCGCGGCATCGGGGTGGGCGGGGGCGGGGTCGAGCCACCGGGCTGTTCAGAAATCGAGATCACCTTGCCCAGGTGCAGTCCGGACAACCCGGCGTACTGCTCGGCTCGGTTCTTGGCGTCGTCGAAGGCTCGGGCGCGGGCGTCGCGCACCAGGTCCGAATCGTCCTCGATCGAGTAGTCGACCGAGTTGATACGGGTGGCGTCGCCTCCGGTGCTCGCGATCAGGGCCAGGGTCTGTGAGGCCTTGGCGGTGTCGCGGATCTTGACCTTGACCGCATTGCTGGCGCGGTACCCCGAGATCGTGTTGTCGTTGAACTGCGGCTGCACGCTGACCTGTGTGGTGCTGATGTCCTTGCGGTCGATGCCCGATCCGACCAGCGCATCGATCACGGCCTGCTGCCGCTGACTCGACTGATTGAGCGCGCCCGACACGTCGGGGGCGCTGAACTCCATCGCCACGTCCGCGGTCAGGGTGTCCGGTACGCCCTGCACCTGGCCGGACCCGACGACGGTCACCTGCCGGGCGCCGTCGGGTGCGCCCCCTGCGGGGCCTGAGGTGGTATCGCAGGCGCTTGCACTGACGGCGATCAATCCCGCCGCGGCAACGCCGAGGACCCGTAACTTCGCATTCCCAGCGATCGGCATGAGGCGAACCCTACCGGGACATCACGGCGTCACCAGGACTTTGCAGTGCCGGTCCGGCGAGGCGAGGTCACCGAAAGCGGCGCCCACCTCTTCGAGGCCCACGGTCCCGGTGATCATCGGCGCCACGTCGATCTCGCCTTCGGCGATGGCGCGCAGCGAGGACGCGAATTCGCTCGCGTCGTAACCGAAGACGAACTGGATGCTGATCTGCTTGGTGATCGCGTAGAACGGGTGCACGGTGTCGGGCTGCATGCAGACCCCGGCCACCACCAGCCGGATGCCCGCCGGTGCGCGGCGCAGCACGTCATCGATGATCCCGGGTGCGCCGACCGCCTCGAACACCACCGAGGGTCGGCACTGATGGAACGGTGAATCCACGGCCGGGTCCAGCGTGGTGTGGGCGCCCATGGTGACGGCGAGCTCGCGCCGGGTGGGGGAGAAGTCAGACGCCACAATCGTTTCCACGCCACCTAGTTTCAGCGCGGCGATGATGGCGATACCGACGGGGCCGCAGCCGACGACGAGTGCGGCCTCGCCGGGTTCGATGCGGGACGCGTTGACCGCATGCAAGCCGACGGCCATCGGTTCGGTGAGCGCGGCATGGGTGGCGCTCAGGCCGTTGGGCACGGGCAGCAGGAGCGGCGCCGACAGCAGCATCTTCTCGGCGTAGCCGCCGACGGTGCTGTTGCTGTACACGATCGGCGCGATCCCGCCCTCGGAGATCAGGACCGGTACCGAGGTGACCAGCGTCCCGGCGGCGGGGGCTTCGGTTCCCGGTCCGGCGTCGAGGATCTCGGCGCTGAACTCGTGGCCCATGTAGACATCACCGGCCAGGTCGATGTCCATGTCGGGTACGCCTTCGAGTTCGGCGCCGGCGGCCAGCATGTCTGCGCCGTGGGTGGCGAAATGCAGGTCCGACCCGCAGATTCCGCAGGCCTTCACCTCGACCAGCACCTGCCCGGGGCCGGGCACCGGCTCGGGCACGTCGTCGCGGACGATCATCCGTCCGTCGCGCAGGACCGCGGCGCGCATCAGTTCTTCCCCTCGGTGGTTGCTTCGGTGATCGCGTTGACGATCGCCTGCCCGGCGCGGCCGAACAGCTGATCCCGCATGCCCTTGGCCCAGTCGTGAGACGCCCGCGCCGCCGTGAGCTGGCCCTTGAAGTGCGGGATCACCTCGCGGGCGAACAGTTCGTAGGAGTGGAAGGTGGCGGCCGGTGGTGCCCAGTCGTGGCCCAGGAGCAGGAAGGTGCCGAACCCGCCGGAGCGGTCCAGCAGATCCTGGATGTAGGCGATCGCGTCGGCGGAGGTGCCGATACAGCAATTGCCGCCTGCCGCATAGTTTTCCACGAACTCGTAGGCCGAACCGGTGTCCTCGGTCTTCTCGGACAGCGGCACGAAGCCCGCCGCGCCGAAATAGTTGGCGAAATCCTGCAGGCCGTATGTGCAGTCCTCGATGGCCTGTTCGCGGGTGTCGGCGAGATGGATGATGCCGAGCACCCGCCAGTCTTTCCGGTCCGGTTCGGGCCGGTCGGATTTGGCGGCCTGATCGCGCACGGTGTCCCAGGTGGTCTCGATGGCCGCGTAACCGCCGGGTACCGACATCGACAGGGAAAGGAGCGACGTGCCCAGCGCCCCGGCCAGGCGCGGTCCGGACGGGGAAACCATTGCTGCGGTGGAGATCTCCGGATGCGGCCAGGTGTAGGGACGAATGTGCAGCGCGGCATCCTGCAGGGTGAACCAGTCGGTCTTGCGGCTGATCCGCTCGTCGGGGGCGGCGCGGAACAACGCCAGGATGGCTTCGAGGGACTCCTGCATCATCGGTCGCTGATCCACCGGGTCGATGCCCATCATGTAGGCATCCGACGGCAGTGCGCCCGGTCCGGTCCCGAACATCACCCGGCCGCGGGTGAGGTGGTCGAGCAGAACCCACCGGTCGGCCACCATGAGGGGGTGGTGATACGGCAGCGACACCACGCCGGTGCCCAGCCGGATGTGCCTGGTCCGTTCGGCCGCGGCGGCGATGAACACCTCGGGACAGGCGATGAGTTCGTAACCACCGGAATGGTGTTCGCCGAACCAGGCCTCGTCATAGCCCAGCCGGTCCAGGGCCTCGACCCGATCCATGTCGTATTGCAGTGCGGTAGTGGGGGATTGGCCGACGGGATGGAACGGCGTGATGAAGACGCCGAAGTTCAACGGAGTCATTTGAGGCCCTCCAAGAAGTCCAACAGCACCTTGTTGACCTCCTCGGGGCGTTCCTGCTGCAGCCAGTGCCCGGCGCCGTCGATCAGCACCTCGTGGTAATCGCCGGCCACCACGTCACGCACCCGGTCACGCGGGGTGAAGCCGAGCACCGGGTCGCCGGTGCCGGCCAGGAACAACGTGGGCGCCGTGATGGTCCGGGCCGGAGTGCTCTCGGTGAGCTCCCAGTTCCGGTCGAAGTTGCGGTACCAGTTGAGCGGCCCGGTGAAACCGGTCTCGGTGAACGCCTGCACGTAGGGCTCGAATTCGTCGGCGCTGATCCAGTCCGGCAGCGGCGGCACCGGTCGGTCGGCCAGTTGCTCGGGGGGTGCGCTGACGCCTTCCATCGTCATCATGCGACGCATCGACTCCCGGACATCGGCGCCCAGCGCGGCATCGGCGACGCCCGGTTCCTGGAAGTAGAGGATGTAGAAGAAGTTGTCGCCGACGATCCGGCGCCAGATCTGCGTCGGCGGAGCGGACGCCCGAGGTACCGGGGGCACGCTCAGGGCGGCCACCGCGCGGACCCGGTCCGGGAAGAACAGTGGGAAGTTGGTGACGACGGGCGAGCCCCAGTCGTGTCCGATGAACACTGCGCTGTCGACGCCGACGTCGTCGAGCAACCCGGCGAGGTCGGCGGTCAGCGCCACGATGTCGTAGTCCTCGATGGCCGACGGACGCGAGGAGCCTCCGTATCCACGCTGGTCAGGAGCCAGGACGTGATAGCCGGCCGCTGCGAGCACCGGGATCTGGTGGCGCCACGAATGGGCCAGCTCGGGGAATCCGTGGGCCAGCACCACCACCGGATTTCCGCGCTCACCCGCCTCGATCACCCGCAATGTCACGCCATTGGTTTCGACTAACCGTTCGGTCGATGTGAGCACGATCTCACCCAAGCACAATGCCTCCGCCGTCGGCCAGATACCGTCGGGAACTGCCGAACGTTGGTCTAGCGGTAGCCTTGAATGTCTCAACTGCGCACGTTGGAAGGACCGGGCCGAACTCGGCCGAGTGATCGATGAACCGCAAAAATGTGATCCGCACGCTGACCGTCATCGCGGTCGTGCTGCTGCTGGGCTGGTCGTTTTTCTATTTCAGCGACGACACCCGCGGCTACAAACCCGTCGACACCTCGGTGGCGGTAGCCCAGATCAACGCTGACAACGTCAACAGCGCCCAGATCGACGACCGCGAGCAGCAGCTGCGACTCGATCTGAAGAGCGGCAAAGAAGAGACCGAGAACTCCGACAAGGTCATCACCAAATACCCGACCGGCTATGCCGTCAAGCTTGTCGACCAACTCGACGCCAAGAACGTCAAGTTCGGTACGACGGTCAACCAGGGCAGCTTCCTCGGCTCGATGCTGATCTACATGCTGCCGCTGTTGTTGCTGGTGGCCCTGTTCGTGATGTTCTCCCGCATGCAGGGCGGCGGCCGGATGGGCTTCGGCTTCGGCAAGTCGAAGGCCAAGCAGCTGGGCAAGGACATGCCCAAGACCACGTTCGCCGACGTTGCCGGTGTCGACGAGGCGGTCGAGGAGCTCTACGAGATCAAGGACTTCCTGCAGAACCCGTCGCGCTATCAGGCGCTGGGCGCCAAGATCCCCAAGGGCGTGCTGCTCTACGGCCCGCCCGGCACCGGTAAGACGCTGCTGGCCCGCGCCGTCGCAGGCGAGGCCGGGGTGCCGTTCTTCACCATCTCCGGTTCGGACTTCGTCGAGATGTTCGTCGGTGTCGGTGCCTCGCGCGTCCGCGACATGTTCGAGCAGGCCAAGGCGAACAGCCCGTGCATCATCTTCGTCGACGAGATCGACGCCGTAGGTCGGCAGCGCGGTGCCGGCATGGGCGGCGGTCACGACGAGCGTGAGCAGACGCTGAACCAGTTGCTGGTCGAGATGGACGGCTTCGGCGACCGCCAGGGCGTCATCCTCATCGCGGCCACCAACCGCCCCGACATCCTCGACCCGGCCCTGCTGCGGCCCGGCCGCTTCGACCGTCAGATCCCGGTGTCCAATCCCGACCTGGCCGGACGCCGCGCCGTGCTCAAGGTGCACTCGGCCGGCAAGCCGATCGCCCCCGATGCCGACCTGGACGGGCTGGCCAAGCGCACCGTCGGTATGTCCGGTGCGGACCTGGCCAACGTCATCAACGAAGCCGCGCTGCTCACCGCGCGCGAGAACGGCACCGTCATCACCGGTGCGGCGCTGGAAGAAGCCGTAGACCGCGTCGTGGGCGGCCCGCGCCGCAAGGGCCGCATCATCAGCGAGCAGGAAAAGAAGATCACCGCCTACCACGAGGGCGGACACACCCTGGCCGCGTGGGCGATGCCCGACATCGAGCCGATCTACAAGGTGACGATCCTGGCCCGTGGCCGCACCGGCGGCCACGCCGTCGCGGTGCCCGAGGACGACAAGGGCCTGATGACCCGCTCGGAGATGATTGCGCGCCTGGTGTTCGCCATGGGCGGCCGCGCCGCCGAGGAACTCGTCTTCCGCGAGCCCACCACGGGTGCGGTGTCCGACATCGAGCAGGCCACCAAGATCGCCCGCGCCATGGTCACCGAGTACGGCATGAGCTCCAAGCTGGGCGCGGTGCGCTACGGCACCGAGCACGGCGACCCGTTCCTGGGCCGCACCATGGGCACCCAAGCCGACTTCGGTCACGAGGTCGCCCGCGACATCGACGACGAGGTGCGCAAGCTCATCGAGGCCGCGCACACCGAGGCGTGGGAAATCCTCACCGAGTACCGCGATGTGCTCGACACGCTGGCCGGCGAGCTCCTGGAGAAGGAGACGCTGCACCGTGCCGAGCTGGAGGCCATCTTCGGTGACGTCAAGAAGCGTCCCCGGCTGACCATGTTCGACGACTTCGGTGGCCGTGTGCCGTCGGACAAGCCGCCGATCAAGACCCCGGGCGAGATCGCCATCGAGCGCGGTGAGCCGTGGCCGCCGCCGGTGCCAGAGCCGGCCTTCAAGGCCGCCATCGCCGCCGCCAGCCGGGAAGCCGAGCGGGCCAACGAGACCAACGGGGTGGGGGCCAACGGTGCCCCGCCGAACGGGACCAACCAGAACGGTTCGACCCAGCCTGACTACGGCGCACCGGCCGGCTGGCACGCCCCGGGCTGGCCGCCCGCGCCGTCGCAGCCCGGTTACCAGCCGCCCCAGCAACAGCAGGGTTACTGGTACCCGCCGCCGCATCCGTCGGGATGGCAGCAGCCCCAGCCGTATCCTTATCAGCCTTATCCTCATCCGGGTCAGCCCGCACCCAATGAGGACGCGGGTCAGGACCGTGCCCCTGAGCGGACCGACCGTTCCGACCGGTCCAACCCACCGGCCCACGGCTGATCGGAAGAACGGAGGCTTCGATGTCGCAGTCGTTGCGCGAGCATCACAACAACACCGATACGGCCACGCGGGTGTTCGACCAACCGCGTGCCGAGGCGGCCGTACGTGAGTTGTTGATCGCCATCGGTGAGGACCCCGATCGTCAGGGTCTGATGGATACCCCGGCTCGCGTGGCACGTGCATACAAGGAGCTGATGGCCGGTCTGTACACGGACCCGGACGCGGTGCTCAACACCACCTTCGACGAGGAGCACGACGAGCTCGTGCTGGTCAAGGAAATCCCGATGTACTCGACCTGCGAGCACCACCTGGTGTCGTTCCACGGGGTGGCCCATGTCGGGTACATCCCCGGGGTCGACGGCCGGGTGACCGGGCTGTCGAAGATCGCCCGCCTGGTCGACCTGTACTCGAAGCGCCCGCAGGTGCAGGAACGGCTGACCGCCCAGATCGCCGATGCGCTGATGCGAAAGCTCGACCCGCGCGGGGCCATCGTGGTGATCGAGGCCGAACACCTCTGCATGGCCATGCGCGGTGTCCGCAAACCCGGCGCGGTCACCACCACGTCCGCGGTACGCGGCCAGTTCAAGACCGACAAGGCATCCCGGGCCGAGGCGCTGGAACTTATCCTGCGGAAGTGAACCCCACCCGTTTGCAGGTCATGGGAGTTGTGAACGTCACCGACGATTCCTTCTCCGACGGCGGCAAGTTCATCGACCGCGACCGTGCCGTCGAACACGGGTTGGAGCTCGCTGCCGCGGGTGCGGCGATCATCGACGTGGGCGGGGAATCGACCCGTCCCGGCGCGGTGCGGGTCGACCCCGCGGTGGAGGCGGCCCGCGTCGCTCCCGTAATCGAAGCGCTTGCCTCCCAAGGTATTACGGTCAGCATCGACACGATGCACGCCGAGGTGGCCAAGGTGGCCCTGGAACGCGGAGCGCAGATCGTCAACGACGTGTCCGGCGGCCTGGCCGACCCGAACATGGCGCCACTGCTGGCCGACGCGAAAGTGCCGTGGATCCTGATGCACTGGCGCTCGGTCAGCGCCGAGCAGCCGCACCACGCTCCGGGTTACGGCGACGTGGTGGCCGAGGTCCGGGCCGAGCTGCTCGGTGCGGTCGACGCCGCTGTCGCCGCGGGGGTCGACCCGCAACGGCTGATCATCGACCCTGGCCTGGGTTTCGCCAAGACCGCGCAGGACAACTGGGCCCTGCTGCATGCACTGCCCGAGTTCATCGACACCGGGATCCCGGTGCTGGTCGGCGCCTCACGTAAACGCTTCCTGGGAACGTTGCTGGCCGGGGCGGACGGGACACCGCGGCCACCGGACGGCCGGGAGACCGCCACCGCCGCGATCTCGATGCTGGCCGCCCAGCACGGCGCCTGGGGAGTTCGGGTGCATGATGTGGTGGCCTCCGTCGACGCGCTCGCCGTGCTGGAAGCCTGGGAATCTGGAGGTCGGGTTGGCTGATCGAATCGAGTTGCGCGGCTTGCGGGTTCGGGGCAACCACGGTGTCTTCGACCATGAGCGGCGCGACGGCCAGGAGTTCGTCGTCGACATCACGGCCTGGGTGGACCTGCGCCGGGCGGCGGCCACCGATGATCTCGCCGACACCCTCGACTACGGCGCGCTGGCGCAGCGGGCAGCGGACATCGTCGCGGGCCCACCACGCAATCTGATCGAGACGGTCTCCGCCGAGATCGCCGACGCCATCATGGCCGACGAACGCCTGCACGCGGTCGAGGTCGTGGTGCACAAGCCCAGCGCCCCGATTCCGCTGACCTTCGACGACGTCGCGGTGGTGGCCCGGCGGTCCAGACGGGGGGCCACCGCGTGACGTCGACTGTCCTTTCGATCGGATCGAACGTCGGTGACCGGTTGGCCCGGCTGCAATCGGTGGTCGACGGCCTGGGGACGGCGGTGCGCGCGGTGTCGCCGGTGTTCGAGACCGACGCCTGGGGCGGCGTGGAGCAGGGGCCGTTCCTCAACGCGGTCCTGATCGCCGACGATCCGGACGTGGACTGCCACGGCTGGCTGCGACGCGGCCAGCAACTCGAGCAGGCGGCCGACCGGGTCCGGGAGCAGAAGTGGGGCCCGCGCACCCTCGATGTCGACCTCGTCACCTGCCACGACCGTGATGTCGAGGTGCTCTCCCGGGACGAGGACCTGACGTTGCCGCACCCGCTGGCGCACCTGCGGGCATTCGTGCTGATCCCGTGGTTGGCCGTGGACCCGGACGCCACGCTGACCGTGGTCGGCCGGTCGCGGCGGGTGGCGCACCTGCTGGAGGAGATCGACCCGGCCGAACGGGCCGGGGTCCGGCGTACCGACCTGGCGCTGATATTCCACACCGAACCCTTGGCGGACTGATGGGGCCGACCCGTAAGCGTGACCTGGCCGGCGCGGTCGCCGTCGTCGCGATCGTCGGCTACGTGCTGGTCGGAATCCTCTACCGGTGGTTCCCGCCGTTGACCGTCTGGACGGGGCTTTCGTTGCTGGCGGTCGCGATCGCCGAGGCGGGCTGGGCGTTCTATGTGCGGGCCAAGATCAATGACGGGCAGATCGGCGTCGACGCCGGCCGGCTGCACCCGCTGACCGTGGCCCGGTCGGTGGTGGTCGCCAAGGCCTCGGCCTGGGTCGGCGCCATCACCGCCGGCTGGTGGATCGGTGTGCTGGTCTATCTGCTGCCCAGGCGCGGCGAACTACGCGTGGCCGGCGAGGACACACCCGGCGCGGTGGTGGCGGCGATCAGTGCCCTGGCGCTTGCTGCCGCGGCGGTGTGGCTGCAGCACTGCTGCAAGTCTCCAGAGGAACCGCCGGACAACGGGGACACTGCGCCCGAGTGACCGATTGTCGGAGGTAGTTGGCCGAATCGCCGCAGCGGTCGACGAGCTAGATGACCGGTGACGGGTACAGTCGGCGCATGACCGTTCTGCCCCGCGGTGGTCGGCCACGGCGCGGCGGCCGAAGGCCGGGCTGGCTCCTCTTAACGGTATTGCTGGTGCTCGCGATTCTGGCCAGCTCCGCATTGGTGTTCACCGATCGCGTCGAGTTGCTGAAGCTCGCCGTCATCCTGGCCCTGTGGGCTGCCGTGGTGGCGGCCTTCGTCTCTGTCATCTACCGGCGTCAGAGCGACCTGGACCAGGCCAAGGCCCGGGATCTGAAGTTCGTCTACGACCTGCAGCTGGATCGGGAGATCTCGGCGCGGCGCGAGTACGAGCTGACCGTCGAGACCCAGCTGCGCCGAGAGCTGGCTTCGGAGCTGCGCGCCCAGGCCGCCGACGAGGTCGCCGCGCTGCGCTCCGAGCTGGCCGCACTGCGCGCCAACCTGGAAATCCTGTTCGACACCGACCTGGTGCACCGGCCGGCCATCGAGACCGACAAGAGTGCGGTGCGCACCGCGGGCCGGGTGACCGCCAGCCGTCTGGACATACCGGCGGTCGAGGTCACCGACATCCGGTCGTCGCGTACCGAGGAAAGCCCCATCATCGATGTACCGGCCGAGCCGCATCCGCCGGAGAACGACTGGGCCACCTCCGGCGGTGCGCATCGCCTCCCATCGCGCCCGGTTCCGGCAGGTGAACCGCCCCGTCGCCGCCGTCGCCAGCAGGAGGCTGCACGCCAGCCCGAGCAGCTGGACCAGGAGCTGTCCTGGATCGATGAGCAGGTCGGCGGCAAGCCGTACGGTGCCGACATCATCGTGCCGGCGAAGTTCGAAGGTAAGGGCGAGAACCTGTCGCGGGGACAGCTCACCGACCGCATCCCCGCCGAGTACCGCGAGTTCGTGGCGCAACTGCTGGCCGATCACGATATCGAGCCCGAGACCAAGCAGCGGTTCGGTGGGTCCTCGTTGTCCGGTGACACCGGCCGCGAGTTGCTGGACGTCGCCATGAGCCATCCGATCAGGCTGATCGCCAACGCGCTCGGGGTGCCGCCGGATTACATGATCGAGGCCGGACGAGAGCGCGGTGTCCCGGTCGCGGCGCTGGTGGGTGCCCGCGAACACGCCCTCAAGCAGGTGCAGGCGGGCGTGGATCTGATTGTCGCGCAAGGCACCGAGGCAGGCGGGCACTGTGGTGAGGTGTCGACGCTGGTGCTCGTGCCCGAAGTGATCGAAGCGCTCGAGGCTGCCGGCAGCGACATCCCGGTGCTGGCCGCCGGTGGCATCGTCACGGGCCGGCAGATGGCCGCGGCCGTGGCGATGGGTGCGGCCGGAGCCTGGACCGGATCGGTGTGGCTGACCACCGAGGAGGCCGAGACCGCGCCGCACACCGTGCAGAAGATGTTGGAGGCGACCTCGCGGGACACGGTGCGATCGACCGGGCGGACCGGCAAGCCGGCCCGCCAGCTCCGCTCGGATTGGACCGACGCCTGGCAGCCGAATCCCGGCGGCCACCAGACCCTTCCGCTGCCGTTGCAGAACATGCTGGCCGAGCCGGTCATCCGTCGCGTGGATGTGCTTGCCGCCCAGGGGCATCCGGGCGCACAGGCGCTGGCCACCTACTTCGTCGGGCAGGGTGTGGGTTTGATGAACAAGGTCAAGCCGGCCCGCGAGGTGGTCCGCGAGTTCATCGAGGATTACCTCGCGGCCACCGAGCGGTTGAGCAACTCACTGCCGGACTGAGCCGGACCGGCCTCAGCCCGTGGTCAGTGCCAGTTCCAGACGGACATGTCGTTGGGCGGGTAGTTCATGCAGATGTCGGTGGTGTTGGCCGCGACGCCCTTGTTGTTGAAGAACAGCTTGGCCCAGTTCGGCCAGCGCCAGGACATGTTCTCGAAGAACGCGTTGGTGGCCGTGTTCTCGGAGTACTGGCGGCGGCCCGCGTAGTCCATCGAGAAGAACCAGTGGATCCGGTCTTGCGCGCCCTGCTGATCGGCGACCGGCTTGTTGTTGTAGTCGATCATGTAGCGCTCGTAGTAGACGGGCTCGACGTCGCGGGCGGCGGCCATGATCTGCTCGGCCGTGCACGGCGTCCGCAGGATCCGGTTGGGGATCGGGTAGTCGTCGGTGGCGTCGGCGCTTGCGATGCCGGCGCCGGCCAGGGCCCCGGCGACGGTACATGCCGCCACGCCGGTGCGGATCAGGTTGGTGACACTCTTACGGTTCAACATGGCTCCAAAGTCGTTCAGTGCGCTGCTTGTTCGTAGATGAAGCGCTGATCGGGGCAGTAGTAGTTGATGGCGGTACCCAGGAACTGCCACGACTGTGCGTCGGTGCTGTCCTTGGCCAATTGCTTCTTCACGAAACCGACCGAGTCCTGGGCATTGTGGTCGACGCCGTTGTGCAATCGCTTGCACATGATCTTGCCGATCCAGGCGTTGTAGTCCTTCTGCCCATAGATCCCGAAGGTGTGGAGCTCGTTCGCGAAATCGGTGTCCGGATCGGCATGTGCCGGTGCCGAGACAGCCAGAGCCGTTGCCGCGCTGAACATCAGGGCGATGAGTACGCGTTTCATCAGACCACAGCCTCCTGGGGTTCTCGTTGGATCGGTTTCGGCCAGGGCGCCGGAAGCGGACGCTGCCGGACCCGTTGCGGCCACCAGAACCAGCGGCCGAGCAGCGTGGCGATCGACGGAGTCATCAGCGACCGGACCACGAGCGTGTCGAACAGCAGGCCGAGGCCGATGGTGGTGCCCACCTGGCCGATCACGATCAGGCTGCTGACCGCCATCGATGCCATGGTGAAGGCGAAGACCAGGCCCGCGGAGGTGACCACGGCACCGGTGCCGACCATCGCCCGGATGATTCCGGTCTTCAGCCCGGCGTGGATCTCCTCCTTTATTCGGGAGACGAGCAGCAGGTTGTAGTCCGCGCCCACGGCCAGCAGGACGATGACCGACATCGGCATCACCATCCAGTGCAACGGGATTCCCACGATGTGCTGCCAGAGCAGTACCGACAGGCCGAAGGCCGAGGCAAGGCTCAGCACCACCGTGCCGACGATCACCGCGGAGGCCACCACCGCACGGGTGAGCACCAACATGATGATGAAGATCAGGATCAGTGCCGCCGCGGCGACGATGATCAGGTCGTAGTCGGCGCCCTGCTGCATGTCGTTGAACGTCGCCGAGCTGCCGCCGAGGTAGATCTTCGATCCCTCGAGCGGGGTGCCCTTGATGGCGTCGGCCGCTGCGACCTTGAGCGGTGCGATGCGTGCGGTCCCCTCAGGGGTCAGCGGATCACCCTGGTGAATGATGGTGAACCGCACCGCATGTCCGTCAGGCGACATGAACAGCTTGATGCCTCGCTGGAAGTCCTCGGTTTCGAAGGCCTCCGGCGGCAGGTAGAACGAATCGTCGTTCTTGGCGGCATCGAACGCTTCGCTCATGGCGGTGGCGGTGTTCTGCATCGCCATCGTCTGATCCTGCTGTGCCTTCTGCACCTGGTACTGGTTCAGCAGTATCTGCTTCTGGTTCTTCATGGTCTGGATCTGCGCCGGCAACACCGCGACCATCCGCGGCATCAGATCGGCCATGCGCTGCATCTCGGGGACCAGATCCTGGAAGTCGTCGGACATCGTGTTGATGCCGTCGAGGCTTTCGAAGATCGACCGCATGGACCAGCAGACCGGGATGTCGAAGCAGTGCGGCTCCCAGTAGAAGTAATTGCGGATCGGCCGGAAGAAATCGTCGAAATCTGCCAGATGGTCCCGGACTTCGGACATGTCGCCCGACGTCGTCTTCATCTTGTCGGCCATCCGCTGCGACACCGCGGCCAGCTCGGTCTGGATGCTCATCATCTCGGTCATCGAGTCGATGCTGGTCTGCAGATCGTTGGCTTGATTGAGCAGATTCTGCAGATTGGTCTGCGCGTAATCGTTGTTCATCAGCTGGGTCGTGCCGCTCTGGCCCAGCGTGTACGGGATCGTCGAGTGCTTGATCGGATCGCCGTCGGGACGCGTGATGGTCTGCACCTGGGCGATGCCGTGAACGCTCTTGAGAGCCTTGGCGATCTTGTCGATGACCAGGAAGTCGGCCGGGTTCCGCAGATCGCGGTCGGACTCGATCATCATCAGGTCCGGGTTCATCTTGGCCTGGGAGAAGTGCCGGAACGCGGCGTCGTATCCGATGTTCGTCCCGACGTCCTCAGGCAGGAAGATGCGGTCGTTGTAGGTGGTGTGATAGCCGGGCAGAGCGAGCAGGCCGACCAGCGCAGCCACGATGGCGCACACCAGGATTGCGCCCGGCCAGCGGACGGTCGCGGTGCCGACCCGGTGCCATCCGCGAGATTGCGAGTGTCGCTTGGGCTCGAGAATCTTGCCGAATCGGCTGAGCACCGAGATGGTGGCCGGACCCAGCGTCAGCGCCATGGCGACCACGACCACCATTCCGACCGCCAGGGGGATTCCCATGGTCTGGAAGTACGGCAGGCGGGTGAAGTGCAGGCACAGCGTGGCGCCGGCAATCGTCAGGCCCGAGGCCAGCACCACATGTGCTGTCCCGTGGAACATGTCGTAGTAGGCCTCTTCGCGGTCCTTACCGGAGCGCCGGGCTTCGTGATATCGGCCGATCAGGAAGATCGCGTAGTCGGTGGCCGCGGCGATGGCCAACGTCACCAGCATGTTGGTCGCGAACGTCGTGAGACCGAAGAAGTTGTGATAGCCCAGTAGCGCGACCAGGCCACGCGCACCGGACAATTCGAGCACGACCATGGCGAGCACGATCAGCGTGGTGATGATCGAGCGATAGACGCCCAGCAGCATCACCGCGATGACGGCGAAGGTGACGAGCTCGATCATCTGCATGCTCTCGTCACCGACGATGTTCTGGTCGGTGCTGGATGCCGCGGACCCTGTCACGTACGCCTTGACGCCGTCGGGTGCGGGGGTTTCGGTGGCGATGCGCCGCACCGCCTCGACCGACTCGTTGGCGAGTGTCTCACCCTGGTCGCCGGCGATGTAGACCTGTACGTAGGCGGCTTTACCGTCGCGGCTCTGGGCGCCTTTGGCGGTCAGGGTGTCGCCCCAGAAGTCCTGAACGTGCTGCACGTGGGTGGTGTCGGCACGGAGGTCGCGAACCATCTGGTCGTAGAACATGTGCGCTTCGAGGCCCAGCGGCTTGTCGCCTTCGAGCACGACCATCACCGAGCTGCTGGTGTCGTACTCCTGGAACTTCTTGCCGACCTCTTTGATGGCGATCATCGACGGTGCGTCGTTGGGACTCATCGACACCGCGCGCATCTTGCCGACGACCTCGAGTTGCGGCACGACGGTGTTGAGCAGTGCGACGATCACGATCCAGATCAGGATGATCGGCAGGGCGAATGCCCGGATGAAGCGTGGGATCAGTGGGCGCGGAGGTGCTGCGTGGCGCCCCGTTGCGATGGCGTCGGTCGGCGTCTCGTCCGTCTGGGTTTCTTCCTCGCGGCCGATCATGCTGCCTTCACAAAGCAGAAGGTTTGTGCGTTCAATCCAGTAGCCGTTCTCTCTTCTTTGACCTCGTCATCGACGGTGACTCGGCAACTGATGCTGTCCCCGTCGCCCTGCGCCATGATGTTGGGCTGCACCGACGGCAACGTGGTCTGCAGTGTCAAAGTCCATGGCAGCGGCACAGTTCCGGTGCGCTGCGGTTTGCCTTCGAGGTCCATGTAGTTGATGACGGCGGTGCCGCCGGTGCCATAGATCTCGTACTTCACGAACTTGGGGTTGAAGTCCTCGGCGTTGTCCGAGGTGTTCTCGGTGATGATCACGGGATGTGCGCCGAAGACCTTGCGCACGTTCATCACGATCAGCACGCCGGCCCCCATGGCGATGATGATCAGGACGGGAAGCCAGATCCGGCGGATCGCGCCGATCACCGGGGTTGTCCCGGGGGAAAGGCCACTGCGGGCGTAGCGTTTACGGCTGTCAATGTGGCCTCCCGACGTTCGATGCTTCGCGACTACCAGGCTGTTAGGCGGCCTACGCAGTTCGAAGGGTAAAGTTAGCCGAATAAGTGGATAGGATCAATCCACTTATGATGCCGATCACTTAAGCTGGGAGATATGACCGAGGGAACACGCCGCGTACTGCGCAAAGACGCAGAGCGCAATAGACAGCGTGTGCTCGATGCTGCCCGGGAACTGTTCGCCGAAAAGGGCCTCGAGGCGACCCTCAACGACGTGGCGCGTTACGCCAACGTCGGCGTCGGCACGGTCTACCGGCGGTTCGCCACAAAGGAAGAGCTCATCGAGGCGATCTTCGTGGACGGCATGGAGCAACTCACCGCCCTGGCTGAAACCGCACTGCAACACGAAGATTCGTGGCAAGGGTTCGCGTGGTACGTCGAGAAGATGTGCGAGATCACCGCTACCGACCGCGGACTGCGCGAGATCGCGTTCAGCAAGTCCTACGGCGGTGACCGGGTGAAGGCCTGTCAGGAGGGGCTCGTCCCGGTGCTGGGAAAACTCGTCGAGCGGGCGCAGTCCGACGGTTACCTACGTCCGGAGCTGTCCTCCACGGACATGCCGCTTTTCGGGCTGCTGTCAGGCACGGTGAGCGAATTCGCCGGTCACGTCGACCCCGAGCTGTGGCGCCGCTATGTGGCGATGCTCTTGGACGGCATGCGCTATCACGATGGCCAGTCGCCGATTCCGGTGAAGGCGCTCGACGAGGATTCGCTCGATGCGGCGATGCGCACCTGGGAGCCCGCGGGGCCGCCCTGCCGGCCGGCCTCAGAGGCCTGACGTTTCGGAAATGCCTGTGCGGGCACAATATCGACGTGGCTATCAACGGTGAGGCAGACGTGAGCTCGGATCCAGTGTTCTGCGGTGTCGATCTGGCCAGGCGTATCGAGAAGGCGGAGGCGGACCTGATCGCTGCGGCGACCCATGCTGCCGGACAGCGGGGCGCCGATGGCCTGGTCCTCCCGCTCGCCGGTGGATACGCCTGTTTCGCCGAGCCGGATTCGCCGATGAACAAGGTGGTCGGTCTCGGCTTCGACGGGGTGCCCGACGAAGCGGTGCTGGGTGAGGTCGAGCGGGCTTTCGCCGCACGCGGCGCCGCCACCCGCGTGGAGTTGTCGAACCTGGCGGATCCGGAGATCACGGCCCTGTTGTCCGGACGGGGATATCGGCTCGTCGAGTTCGAGAACGTGCTCGGCAGGCCGGTGGGTGACGAGCGCACGCCGGCGACCGACGTGCAGGTGCACCGGGCCGACGATCTCACCGCGTGGGTGAACGTCGTGGTGGAAGGCTTCGCCCATCCCGACGGTGAAGGCCCGGTCAGTCACGAGGACTTCCCTGCCGACATCATCGAGCGGGCCGAGCGCGACATGGAAAAGGCCGGGGCCACAGCGTATATCGCGTTGTGCGACGGTGTGGTCGCCGGTGGCGGGATGATGCGGCTTACCGATGGGATCGCTCAGCTGGCCGGGGCTGCGACGGCTCCGGCCTACCGGCGCCGCGGGGTGCAGGCCGCGCTGCTGGCGACGAGGCTGGCCGAGGCGGCCGACGCCGGAAGCGAGATCGCCGTGGTGACGACGGCGCCGGGCTCGAAGTCCCAGCACAATGTGCAGCGTCGCGGTTTCCAGTTGCTCTACACGCGGGCGGTCCTGGTGAAACCTGCCGAAGCGGCTCAGTAGAGGATCTTGCGCAGGTTGTCCTCGCTGTAATACGCGTCGAGTTCCTCCTGGCTCTGGTCGGGCTTGAACGCCTTGGCCATCTGTGCCACCGAAGGCACCGCCGTCGGATCCCAGGTCTCGGGCTTCCAGGTGTCCGAGCGCAGGAATGCCTTGGGGCAGTGGAAGAACACTTCTTCCACGGCGATCTCCAGCGCCAGGATCGGCCGCTTGCCGTCAACCACCATGGCATCGAAATAGTCTGCGTCGGCCAGGATCCGGGCGGTGCCGTTGATCCGCAGCGTGTCACCGCGGCCGGGGATCACGAACACCGTGCCCACGTGCGGGCGCTGCAGCACGTTGAGGAAACCGTCGACCCGCCGGTTGCCGGGGCGTTCCGGGATCGCGATCGTGGTGTCGTCGATGATCTGGACGAAACCCGGCGGGTCACCCTTGGGGGAGACGTCGACGCGGCCGTGTGCATCGGTGGTCGCCACGAAGCCCAGCGGTGACTGCTTGAGCCAGCGCTGCTGCGCTTCGGACAGGCGGCCGGTCACTTTCTTGGCGACGGCGGCGGTGGGTTGGCCGACGATGGCACGCAGCTCATCCGCGGAGGTCACTTCACGGCTCATGTCTCCATCATGCCCAAGCCGACAACTGAGATTTCGGGTCGCGGGTCCGGCGACGCTCCCGCGAGAACAGCGCCGCGGTCGTCATCGGTGGCGCGGAACAGCCATTGCGTTGCTTTGGACGCGGTTGCGCTGCTCAGTTTGCGTAGCGGGCGGCCAGCGTGCGCCGGTCGAGCTTGCCGATGCCGCGGCGGGGCAACTCGTCGACGATGTGCACCTCGCGCGGTGCGGCGGTGGCGTCCAGGGTCTGCGCCACATGGGCGCGCAACTCCGCCACGTCGGGGGCCGACGAACCCGGGGTCAGCACGAGCGCGGCCACCACCCGCTGACCGAGCCGCGCGTCGGGGACACCGAACACCGCGCACTCAGCGATCGCCGGATGGTCGGCCAGTGCCGATTCGACCAGCTGCGGCAGCACCGTCAAACCGCCGGTGCTGACCGCGTCGTCGATCCGGCCCAGAACGCGCAATACCCCTGAATCATCCACGGTGCCAAGGTCGTCGGTGCGGAACCAGCCAGGCTCGGCAAAGGGGTCGGGGCTGGTCGGGTTGCGGTAGCCGCGGGCCACCGTCGCCCCGCCCAGCACGATGCGCGAATTGTCGATGCGCACCTTCACGCCGTCGAGTGCCACCCCGTCATACACGCAGCCGCCCGCAGTCTCGCTCATCCCGTAGGTGCGCACCACGTTCACCCCGGCCGCTTCGGCACGTTCGGCCACGCCGTCCGGCATCGGGCCGCCGCCGATCAGCACGGCGTCGAGGTCGGCCAATGCCGCCCCGGCGGCCGGGTCGCGCAGGGCCTTGTCCAGCTGTACCGCGACGAGTGAGGCGTAACGGCGTCCACTGCCCAAAGCCGCTACCGCAGAAGGCAACTCGCCGGGATCGAAGGAGGCCGCGACGGCGACGGGCGTGGTCCCGGCAAGGACACTGCGCACCAGGACCTGCAAACCCGCGATGTGATGGGCGGGCAGGGCGAGCAGCCACCGGCCGGCGCCGCCCAGCCGAGTGTGGGTGGACTCGGCGCCGGCCCGCAACGCGGCCGCGGTCAGTTGCGCGCCCTTGGGTTCGCCGGTGGTACCCGATGTCGAGATCACCACCGCGACGTCGTCGTCGATTTCCTCGCCGGCACGCAAAGTGGTTGCCAGCAAGGAGCTCTGACGTTCGTCACCGGCCGGGACCGGCAGGATGGCGTGCCCTCGTCCGGTCAGGACGTCATCGAGGACCGTCAGCAACTGCTCCGTCGCGGATCCGACGGCGACGGGGCGCAGGACGGCTATGCCGGGCCCCCTGGCTCTTTCGGGTC
Source organism: Mycolicibacterium neworleansense (assembly GCF_001245615.1). Classification (NCBI taxonomy): domain Bacteria; kingdom Bacillati; phylum Actinomycetota; class Actinomycetes; order Mycobacteriales; family Mycobacteriaceae; genus Mycobacterium; species Mycolicibacterium neworleansense. The sequence continues at coordinate 1,719,016 of NZ_CWKH01000002.1, forward strand.
GTCGCCGGTGTTGGTTCCGGCGTCGCCGGCATCCTCGGCGTCGCGCGGATCGTCCAGCGGCCAGCCCTTTGCTGCCAGTCGTTCCCGCACGCGCTCGACGTCCTCGGCCCGCGGCAGCTCGTCGGTGATCTGGGTGATGAGAACGCCGATGTCGATGTGATCGAAATCACCGCGATCGATGAGATCCCGTGCGACGGCCTTGACTTCGTCGTTGGTGAGGCGCCGGGTCAACAGCGCCAACAACGGCACCCGGTCTGGTCCGGGCACCCCCTCGGGGTACCCGGCGTTGAGCCAGGCCGCGATCTTCGCGAGAAAAGCGTTCACTGTGCCTACTCCTGATGCACCCGAGCGAGGTTCCACCGGACATACGAGTTTGAGTCGGAGGACCGCATTGATGGTAGTGCCGTCCACCGACTCAGGCTCGCAGTGAACTTATAGCCCGCTCGGGGATCGGCAAACCGCCCCGGCGAACAATCCGGGGTGGGCAGATGAACACTAGGTGAACTCATTCGGATCGTATTCGAATTCCCAGCTCAGCGAGGTGTTTCCGGCTGGTCAAAAACGCCCGCGGTCCGACAGAATTACCGCCATGAGCGCTGAGCTGATCGTCCTGGTGCTGTTGATAGCAACGGCACTGGCTTTTGACTTCACAAATGGCTTTCACGACACCGGCAACGCCATGGCCACCTCGATCGCCACCCGCGCTCTCAAGCCGAAGACGGCGGTGTTGCTGGCCGGCGTGCTGAACCTCGTGGGTGCATTCCTCTCCGTCGAGGTCGCCATCACCGTCACCAGTTCGGTGCTCAAGATCCAGGACTCCAAGACCGGGGCGCTGATTCCGTCGATCGATGCCTCAACCGGGCTGACGATCATCTTCGCCGGCCTGATCGGCGGCATCCTGTGGAACCTGCTGACGTGGCTGTTCGGCATCCCGTCGAGCTCGTCGCACGCACTGTTCGGCGGTCTTATCGGCGCCGGCCTGGCGGCGATCGGCCTGGCCGGGGTGAACTGGACCGGCGTCACCCAGAAGGTGCTCATCCCGGCGGTGGCCGCTCCGGTGATCGCCTGCCTGGTCGCCGGCTGCGGAACCTGGCTCGTCTACCGCATCACCCGCAACGTCGCGCAGAAGCGCCGTGAAGCGGGCTTCCGCTGGGGACAGATCGCCACCGCCTCGCTCGTCGCGCTCTCGCACGGCACCAACGATGCGCAGAAGACCATGGGCGTCATCGCGCTGGCCCTGATCACCACCGGCCACCTCAGCGGGGACGTGAAGAACAACGGGCTGCCGTTCTGGATCATCGCCTCCTGCGCGCTGGCCATCGGCCTGGGCACCTACATCGGCGGCTGGCGCGTCATCCGCACCCTGGGCAAGGGCCTGGTCGAGATCGAGTCTCCGCAGGGGCTGGCCGCCGAGGCGTCCTCGGCCGCGATCATCCTGAGCTCCAGCGCGGCCGGCATGGCCCTGTCGACCACCCACGTGGCCACCGGTTCGATCCTGGGCAGCGGTGTCGGTAAGCCGGGCGCCGAGGTGCGCTGGGCGGTCGCCGGACGCATGGCCGTGGCCTGGCTGGTGACCCTGCCCGCCGCCGGCATCGTCGGCGCGCTGGCGTTCTGGCTGTCCCACGGCATCGAGTCGCTGACTTCCTCGGCGCTCGCCGGTGACGGCGTGATCTTCCTGGTCCTGGTCGCCCTTTCGGGGTACATGTGGTGGCGCGCCCAGCAGCAGAAGGTCGACCACAGCAACGTCAACGCCGATTGGGACCACTCCACCAACTCGGTGGTGCCCGCCGAGCTGCGTGAGGCAGGCAAGCCCGGCTCTCCCAGCGCCGAGAAGCCCGGCGCCGACAAAGCCAGCGTCTGATCACCCCGGTCACACAAGCGGACACAAGGAATCGCAATGACTTATCTCGAAGCCATTTTGAAGGTGCTCGTGGTCGGACTGATCCTCGGCGCCGGTCTGCCTGCGGTGTTCGCCGCGGGGCTCGTGGCCTACTCCAACGGTGAGGGCGGCGTCAATGCCGACGGCACCACCCACGCTCCCAACCCCGTCCTGAAGTTCCTCGGGCTGACGTTGTTCGTCTTGGTGGGCCTGGTGATCCTGGTCGCCATCGCGTGGATCACGCGCACCACGATCATCCACCACACCGGCGTCGACCTGTTCCCGTTCCTGCCCAAGAAGTGAGCTGAGCGACGTGACCGAGACGACGAGCTTCCTGGACAACGTCCTCAACTGGCTGCGCGCGGGTTACCCAGAGGGCGTGCCGCACACCGACCAGTTCGCCCTGCTGGCGCTGCTGACCCGGTCGCTGTCCGAGGACGAGGTGGTCCAGGCCACCCACGACATCTTGAAGTCGAGCAGCGGCGACAGCCCGGTCACCGACGACGAGATCCGGCTGGCCGTGCGCAATGTCATCGACAAGGACCCGAACCCGGAAGAGATCAACCAGGTCGCCGCGCGGCTGGCCTCGGTGGGTTGGCCGCTGTCGACCCCGGTGCGCTGAGGCGGGGTCTAGCCGCGGGTGTCCCGGCGCAGCGGATGCGTCTCGGGCACCTGCACGAAAATCAGCGTGATGCCGTCGGGATCGGTCACGTGCATCTCGTGCAGTCCCCACGGCTCCTCGGCCGCGGCCCGGGCGATTGCCACTCCGCGACCTTCCAGTTCAGCCTGGGTGGCGTAGACGTCGCGTACCTGTAACCACAACGCCCCCGGGAACGTCCCGGATTCGGTGGGGCTGTGGTGACCGGCCAATTCGATCAGTGACTGTCCGGCGTAAAACACTGTGCCTGCACCGTATTCGCGGGCGATGGCCAGGCCGATCCCGTCGCGGTAGAACGCCACCGACTTCGGGTAGTCGACCGGCCGGATCAGCATCCGGCTGGCCAGGATTTCCATCTCCCTTGTCTACCACCGCGGCCGGACGCCCGCGGGGCGACACGTCAGACCGGCTGGACCCGTTGCCGTTTCATCACGGCGTCGACCAGTCCGGGCGCGACGGTGTTGAGTGCCTTGGCGGTGACGGCCATACGCGGGGCGATCTGCACCGGGCGAGTGCGTGCCGCGGTCAGCATCCAGTCGGCGGCCTCGCCGGCCGACAGCCCGGGCAGCCCGTCGTAGGCCCGGGTGGGGGCGATCATCGGGGTCTTCACCAACGGGTAGTACAGCGTCGTGGAATGCACACCGTCGGCGGCCCATTCGGTTTCGACGACCCGGCTGACCGCGGCCAGCGCAGCCTTGGAGGCGTTGTAAACGGCGAACAGTGGCGAGGATTCGTTCATCACGCCCCAGGTGGCGACGTTGATGATGTGCCCGTCGCGGCGGTCGCGCATGCCGGGGGCCAGGCCGCGGATGAGCCGCAGCGGTGAGTAGTAGTTGAGCGTCATGGTGCGCTCGACGTCGTGCCAGCGGTCCAGCGATTCGGCCAGCGGACGCCGAATCGAGCGGCCGGCGTTGTTGATCAGGATGTCGACGCCGCCGAGGTCGCGTTCGACGGTGGCGACCAGCTCGTCGATGGCATCCATGTCGGACAGGTCCACCGCGTGGGCGCGGGCGTCGCCGCCCTTGGCGGTGATCCGGCCGACCAGGTCGTCGAGCAGTTCCTGACGGCGCGCCACCGCGATCACGCTGGCCCCCTTCGCGGCGAACTTCTCTGCCGCCGCTTCGCCGATGCCCGACGAAGCACCGGTCAGCAAGATCCGCTTGCCTGCGACGTCGATGTCACCTCGGGCCTGCAGCCGTTCGGTCAATGGCGGGCGCATGCTGGTCAGCAGCAGCTGTTCGGACAGCCGGCGCAGCGGGCTCTTGCTCATGCGCCGAGTTTAGGTGTCCTAGCTTTCCGCGATGATTTGTGGGCCTTTGCCGGGTCGATACCGCTATGACGATCATCGGCAAGCTCGACCAGCGTTTCAGCGAGGCGACCGAAGCAACCGACTGGGACACCGCTGCCGGGGCACTCGCTGCTGCCGGGTTGTACTGGCTCACGACGGTGCGGGGCGATGGGCGCCCGCACGTCACACCGTTGGTAGGCGTGTGGACCGACGATGCGTTCGTGTTCTGCACCGGGCCGTCGGAGCAGAAGGCACGCAACCTGCAGGTCGGTGCGGCCGTCGTCGTCACCACCGGTACCAACGCCTGGAACGCCGGCCTCGACGTCGTCGTGGAGGGCGTCGCGGCACGGGTGACCGGCCGTCAGCGGCTCACCGCCCTGACCGATGCCTATCGGGCCAAATACGGCGATGACTGGAATTTCGATTGCAACGACGAGGTTTTCGACCCGGAGGGCGAAGCCGCGATCGTTTACGAGGTGACCCCGGCCAAGGTGCTCGCATTCGCGAAATCACCCCACGGGCAGACCAGCTTCCGTTTCTGACCGGGTGATTTGTGCACGATTACCGACGGTCAGCGCGGGTAATCGTGCACAAGTCGCTCAGAAGTAGCGCGGGAAACCACTCCAGTCCGGATCGCGCTTCTCCAGGAACGCGTCACGGCCTTCGACGGCTTCGTCGGTCATGTAGGCCAGGCGGGTGGCCTCCCCGGCGAACACCTGCTGGCCCACCAGGCCGTCGTCGATCAGGTTGAACGAGAACTTCAGCATCCGGATCGCCTGGGGTGACTTGCCGTTGATCTCGGCGGCCCACTGCAGACCGACGGACTCCAGCTCGGCGTGGTCGACGACCTCGTTCACCGCGCCCATCTGGTACATGGTCTCGGCGTCGTAGGCGCGGCCCAGGAAGAAGATCTCGCGGGCGAACTTCTGCCCGGTCTGGCGGGCCAGGTAGGCGCTGCCGAACCCGCCGTCGAAGCTGCCCACATCGGCGTCGGTCTGCTTGAACCGGGCGTGCTGGCGGCTGGCCAGGGTCAGGTCGCAGGTGACGTGCAGGCTGTGCCCGCCGCCGGCGGCCCACCCGTTGACCAGGCAGATCACCACCTTCGGCATGAACCGGATCAGCCGCTGCACCTCGAGGATGTGCAGCCGCCCGGCCCGCGCCGGATCCACGGTCTCGGCGGTTTCGCCTGCCGCGTACTGGTAGCCGGACCGGCCGCGGATGCGCTGATCCCCGCCGGAGCAGAACGCCCAGCCGCCGTCCTTGGCCGATGGGCCGTTGCCGGTCAGCAACACCACGCCGACGTCGGGGGACATCCGGGCGTGGTCGAGGACGCGGTACAGCTCGTCGACCGTGTGCGGCCGGAAGGCGTTGCGTACCTCGGGCCGGTCGAATGCGACTCGCACCGTCGGTTGTTTGGTGCCGTCGGCGACATGACGGTGATAGGTGATGTCGGTCAGATCGTCGAAGCCGGGCACCGGCTCCCAGGCTGTGGGATCGAACGGGTTGTCTGCGCTCACGTGCTCGACTGTAGAGCGAACGTCTCCAGAGGTTTCACAGGTACCGCTACGGGGTACCAACCTCGGCGCGATGATGCGTACCGCGCATCACCAGAGGAGAGAGGGCCACGATGAAGAAGTTGGCGAGTGTGTTGATGTCGGGTTTGGCCGCGGGCGTGGTGCTCGTGGGATGCACACCCGAGGTGACCGGCGGTGACACGAAGTGCAAGGACTTCATCGGGCAGGACGAGAAGACGCAGAACGACGCGGTGGCCAAGATGCTCAAGGACGAGAAGGGCACCGATGCCGCGCAGCTGGAGATCACCGGCACCCGGTTGGCGGTGCAGACCTTCTGTCAGACGACGGGCAAGCAGGACTCCAAGATCAAGGAGGCCCCGCACCTGAGCTGATGCCGGCTAGACCGGGTCCAGCCGGAACACCGGGCACCGCCCGGCCAGGGCCTCGAACTCGTCGGGGTTGGGCCCGGTCACCAGGCCGGCGTTGCGCATGAAGCCGACGCCGGTCGGTACCAGGACCGGAAACTGGCGCAACAGCGGCCGGGCCTGCTCGGCGGGAATTTCAACCACACGCACGCGCTGGTCGTGCCGGCCCTGGCGCACAGTGGCCTCGCCCGCGGCGCGGGCGTTGGCCGCCCAGTCACCACCGGGTAGTCCGCCGACGACGTAGCGGTGGCCGTCGACGGTCATCGGGGTGACGGGTGTGGACCGTGGTTTCCCGGTCTTGCGGCCCGGCACGGTCAGCACCACGGGTCCCTTGTCACCGCCGACGCCGAACTTGTTGAGCCCGATCATCACCTTGTTGACGTACTTCAGCCACCACGGTGGCTTGATGCGGTCGTCAGCCATGGCTCCACCCTAGGCGCGGATACCGACACCCTGCAGGGCCGTGATCAGTCCGTCGGGGCGCTCGGCGGTGGGGAGCGGGTCGACGAGTGCGAATCGGCACCCCACCGCGCGGGCGCCGCCGTCGGCCTCCTCGCTGTCGCCGACCATGAGCGTGTCGGCAGGGGCGACGCCGAGGCGGTCCAGCGCGGTGGTGAAGATCGCCGGGTCTGGCTTGACCGCACCGACTTCGAAGGACAGCACGAACTCGTCGACGTGCTCGGTGGCGCCGATCGTCGTGAAGGCCGGGCGTACGTCGAACGCGATGTTGGAGACGACGGCTGTCCGGATGCCTTGTGCGTTCAGGTTTTTGAACACCCGCGCGGTATCGGGATAGGCGGTCCAGCTCGCCGGGTCGATCACCCGGTTGTAGAGCGCCTCGGCGTGGTGGTCGGCCAGCCCGGATTCCCGCAGCACGTGCAGGTAGGCCTCTCGGTGCAGATGCGGAGCCAGGTCGCGGTTGGCCCAGGCCCGGTACTGCTCGTCGGTCATCGCCACGGATCGTCCGGTCGGGGCGGTCAGGCGGCGCATCAATTCGGTCTGGACGTGGCCGTCGACCTCGCGTTCGTCGACGGCCATCCCGGCGAACCAGCTGTCCTGTTCCTCGAGGCGGAACAGGGTCCCGGAGAAGTCGAACAACACGGCCGACACCATGTCCGCCATCGTGCCATGGCCCCGGCGGTTGTCAGCCATGCTCGCGGGTTGCCTTGCCGGTCAGTACCTCTCGCTCACGTTCATTGTCGGTGAGTGCGGCCGCCCGGGTGAACTCCTGGGCCGCCTCCCGGTGCCGGCCCAGCCGGGACAGCAGTTCGCCGCGCACGCTGGGCAGCAGGTATGAGCCGTCCAGGCCTTCGATACCGTCGACGATGGCCAGCGCTTCCCGCGGGCCCGAGTGCATCGCGACGGCCACCGCGCGGTTGAGCTGCACCACGGGCGACGGCGTGATCTGCAGGAGTGCGTCGTAGAGCGCGACGATGCGGCTCCAGTCGGTGTCGGCGGCGGTCGGGGCCACCGCGTGGCATTCGGCGAGCGCGGCCTGCAGTGCGTACGGGCCCCAACCTCGTTGCTGCCGTGCGGCACTGGAGCGTTGCAGGGCTGCGACACCGCGCTGAATCTGGGCGCGGTCCCATCGTGCGCGGTTCTGGTCTTCCAACAGGATGGGCCGGCCCTGCGCGTCGGTGCGGGCCGCAAAGCGTGAAGACTGGAACTCCATCAGTGCCAGGAGGCCGTGGACCTCGGGTTCGTCGGGTACCAGGGCGGCCAGTACGCGGCCCAATCGCAATGCCTCGGCACACAATTCGTCACGGATCCAGCGTTGTCCGAACGACGCCGAGTAGCCCTCGTTGTAGATCAGGTAGATGACCGACAGCACTGCCGACAGCCGCTGCGGGTATTCGTCGCGGGGTGGCACCTCGAAAGGCGGGTTGGCTTGGGTCAGGCTCTTTTTGGCCCGGGTGATGCGGGCGGCCGCGGTGGCCGTGGAGATCAGGAAAGCCCGGGCGATCTCGTCGGTGCTCAATCCGCCGATCATCCGCAGGGTCAGCGCCACCTGGGCCTCGCGGGACAACACCGGGTGGGCGGCGATGAAGATCAGCCGCAGCACATCGTCGTCGATCCGGTCGGGATCCCATGACTCTTCGACATGCTCGGCCAGATCGCGGGCCAGCACCGCGTACTTGGCGTCGAGGTTCTCCGCGCGCCGCCAGTGATCGATGGCCTTGCGTTTGGCCACCGTGGTCAGCCAGGCGCCGGGGTTGCGCGGCACCCCGGACTGCGGCCATTGCGTGAGCGCGTCGAGCAGGGCGTCGGAGGCCAGATCCTCGGCGAGGGCGACGTCGCCGACCGTGCGGGTCAGCGTGGCCAGGATCTTGGCCGCCTCCATCCGCCACACCGCGTCGAGCGTGGCCCGCATGTCGGTGCCGGCCGCTGGGTCGTCTGCCACGCCGCCATTCTGCCGAGTGTCACGCTGGAGTGGCGCTCAAGCTCGAGCGCCACTCCAGCGTGACAAAGCGGGCAACCGGGCTGGGAACTCAGCCGATCGCGCGGGCCGCGCCCTCCCAGAACTGGGCCCGCACGGCCTTCTTGTCGGGCTTGCCGAGTGCGGTCACCGGCACGGAGTCCACGACGATCACCTGCTTGGGCGATTGCACCGAGCCCTTGCGGTCCTTGACCGCGGCCTGGATCTCGGCGGTCACCGTGGCCACCGCTTCGTCGCTGGAGTCTGCGTCTGGACGTAGCACGATCACCGCGGTGACGGCTTCGCCCCACTTCTCGTCGGGGGTGCCGATCACGCACACCTGCGCGACCGAAGGATGTTCGGCCACAACGTCTTCGACCTCGCGCGGGAACACGTTGAACCCACCGGTGACGATCATGTCCTTGACCCGGTCGACGATGAACCAGTAGCCGTCCTCGTCCTCACGGGCCATGTCGCCGGTGTGCAGCCAGCCGTCCTTGAACGTGTCGGCGGTGGCCTCGGGCAGCTTCCAGTAGCCGCCGGCCAGCAGCGGGCCGGACACGCAGATCTCGCCGACCTCGCCCCGCGGCACGGGGTTGCCCTCGGCGTCCAGCAGCGCGGTCCGCGCGAACAGCGTGGGCCGGCCGCAGGAGGTCAGCCGCTTCTCGTCGTGGTCCTTCTTGCCCAGGTACGAGATCACCATCGGGGCCTCGGACTGGCCGTAGTACTGCGCGAAGATCGGCCCGAAGCGCTTGAGCGCCTCGGCCAGCCGCACCGGGTTCATCGCGGAGGCGCCGTAGTACACCGTCTCCAGCGAGGACAGATCCCGGGTGTGCGAGTCGGGATGGTCCATCAGTGCGTAGATCATCGACGGCACCAGCATGGTCGCGGTGATGCGGCGCTCCTCGATGACCCGCAACACCTCGGCCGGGTCGAACTTGGTCAGCACCACCAGTTCGCCGCCCTTGACGATGGTCGGCGTGAAGAAGGCCGCGCCCGCATGCGACAGCGGGGTGCACATCAGGAAGCGCGGGTTCTCGGGCCACTCCCATTCGGCGAGCTGAATGGTGGTCATCGTGGAGATGGACCGGACAGTGCCCATCACGCCCTTGGGCTTACCGGTGGTGCCACCGGTGTAGGTGAGCCCGCCGACGTGATCGGGGTCGAGTTCGGCGGCCACCAGCGGGACGGGGGAGTACTTGGCGGCCTCGGCCGTGAGGTCGGTGACCGACGCGTTGGAGGCGGCCAGCGCCTCGGGCACGGGGCCGATGGTCAGGATCTGGCGCAGCGACGGCACTTTTTCCAGCAACCCGAGGGCCCGCTCCACGAAGGCGGGCGTGGGGTCGATGATGAGGGTGGTCACCTCGGCGTCGGACAGCACGTAGGCGTGGTCGTCCAGCGAACCGAGAGGGTGTAGTGCGGTGCGACGGTATCCCTGGGTCTGGCCGGCACCGATGATCATCAGCACCTCGGGCCGGTTCAGCGACAGCAGGCCGACGCCTTCGCCGGTGCCCGCCCCGAGGGCCTCGAAGGCCTGAATGTACTGGCTGATGCGTTCCGCGAGCTCGCCACCGGTCAGTGTGGTGTCGCCGAGGAACAGCACGGGTTTGTCTTTGTTGCGCTTGAGCGCGCCGACCGTGAGGTGGCCGGAATGGATCGGATGGTGCAGCAGCGCATCACTCATGGGTTCCAGATTAGAACGTGTTCCAGAAATTGCGGAGCCGATCCCCCGATGTCGGCGTAACACGAGGTCCTTGCGGACCGAAACACAGGTAGCGCGCTACTCGTGTCGTCGCGGTCGGCGCTGCTTAATGTCACTGATGTGGGGGTGGGGAGCCAGGCCCCGGCGGGTTAGGGACCGCCGGGGCCTGTGCCTCTGATCAGCGGTTGGCGGCCGCGCGGGCCTGCTGGGCGAGCTTCTCGGCCACCTCGGCCTTCCACTGGATCTCTTTCTGGATCCATTCGTTGTCCTGCGGGAACTCGTCGGTCTCGCTGACCCGGCGGACCTCCAGCTTCACACCGCATCCCAGCGGGCACTTCCGCGCCCACTGCTTGGCCTCCTCCTTGGACGAGACATCGAGGATCCAGAAGCCGTTGAACAGTTCCTTTGCCTCGGTGTAGGGCCCGTCGGTGACCACCGGGGGATCGGCGTTGAAATCGACGACGAATCCTTCGTCGGGGTCGGTCAGTCCCTCACCGGCCAGCAGAACGCCGGCCTTGATCAGCTCTTCGTTGTAGCGGCCCATCGACGCGATGATCTCGTCGAAGTCGATGTTCTGCTCGGCCATGGCGACCTCAGCCTCGGGGGTGGACCGCATGATCAGCATGTAGCGCGACATTGTGTGTCTCCTTCTGGTGTCGGGAAGGGGCCTGACCATTGTGGTTCAAGTGGCCCTCGCTACTACGTCGAACGGCACCGGGGCGAAATCGACACGGCACCCAGAATTTCTTCCGGGGGGACTTCAGCACCCCTACCATCGCGAGCATGACCAGCCCGGCTGATCTCGTCCTCTACGGAAACGTCCTCACCGTCAACGCCGCGCAACCGACCGCAGAGGCGATCGCGGTGTCCGACGGCCGCATCGTGGCGGTCGGGCCCCGGACCGAGGTTGCAGCCTGGGTGGGGCCCGGCACCGACGTCCGTGAGGTCGACGGTTGTGTCATGCCGGGTTTCGTCGAGGCGCACGGTCATCCGTTGATGGAGGCGATGACCTTGTCGGGGCGCATCGTCGACATCCGTCCGGTCACCCTGCCCGACGCCGATGCGGTGGTCGGCGCGATCCGCGCCGAGGTGGCAAACCGGGGCGCCGACGGTGCCTTTCTGAACGGCTGGGACCCGTTGCTGCAGCACGGATTGCCCGAACCCACGCTGGCCTGGCTCGACACGGTCGCCCCGCAGACCCCACTGGTGATCGTGCACAACTCGGGCCACAAGGCGTACTTCAACTCCTCGGCAGCGCGCCGCGCCGGGCTGACGAAAGACACCCCGGATCCCAAGGGTGCCAAGTACGGCCGCGACGGCAACGGTGAGCTCGACGGCACGGCTGAGGAGACCGGGGCGGTGTTCCCGCTGCTGGGCGATGCCATCTCGGTCAGCGACTATCCGGCGATGCTGGCCGCCGAATGTGCGCGTCTGAACCGCGCCGGCTTGACCACCTGCTCGGAGATGGCGTTCGATCCGATGTTCCGGCCGCTGCTCGCGCAGATGCGCGAGCAGTTGACGGTGCGGCTGCGCACCTACGAGATGTCCACCGCGGCGCTACACACCGATGCCACGCCGTTCGAGGGCGACGATGCCGTGCGCCAGGTCGGGATCAAGATCTGGGTCGACGGGTCGCCGTGGATCGGCAACATCGACCTGACGTTCCCGTATCTGGATACCGACGCGACCCGAACCATCGGGGTGGTGCCCGGCTCCTGCGGGCACGCCAATTACACGAAGGAGCAGCTCGCCGAGATCGTCGGGACGTTCTTTCCGCAGGGCTGGCAGTTGGCCTGCCACGTGCACGGCGACGCCGGGGTGGACACCATTTTGGACGTCTACCAGGAAGCACTGGGGCGCTGGCCACGAGAAGATCACCGGCTACGGCTGGAACACGTCGGTGCCATCACGCCCCAGCAGTTGCAGCGGGCGCACGCCCTCGGGGTCACGTGCAGCCTGTTCGTCGACCACCTGCACTACTGGGGCGACGTGCTCGTCGACGGGTTGTTCGGCCCTGAGCACGGTGGCCGGTGGATGCCCGCGGGGTCGGCGGTCGCGACCGGCATGCGGATCTCCCTGCACAACGATCCGCCGGTCACCCCGGAGGAGCCGCTGCGCAATATCAGTGTGGCCGTCACGCGGACCGCGCCGAGCGGCCGAGTGTTGGCACCCGAAGAACGGCTCACCGTCGAGCAGGGGATTCGGGCACAGACGATCGATGCGGCGTGGCAGTTGTTCGCCGACAACGTGATCGGATCGCTCGAGGTCGGCAAGTACGCCGACCTGGTGATCGTGTCGGCGGACCCGCGGGATACCGCCCCGGAGAGCATCGCCGACCTGGAGGTACGGGCCACGTTCCTGGCCGGGCGCCAGGTTTACCCGAAAGCCGGTTGACGGCTCACGGGTCGTGGCACGCTCGGGGCATGTCAGATTTGCCGGCCCCGAAGTTTCTCGACGAACGCGTAGCCCACTGGGCAGCGACGAAACCCGACGAGGAGGCGGTCACGTATCTGAGTCGCACGTGGACCTGGTCGCAGTGGTACGACCGGATCCAGCGGCTGGCCGGTGCGCTGAGCGCGTGGGGTGTCGGCCGCGGCGACGTGGTGGCATTCCTCGACAAGAACCACCCGGCCTGTGTGGAGATGACGCTGGCTGCCGCGTCACTCGGGGCGGCCAACGCCATCATCAACTTCCGGCTTGCCGCCGACGAGCTGGATTACGTGCTCAACGACTGCGGCGCCAAGGTTTTGGTGGTCGGCGAGGAGCTCCGGGGTGGCATCGACGCGATCGCCGACCGGCTGACGTCCGTCGAGCACATCGTCACCGTGACCCCCGAGGGCGGTGACGGGGACGAGTACGAGGCGCTGCTCGCCGCCGCGTCGCCCGTCGGCCATTCGCCGGACGCCCAGCCTGACGACACGGCCATCATCATGTATTCCTCGGGCACAACGGGCCGGCCCAAAGGTATTGCGCTCACCAACACCAACGTCATCGCCCACACGCTGAACGCTTTCGAAGGCTGGACGCTCAGCGAAGGGGACAAGAGCCTGGTGGCCATGCCGCTGTTCCATGTCGGTGGTTCGTCGTACATGCAGTGGGGCCTGCACCACGGCGCGCCGACGTACATGACGCGTGAGGTGGACGGGATGGCGCTGGCCGGCGGAATTCTGGCCGGAGCCAACCGGACGTTCCTCGTGCCTGCGGTGCTGGCCAAGGTGTTCGACACCGGCGAGGACGCGGTGAAGCTGTTCGGCGCGCTCAAGACCTTCGCCTACGGTGCGTCGCCAATGCCGTTGCCGCTGTTGCGTTCTGCGTTGCAGGCGTGGCCGGAGACGGAGTTCATCCAGGTGTACGGGCTCACGGAGGTGTCCGGCGCGATCAGCCGCCTGGGCCCCGACGACCACCGCGCGGCCAGCGAAGCGCGGCTGATGAGTGCGGGCACGGTGGTCCCCGGCGGCGAGGTCAAGGTGGTCGACCCCGACACCGGCGCCGAGGTTCCCGTCGGTGAGCAGGGTGAATTATGGTTCCGCACACCGCAGTTGATGAAGGGATATCTCAACCGTCCGGAAGCGACGGCCGAGTCGATCACACCTGAGGGCTGGTTCCGCACCGGCGACATCGGCCGCATCGACGACGGTGGCTACATCTTCGTCGAGGACCGGCTCAAGGACATGATCATCTCCGGTGGCGAGAACATCTATTCGATCGAGGTCGAGCGTGTGCTGGCCGAACATCCCGCGGTCACCGAGGTCGCCGTGATCGGCGTTCCCGACGAGAAATGGGGCGAGTCGGTGAAAGCTGTTGTGACACTTGACGGGGACGTCACCGAACGGGATCTGATCGCCTTCGCCCGGGAACATCTAGCGGCCTACAAGTGTCCCAAGTCGGTCGACATCGTCGACGAGTTGCCCCGCAATCCCACCGGCAAGATTCTCAAGAAGGATCTGCGCAAGCCGTACTGGGAGGGCCGCGATCGTGCCACCGTGTAGGAATTGATCGCCCCGCATCTCTGTATTTCCCGTTCGGAGCGGAGTATTTTCGGCTCCATACGTGTGCACGAGGATGCGGGGTGCGGACATGGTGCACGGTCGTACTTTGGTGAAAATATCTGGATACCGTCGCGGGACAGTACTTCTGGCAGTCCTGGCGGTGGTGGTGAGTATCGGTCTCCTCGGGCCACCGCAGACGGCAAGTGCCTGGTCAAGGGCGGGTCTTCCGGTCGAGATGCTCTCGGTGCCGTCCGGGGCCATGGGACGTGACGTCAAGATCCAGTTCCAGGGCGGCGGGCCGCACGCGGTCTACCTGTTGGACGGGCTGCGGGCCCGCGACGATTTCAACGGCTGGGACATCGAGACGCCGGCGTTCGAGTGGTTCTACCAATCCGGGCTGTCGGTGGTCATGCCGGTCGGCGGCATGTCGAGCTTCTACACCGACTGGTACCAGCCCGCAGCGGGCAACGGCGGGGTTTGGACGTACAAGTGGGAGACGTTCCTGACCCACGAGTTACCGCAGTGGCTGGCGGCGAACCGGAAGGTGTCCGCGTCCGGCAATGCGGTCGTCGGGCTGTCGATGTCGGGTAATTCGGCGATGATCCTGGCGGCCTACTACCCCCAGCAGTTCAAGTACGCCGCGTCGTTGTCGGCGTTCTTGAATCCGTCGGCCGGCCCGTGGCCCGGGCTGATCGGACTTGCCATGGGCGATGCGGGCGGTTTCAGCCCGGGGCCGATGTGGGGTCCGCCGGGTGATCCGGCGTGGGCGCGCAACGATCCGACGGTGCAGGTGGGGCGGTTGGTGTCGAACAACACGCGGTTGTGGGTCTACTGCGGTTCCGGGACGCCGGGAGAGTTGGGCGGCGGCGACGTCGCGTCGACGTTCCTGGAAAACACCGCGCTGCAGAGCAATTTCAATTTCCGCGACCAGTACGTCGCCGCCGGAGGCAACAACGCGGTGTTCAACTTCCCGCCGACCGGTACCCACACCTGGGGTTACTGGGGTGCGCAGCTGAACCAGATGAAGCCCGACATCCAGCGGGTGCTCGGCGCCTCCTGACCGGTTGGGCATCATTGACGACGTGACTGACGCCGCGCCGGCCCTCGACGACCTCCTCGAGCGTCTGCACGTCGTCGCCCTTCCGATGCGGGTGCGATTTCGTGGCATCACGGTTCGAGAGGTGGCGCTGATCGACGGCCCCGCCGGCTGGGGTGAGTTCGGTGCCTTCCCCGAATACGAGGCGCCCGAGGCCGCGGCCTGGCTGGCCGCCGGAATCGAGGCCGCCTACCGGCCCGCGCCGGCGCTACATCGCGATCGGATCGCGATCAACGCCACCGTGCCCGCCGTACCGGCCGCGCAGGTGCCCGAGGTCCTGGCCCGGTTCCCGGGGGCACGCACGGCCAAGGTCAAGGTCGCCGAGCCTGGGCAGACGCTGGCCGACGACGTCGCGCGGGTCAATGCCGTGCGGGCGCAGGTTCCGGTGGTGCGGGTGGACGCCAACGGTGGCTGGACGGTGCCGCAGGCCGTGGCCGCCGCAGCGGCGCTGACCGCCGACGGACCGGTGGAGTACCTGGAGCAGCCGTGCGCGACGGTCGACGAGCTGGCGGCGTTGCGCCGAGCGGTGACGGTGCCGATCGCGGCTGACGAGTCGATCCGTAAGGCCTCGGATCCGCTGCGGGTGGTGCGGGCCCGCGCCGCCGACGTCGCGGTGCTCAAGGTGGCGCCGCTGGGCGGGGTGGCGCGGATGCTCGACATCGCCGCGCAGATCGACATCCCCATCGTGGTATCCAGCGCACTGGATTCCGCGGTGGGGATTGCCCGCGGATTGCTGGCCGCCGCGGCACTGCCCGCGCTGGAACACGCGTGCGGGCTGGGTACGGGCGGGTTCTTCGTGGAGGACGTGGCCGAGGTGCCTGCGCCGGTCGACGGATACCTGCCGGTCGAGACGGTCGTGCCGGATCCCTCCCGGCTGTCGGAACTGGCCGCGACCCCGCAACGGCGGCAATGGTGGATCGACCGGGTGCAGGCGTGCTATGCACGGATATTCGAGTAGGCCCTTACTCTAAGCAAATCGACGTGGACGTTCGACACTCACTGCATGACTCGATTCCGCGTCGGCATCATGGACCCCACGATCGCCGCCCGTCCCGCTGTGGACACCTTCACCCGGGCCAATTACCTGAGTGCCGTCGCCGGAGGCGTCGACTCGTTCTGGGTGCCTGACCACCTCAACGCACTGTTCCCGCGGTCGTTGTGGCAGCCGAAGTTCTGCGGTGGCGCCAGGATGCTGCCATCGGCGGATGCATACCTGGAGCCGTGGACGATGCTGGGCAATCTCGCTGCCCGCAACCGGGTTGCCCGCCTTCGTCTGGGAGTCGGAGTGACCGATACCGGACGGCGCAACCCCGCTGTCACTGCGCAGGGCGCGGCGACGATGAACCTGCTCACGAAAGGCCGGTTCATCCTGGGCATCGGCGCCGGGGAGCGTGAGGGCAACGAACCCTACGGCGTCGACTGGACCAAACCGGTGGCCCGGTTCGAGGAGGCAATGGCCACCATCCGTGCGCTGTGGGATTCGAATGGTGAATTGGTCAACCGTGATTCGCCGTTTTTCCCGCTGCGCAACGCGATCTTCGACCTGCCCGCCTACCGCGGACGCTGGCCCGAGATCTGGATCGCCGCCCATGGTCCGCGGATGCTACGTGCAGCAGGCCGTTACGCCGACGGGTTCTTTCCCGCATTCCCTCATGCGCCGCAGGAGTATGCCCAGCGCCTCGAGGTCGTACGGTCAGCAGCCTCCGACGCCGGACGCGATCCGATGGCCGTCACACCTGCCCTCTGGCTGATGGTGGTGCCGGGGCGGACGCCCGATGATCTCGAGGAGGCATTGGATTCCGTGGTACTGAAGGCCGGTGCGCTGAACGCGCCCGATGATTTCTATGCCCGCCACGGCGCTCAGCACCCCTTGGGAGTCGGATTCTCGGGTGCGCAGGACATCCTGCCCCAAGACTGGGATGAGGAGACTGCGCTGTCTTATGTCAAGGCCGTTCCGACTTCGTTGCTCCGGGAGATGTATCTGTGCGGGACGGTGGACGAGATCGTGGAGCAGGCGGCGGAGTGGCGCCATCACGGCGTCCGGTACCTGGTGCTGGCGAATGTCGGCCCGTTGCAAGGCAAGCTTCGCAAGGGTCTGACATCTCAACTGCTGTACAGCCAGGTGATCCGCAAGCTCAAGAAGTTCTGATCCCGATGGGCGAAATGCAGGTCGGCGTGCTGCCGCGTCCGACGAGTTTTTCGCGCAGCGCGGAGCGCAACACCCGCTGGGAGTGGGTTCTCCGGTGGGCAGGACATCCTGCCCCAGGATTGGGACGAGGAGACCGCGCTCGCGCACATCAAAGGCATCACGCCTGACCTGATGCGGGACATGGGCCTGATCGGCACCCCCGCCGAGATTCTGGACCGGGTGGCCGAGTGGCGGGATTGCGGGGTGCGTCACCTGGTGATGACCAATGCCGGGCTCATGCAGCGCAGTCTGCGCCGCGGCGTGGCGACGGTGCCGTCGTTTTACCGGGTGGTGCGCGGGATCAAGAAGCTCTAGCAACACCGCCATGTCCTGATCTGTGGGGTACATGGCATAGACGCCATCGCCGAGGTCGCGAACACTGAAGACGTGACGCGATCGGTGGTGATCCTGGGCTATGCCGGGGTGCAGGCCCTGGACATGGTGGGGCCCTTCGACGTGTTCTCCACCGCCACGCTGGCCCTTGCCGGTCAGGGCAGATCCGATGCCGGTTATGCCGTCGCCCTGACCTCCGTGGACGGGCAGCCCGTCAGCACGCTCACCGGGTTGGAGTTCGTCGCCGCGCCCCTGCCCGATCCGAACATTCCGATCGACACGATCGTCATCCCCGGCGGTATCGGTGCCGACGCCGCGCGGGCAAATCCGGCGGTGGTCGACTGGATCAGCACCGCCGCCCAGCGCGCCCGTCGCGTCGTCAGCGTGTGCACAGGAGCGTTCCTGGCTGCCCAGGCCGGATTGCTCGACGGGTGCCCGGCCACCACGCACTGGTCCTCGGCTCGCCGGATGGCAGACGAATTCCCTTCGGTGGCAGTGGATCCCGAGCCGATTTTCGTGAGAAGCTCCGAGCGGGTGTGGACGGCGGCCGGTGTCACCGCGGGCATCGACCTGGCGCTGTCACTGGTCGAAGACGACTACGGCACCGACCTCGCCCAGACCGTCGCCCGCTACCTGGTGCTCTACCTGCGCCGGCCCGGCGGCCAGACACAGTTCGCCGCCCCGGTCTGGATGCCGCGGGCCAAACGCGCCCCGATCCGCGAGGTCCAGGAGTTCATCGAAGTCGAACCCGGTGGTGCGCACAGTATTTCCGAACTGGCCCGCCGGGCGGCGATGAGTCCGCGCCATTTCACCCGGGTGTTCACCGACGAGGTGGGTGAGGCGCCCGGCGCCTACGTGGAACGCATCCGCACCGATGCCGCACGGCGCCAGCTCGAGGAATCCGATGACACCGTCACCGTCATCGCCGCCCGCTGCGGATTCGGCACCGCCGAGACCATGCGGCGCAACTTCGTTCGCCGTCTTGGCATTTCGCCTGACCAGTACCGCAAGATTTCTGCCCACGCGAGGAGCAGGGATTTAACCGCTTGAAAGGAACATCAAACATGCAGATAGCGATCGTGTTGTACCCCAGCTTCACCGCACTCGACTTCATCGGGCCCTACGAGGTGCTGCGCAACCTGCCCGACGCCCAAGTGCGGTTCGTCTGGCACGAGCCGGGCCCCGTCACCGCCGACTCGGGTGTGCTGTTGGTGGGGGCGACCCACAGTTTCGACGAAACCCCTTCCCCCGACGTGGTGCTGGTGCCGGGCGGGCCGGGCACCACGATGGCGGCCCGCGACGACAAGGTCCTCGACTGGCTGCGTCAGGTGTATCCGGGCACCACCTGGATGGCGTCGGTGTGCTCGGGTTCGGTGGTGCTGGCCGCGGCGGGTCTGCTCGACGGGAAGCGGGCCACCTCGCACTGGTCGGTGCTCAGCGGATTGAAGCTGATGGGCGCGACACCGGTGGGGGATCAGCGCATCGTGCGTGCCGACCCGGACGGCAAGGTGATCACCGCGGCGGGTGTCTCGGCTGGTATCGACCTGGCCGTGTGGTTGGCCGGTCAGATCGGCGGCGAGGCGAAGGCCAAGGCCATCCAGCTGATGATCGAGTACGACCCGCAGCCGCCGTTCGATTCCGGTCATATGTCGAAGGCGAGCGCGGCCACCAAGGCCGGGGCCACAGCGCTGCTGAGCAAGGACATGATCAAACCCGAACCGCTCAAGGCCGGGGTACTGCTGGCGTGGGATCAGGCGATCCGGAAGGTGCGGGGTCGGCGCACCGCGTGATCTGTTGCACTGTTGGTCATCAAGTAGCGTCGGCCGGGTGAACTTGGCTTATGACGACCGAGGCAAGGGTCAGGCGGTGGTGTTCATCGCCGGCCGCGGCGGGGCCGGCCGGACCTGGCACCTCCATCAGGTCCCGGCGCTGCAACGGGCCGGCTACCGCGTCATCACCTTCGACAATCGCGGGGTCGGTGCGACGGAGAACGCCGCGGGGTTCGGCACCGCGCAGATGGTGGCCGACACCGCCGAGCTGATCGAGAGCCTGGGGGCGGCACCTGCACACGTCGTGGGTGTGTCGATGGGCTCCTTCATCGCCCAGGAGCTGATGCTGGCCCGCCCTGACCTGGTGCGCTCGGCGGTTCTGATGGCTACCCGCGGCCGTCACGACCGGGCGCGTGAGTTCTTCCGCGACGCCGAGCGGGACTTCGCGACCTCGGGTGTTCAACTGCCGCCGAAGTTCGACGCCAAGATGCGGATGCTGGAGAGCTTCTCGCCCAAGACGCTCAATGACGACCGCCTGGTGCGCGACTGGGCCGAGATGTTCACGATGTGGCCCACCAAACAGACCCCGGGACTGCTCACGCAGCTCGATGTCGGGCCCGAGGACAACCGGCTTCCGGCCTATCGGTCCATCACCACGCCGGTGCTGGTCATCGGCTTCGCCGACGACGTGGTGTTGCCCACCCACCTGGGGCGCGAGGTCGCCGACGCGATTCCCACCGCCCGATACCTGGAGATCGCCGACACCGGTCACCTCGGCTTCATCGAGAAGCCCGAGGAGGTCAACGCCGCGCTGCTCGAGTTTCTCGCCGGTCAGGCCGGTCAAATCGGTCAGTACTGACGAATAAGGTGGAGTGGTGAACCCCTCGACGGCACAGGCGCGCGTAGTCGTCGACGAACTCATCCGCGGCGGTGTCCGCGACGTCGTACTGTGCCCGGGCTCGCGCAACGCCCCGCTGGCGTTCGCGCTGTCCGCCGCCGACCGGGCCGGACGCATCCGCCTGCACGTCCGCATCGATGAGCGCACGGCCGGGTATCTGGCCGTCGGACTCGCGGTGGCCGAGCGGGCGCCGGTGTGTATCGCGATGACCTCGGGTACGGCGGTGGCCAACCTCGGCCCCGCGGTCGTCGAGGCCAACTACGCCCGGGTGCCGCTGATCGTGCTGAGCGCCAACCGGCCCTATGAAATGTTGGGCACCGGTGCCAACCAGACCTTCGAGCAGTTGGGTTATTTCGGTACCCAGGTGCGGGCCAACATCAGTCTGGGCCTTGCCCCCGATCTGACCGGTGGCCAGCCGGGCGAGCTGGACACCCTGAATGCCCAGTGGCGTTCGGCGACCTGCCGGGTGCTGGCCGCGGCCACCGGATCGCGCACCGCCAACGCCGGCCCGGTGCAGTTCGACATCCCGTTGCGCGAGCCGTTGGTTCCCGATAGTGCCCACGGGGACGCGTCGATCCCGGCCGGCCGGCCGGGCGGCAAACCGTGGACCTACACCCCCCCGGTGAGCTTCGACCAGCCGCTGGAGATCGACCTCACGCCCGACACCGTGGTGATCGCCGGGCACGGCGCCGGTGTCCATCCCAACCTGGCGGATTTGCCGACGGTGGCCGAGCCCACCGCGCCGCGGCCGCGGAATCCGCTGCATCCGCTGGCGCTGCGCCTCGTGCATCCCAAGCAGGTCATCATGCTGGGCCGGCCGACCCTGCACCGGCCGGTCTCGGCGCTGCTGGCCGATCCGGCGGTGCCGGTCTACGCCCTGACCACCGGCCCGCGCTGGCCCGACGTCTCGGGCAATTCGATGGCCACCGGCACCCGGGCGGTGACCACTGGCACCCCGGACCCGGCCTGGCTGGCCCGCTGCGCCGAGCTCAACGAGCACGCCGTGACAGCGGTGCGCCAGCAGCTCGCCTCGCATCCGCTGACCACCGGTCTGCACGTGGCCGCGGTGGTCGCCGATGCCCTGCGCCCGGGCGATCAGCTGGTGCTCGGGGCTTCCAACCCGGTGCGCGACGCCGCGCTGGTCGGGCTGGGCACCGAGGGCATCAAGGTGCGGTCCAACCGGGGGGTGGCCGGGATCGACGGCACGGTGTCGACGGCCATCGGCGCGGCCCTGGCGCATGACGGCCGGACCGTGGCGCTGATCGGGGATCTGACCTTCGTGCACGACAGCTCGGGCCTGCTGATCGGGCCCACCGAGCCCACCCCGCGCAACCTGACCATCGTGGTGTCCAACGACAACGGCGGCGGCATCTTCGAACTGCTCGAGCAGGGGGACCCACGGTTCTCCGACGTGTCGTCGCGCATCTTCGGCACCCCGCACGACGTGGACATCGCGGCGCTGTGCCGCGCCTATCACGTGGACAGCAGGCAGATGGAGGTCGGCGACCTTGCCGCGGCACTCGCCGAGCCCTTCGACGGCATGCGGGTGCTGGAGGTGAAGGCCGACCGGTCGTCGTTGCGTGCCCTGCACGCGTCGATCAAGGCGGCCCTGTGAAGCCCACCCAGATCGCGGCGCGGCTGCGGGCGATGGTGCAGCCGCTGATCCCGCACCTGTACGGCGAACCAGGGGAGACGCGGTCGCAGCGGATCATCCGGCGGGTGCGGATCGGGGTGGTGATCGCCGCCTGCCTGGTCACGTTGCAGTCGGTGCTGCTGGTGCTGGGCGCCTGGCGCAACGACCAGCAGATCGAGCGCAACATGGGGGTGGCCGCCGCCGAGGTGCTCAGTGCCGGGCCGCGGCGCTCGACGATCGAGTTCGTCACCCCTGACCGTGTGACCTACCGGCCCGAGCTGGGCGTGCTGTACCCCTCCGAACTCGACACCGGGATGCGGATCTACGTCGAGTACGACAAGCACAATCCGGATCTGGTCCGGGTGCGCGACCGCAACGCCTCGCTGGCGATCATCCCGGCCGGGTCGACCGCGGTGGTGGGCTGGTTGGTCGCGGCCGCGGCGCTGACGGTGTTGGCGTTGCTGCAGCGCCGGCTGAGCCGGGTCAGCTCTTCGGCGTAGCCAGCAGTTTGGCCAGCCAATCCGGGTCGCTGGTGTCGATCACCTGCTCGCCCACGAGGTCGTAGACCGCCGGGGTGGACACCTCGTACTGGGTTTCGCTGAGCAGTTCGGCGTTGGCGTCGTTGAGTTCGATGGAGTCGATGATCTGCTCGCCGGCGGCGATCTTGTCGGTCTGCTCGGCGCCGACGCCGCTGTCGGAGGCCATCGTGGCCAAGTCGTCGTCGGTCGGACCGGGCGAGCCCTCGGGTTCCTGGTGGCCCCAGAGGTCCTGGACGAACGCCTGGAACGCCGCCCCGGTCGTTTCCGGGCCCGCCGCCAGGAACATGGCATTGGCCACGTGGGCCGAGTACTCGGTGAGCGACTGGTCCAGGAAGGTCAGCGGCCGGTACGTCACCGCCAGCCGGCCCTGGGCGACGGCGTCGGCGATGGCGTCACCGGACTCGTGTTGCAGGTGCGCGCACGCCGGGCACTGCGGTTCGGTGAACAACTCGATCTGGGCGGGCGCGTCGGGAAATCCGATTTGGATGCCCCAGCCGTCCTCGGTGATCTCGCTGCCGGGTTTGTTTCCGTCGGCCTGCGCCCAGCCGTCGACCAGCCGGGTGCAGGCCGTGGTGGACCCCGCAACGCCCAGGGCCAGCACGGCCAGCATCGCTGCAGCAAGGCGGGACAATCGCATGCCGCAACAGTAGACCCGAGCATCAGGTTTTAGCGTGTCGTATCCCCGGACGCTACCTCGGGGACAGGTGCCGCTGAGAATATCCAGGTGTGCGCGTTGCGATCGTTGCAGAGTCCTTCCTCCCGAATGTCAACGGCGTCACCAACTCGGTGCTTCGGGTGATCGAGCATCTCCGCCGCACCGGCCACGAGGTACTCGTCATCGCCCCGGACACCCCGCGGGGCCGGCCGCCGGCCGAACGTGTGCATGACGGTGTGCGGGTGCACCGGGTGCCGTCACGGATGTTTCCCAAGGTGACCTCACTGCCACTGGGTGTGCCGCGGCCCCGGATGGTGAACGTGCTGCGCGGCTTCGACCCGGACGTCGTGCATCTGGCCTCACCGGCGTTGCTGGGCTGGGGCGGCGTGCACGCTGCCCGTTACCTGGGGGTGCCGACGGTGGCGGTGTTCCAGACCGATGTCGCCGGTTTCGCCGAGAGCTACGGCGTCGGCATCCTGTCGCGGGCCTCGTGGGCGTGGACACGCCGCCTGCACAGCAAGGCCGACCGCACCCTGGCGCCGTCCACCTCGGCGATGGAAAACCTTGAGGCCCACCGGATTCCCCGCGTATTCAAATGGGGGCGCGGGGTCGACATCACCGGATTCGCGCCGTCGGCCCGTGATGAGCAACTGCGGGCGACGTGGTCCCCGCAGGGCCGCCCGATCGTCGGGTTCGTCGGGCGGTTGGCGCCGGAGAAGCACGTGGAGCGGCTGGCCGCGCTGGCCATGCACGACGACGTGCAGCTCGTGGTGGTGGGCGACGGGGTGGACCGTGCCAAGCTCGAAAACGTCTTGCCGACCGCGGTTTTCACCGGTGAACTGCACGGTGAGGCACTGGCTGCGGCCTACGCCAGCATGGACGTCTTTGTCCACCCCGGCGAGCATGAGACGTTCTGCCAGGCCGTGCAGGAGGCGATGGCCTCCGGTCTGCCGGTGATCGCACCCGATGCCGGCGGGCCGCGGGATCTGGTGGCACCGTACCGCACCGGGATGCTGCTTCCGGTCGCGGAATTCGAGTCGGCCCTGCCCGCATCCGTCGAGCATTTGATCGCCGAGCGGGCGCGCTACTCGGTGGCCGCGCGGCGCAGCGTACTGGGCCGCACCTGGCCGGCGATCTGCGACGAGCTGATCGGGCATTACGAGGCCGTGCAGGGCCTGCGCCGGCTACGCGCCGCCTGAGTGCCCCTGCAGCACAACCGGTATCAGGAGCGCAGCCACTCCAGCAGATCGGCCATGATCGTCTCGGCCTGGGTGGTCGGCATGCCGTGCGGGAAACCGGGGTAGCTCTTGAGGGTCCCGTTGGGCAGCAACTCCGCCGACAGCGGACCGGAATCCGCGTACGGCACGATCTGGTCGTCTTCGCCGTGCATTACCAGTGAGGGCAAGGTGATCTTCTTGAGGTCCTCGGTGAAATCGGTCTGGGAGAAGGCCACGATGCCGTCGTAGTGGGCCTTGGGGTCGCCCATCATGCCCTGACGCCACCAGTTGGCGATGATCGCCTCGCGGGCAGGCTGCGGGGTCTTCTCCTGGTCCCGGTTGAACCCGTAGAACGGACCCGACGGCAGGGCGCGGTAGAACACCGAGCGGTTGGCCGCCAACTGCGCCTGCAGGTCGTCGAACACCGACTTGGGCAGGCCGCCCGGGTTGGCATCGGTCTTGACCATCAGTGGCGGCACCGAGCTGATCAGGACCGCATGAGCGGCCCGGTCCAGTCCGTGCCGCGCCAGATAGTGCACCAGCTCGCCGCCGCCGGTCGAGTGCCCGACGTGGATGGCGTCGTGCAGGTCCAGGTGGTGGACCACGGCGGCCAGATCGTCCGCGTAGTGGTGCATGTCGTGACCATCGGCCACATGGGACGAGCGTCCGTGCCCGCGGCGGTCATGGGCGATGACACGGTAACCCTGCTGCAGGAAGTACAGCATGAACGTGTCCCAGTCGTCGGCGGACAACGGCCACCCGTGGCTGAACACGATGGGCTGGCCCGAACCCCAATCCCGGTAGAAAATCTCGACATTGTCAGAAGTCGTGATCGTCGGCATGGGCTCAACGGTACGCCCGCGCGCGCTTTGCTGGTCGGGGTTCGAGGCCTAGTTTTTCTGCTGAGCGGCCAGCCACGGAATGAGGCCGCCGGCGAGTACATGCCGGATCTGCCGTGGTGAAAGGCGGTGGCGCACCGCGAAGGTGGTGGCGCGCGTGGTGTTGGTCACCGTGATCGGCTCTGCGCCGCCCAATGCCCGGCGCAGATCGTTGAGGACGAGTTGATCGCCGGGCGCCACCGCGTCGTAGTCGGCGGGATCGGTGAATTCCAGTGCGAGCACCCCGAAGTTGGCGAGGTTCTGCCAATGGATGCGGGCGAACGACTTGGCGATCACCGCCTGCAGGCCGAGGTAGCGGGGTGCGATCGCGGCGTGTTCACGTGACGAGCCCTGGCCGTAGTTCTCTCCGCCGACGATGATGTGGCCGGATGGAGTGGATTGGGCTCGTTGCGGATACGTCTCGTCGATCTGGGTGAAGCTGAACATGGCGAGTTTGGGGATGTTCGACCGGAACGGCAGCGCACGCGCACCAGCCGGTGAGATCTCGTCGGTGGAGATGTTGTCACCGACTTTGAGCAGGACCGGTGCCTCGATCACATCGGGCAGCGGCGTGAGCTCGGGGAGGCTGGAAATGTTGGGGCCTTTCACGACTTCCACGGCGCGAGCCTGCTCGGGTGCGGCGGGGGCGACCAGCATGGCGGTGTTGACGCTGAAGTGCGTGGGCAGGTCGAGCTCCGGGTATTCGATCCCGTTGTCGGCCGCCCACTGCCGCGGATCGGTGATGACGCCCGTGATCGCCGATGCCGCAGCGGTTTCCGGCGAGCACAGCCACACCGAATCCTCCTTGGTGCCGGACCGGCCGGGGAAGTTGCGCGGCATGGTCCGCAGTGAGTTGCGGCCGGTGGCCGGGGCCTGGCCCATTCCGATGCAACCCATGCAGCCGGCCTGGTGGATACGCGCACCGTTGATGACGAGTTCGGTGGTGGCACCCATCCTGGTCAGGTCGGTGAGGATCTCGCGGGAGGTGGGGTTGACGTCGAAACTGACGCCCGGCGACGTCTGACGGCCGTGCACCATGGCCGCGGCGATCGCGAAGTCGCGTAATCCGGGGTTCGCGCTGGAGCCGATCACGACCTGGGCCACCGGTTCGCCGGCCACCTCGGCCACCGGGACTACGTTGCCGGGTGAGGACGGTTTGGCGATCAGCGGTTCGAGCGCCGACAGGTCGATGACCTCGTCGATGTCGTAGTGCGCGCCGTCGTCGGCGACCAGTTCGACCCAGTCGTCGCCGCGGTCCTCGCCGGTGAGGAACTCCCGCACCGCGTCGTCGCTGGGAAACACCGTCGTGGTGGCCCCGAGTTCGGCACCCATGTTGGCGATGACGTGGCGATCCATGGCCGACAAGCCCGCCAGGCCGGGGCCGTAGTACTCGATGATGCGGTTGACGCCGCCTTTGACGTCATGGCGCCGCAGCATCTCCAGGATCACATCTTTGGCCGAACACCATTGCGGGAGTTCGCCTTCCAGCCGGACACCCCAGATTTCAGGTGCACGTAGGTGCAGCGGTTCGCCGGCGATGGCCAAAGCCACTTCGAGCCCGCCGACACCGATCGCCAGCATCCCAAGCGATCCGGCCGCCGGGGTGTGGGAGTCCGAGCCCACCATCGTCTTGCCGGGTATGCCGAAGCGCTGCATGTGGGTCGGGTGCGAGACCCCGTTGCCGGGCTTGGAGAACCACAGTCCGAAGTGTTGCGCCGCGGTCCGCAGATACTCGTGGTCCTCGGCGTTCTTCTCGTCGGTCTGCAGCAGGTTGTGGTCGACGTACTGGACGCTGACCTCGGTGCGGGCCCGGTCGAGCCCGAGCGCCTCGAGCTCCTGCATCACCAACGTTCCGGTGGCGTCCTGGGTCAGCGTCTGGTCGATCCGGATCGCGATCTCGTCCCCGGGTGTCATCGACCCGGAGACGAGATGCGACCCGATCAATTTCTGTGTCACGCTCTCCGGCATCTATCCAGGCTTCCCCGGGTATTGCCGGATGAAACGCCGCTAGCCCTGCGCGAGCACCGACACCGGCTGCCACTGCTCCCACGTCGCCAGCCGGCTCTCGTAATCGGCCTTGGCCAGCTGCAGCGGGAGCTCACCGAAGAACACCCGCAGCGGCGGGTTCTCGGCGTCGACGATCTTGAGCACCGCCGCGGCCGAGGCCTTGGGGTCACCGGGCTTGGCGCTGCGCTGGGCCCGCGCGCGTTGCGCGGCATCCCGGGCCTCGTCGTAATCGGCAAGCGGGACAGCATGTCTGGCCGAGGAGCCGGCCCAGTCGGTGGAGAACCCGCCCGGCTCGATCAGCGTCACGTGGACACCGAACGGTGCGACCTCGGCGGCCAGGGACTGCGAGAACCCTTCCAGCGCCCACTTGGATGCGTGGTACATGCCGACCAGGGGGAACGCGGTGATGCCGCCGATCGAGGACACCTGGATGATGTGCCCGCTGCGCTGCGCCCGCAGGTACGGCAGCGCGGCCTGGGTGACCCACAGCGCCCCGAACACATTCGTCTCGATCTGGTCGCGGGCGTCGGCCTCCGACAGCTCCTCGATGAACCCGAACTGGCCGTAGCCCGCGTTGTTGACCACGACATCCAGCCGGCCGAACCGGTCATGGGCCTCTTTGACGGCGGCGAAGTCCGCCTCGCGGTCGGTGACGTCCAGCCGGATCGGCAGCAGCGCGTCGCCGTACTTGTCGGCCAGATCGGCCAGCGTCGCCGTATCGCGTGCGGTGGCGGCCACCTTGTCGCCCCGCTCCAGGGCCGCGATCGCCCATTCCCGGCCGAAGCCCCGTGAAGCACCGGTGATGAACCACACTTTTTCACTCATGATCGGGTTCAAGTCGACCCGGTGAGCGCCAATTCCCGGTCGCAGGAAGTTCACAGGGATGACTACGGGTACCGTCGGCGGCGTGAGTCGAGCGAGCCTGGAGAAGAACCCCCACGAAGTGGCGTCGATGTTCGATGCCGTGGCGCGGCGCTACGACCTGACCAACACCGTGCTCTCGCTCGGACAGGACCGGTTCTGGCGTCGGCAGACGCGTGCGGCGCTGGGCATCGGCCCCGGCGACAAGGTGCTGGACCTGGCCGCGGGCACCGCGGTGTCGACGGTCGAGTTGGCGACCTCGGGCGCCTGGTGCGTGGCTGCCGACTTCTCGGTGGGCATGCTGGCTGCGGGGGCGTCCCGCCCGGTGCCCAAGGTCGGCGCCGACGCCACCCGGCTGCCGTTCGCCGACGGGGTGTTCGACGCGGTGACGATCAGCTTCGGGTTGCGCAACGTCGTCGACCATGTGGCGGGTCTGCGGGAGATGGCGCGGGTGACCCGGCCCGGCGGCCGCTTGGTGGTGTGCGAGTTCTCCACGCCGACCAACGGAGCGTTCGCCACGCTGTACAAGGAGTACCTGATGCAGGCGCTGCCGCGGATGGCCACCGCGGTGTCGAGCAACCCGGACGCCTACGTGTATCTGGCCGAGTCGATCCGGGCCTGGCCGGATCAGGCCGAGCTGGCCCGGCGCATCGGCGAGGCCGGCTGGTCGCAGGTCAAGTGGCGCAACCTGACCGGTGGCATCGTGGCGCTGCACGCCGCGACGAAGCCTTCCTCCTCAGGCCCTTCCTCTTCTTAACCCCCCCAGCACCGCGAGCGTGCGTGTCTGCTGCCCGGCACTCCGTGAACTGCCGACAAACTGCGCACGCTCGCGCCCCGCGAGGTAACCCGCCGGGCGGAAAATGAGGTACTCGACTACCCCAGCTTTTTCGGCTGCGCGCGCCATACCCTTCGATCACATCCGCGAAGGGGGAGGCACGATGGCAGGAATCATTACGCCGGAATCGTTTGAGACCGAAGAGAACATGAACATTCCGGTGGCGAGCAGCGGCACCCTGTGTCGGGTCATCTCCGGCTATGCGAACTTCATGGACAAGGACATCACCAATGTGTACGGCGCGCCGATCGGGCTCGGACCGCCGCCGGGCAGCGACGTCCTGGATCCGCTTCCGCTCAGCGGCGACTTCTACCCGAACGACGACGACGAGACGTGGCGAGCGTTCGAGGTGCACATGGAGGTCGGTCCGCCATGGCGCAGCGTGCGGGATGTTTCGCCGATCGTCGCCGTGGCCGGATTCTCGTTCCAGGACAACGATTCGGCCAACGCGTCGGGAACCGAGATTCGCAGCTGCACATGGGACACCGTCGGGCTGACCGGCGACCAGATCGACATGGAACGCATCCGCCTCAAGGTCGACGTGCGCATGTGCGGTGGCGCAGACTACTCGATCATCAAACTCGCGTATCACCTGGTGGCGGTGGGGCGTTGATTGCTCAGCGAGCGTTGGCGACCAGCTTGTGGACGATGGTGGCCGCTTGATCCTTCACGTTGCGGCCGCACACCTTGGCCTCGACGGACATGTTCGCCACCGTAGCGGCGGCGTGCTGGCAGGCCCATCCGTCGGGGCCCTCCCGGGTGGCGGTCTGTTTGATCAGGTCATCGCCGAGCACGAGATCGCCGATGGTCCAGACCTCCAGGCCGTGCTCCTCGTGGATCGGGATCGCGGATCCGGTGCATTCGCCCCACACCTTCGCCGAGATCTGGTGCATCTTTCGGGCTTCGTCCTCCGAGGTGTAGAGGACCGCGGCCTGTTGCACCCAGTGCTGGTGGTCTGAGTCGGAATCCTGGGCGGTCTGGGTGCGTACCGCGGTCCAGTACGTGAACCGGTAGTCCATGTCTTCGGCGGGATAGAGTGCGGCCAGGCACGTTTCGCCGCGGACCTTCGGGAAGTTGTTGTTCATGTCCCCGGAGTTGCCGGTCAACACCATGTTCGGGGCCCCGACGATCGCCTTGAGCTCCTCGACCGGCAACATGATCTGCTCGAGCTTGTCCTCCTGCGGCGACGGAGTCCGTTTCCCGGCGGTGCCGGACACGGTGCTGGTGCACCCGGTGAGGACGATCAGTACCGCCGCGACAACGGCACACCACACCAGATTTCTGCGCACCCGGTGATTCTTGCCGACGAAGAGTGCAGCCCGTCAACCTTCAGGACAGCATCCTTCCGGCGACCGCGAACCGTCGCAACGAACGCCGATCGCGGGCGCTCACCGACGTCCCCGTCAACTCGGCCGCGCGCGGATGCTGCATGGCCCGGATCGCCCGGCGCGGCACGGCCCGCGGCCACCAGTCCGTCGGCGCGAACATCTGCCTGCGGAACGGCTCGAAATGCCCACCCGCGGACAACTGGGTGGCGCAGGAATCCTCGAAGTACTCGCAGAACTCGTCCCAGCTCGCCGGCATCGGCCGGGTGGAGATGCCGTAGCGCCGGTACCACGCGCAGCACTGCTGATACAGCAGCTCGTGTTCGGCTTGATCCAGCTTCGCGATGAACGTATTGACCATCATCACAAGGCTTTCCACATAGGTGGCGTGCTGAAAGTGGAAGACCTCGGGGTTGAGCGCGTGGTATTTCTGCCCGGCCGGGTCGCGGCCCTTGACCTCTTCGTGCGCGAACCGGATGTATGGGCGCATGTCGACGTCGGTGAAGGCGATCCTGATCGCCTGGGTCACTGTGCGCTTGTGGTGCAGCCAGACGCGTCGGTGCAGCAGGGCATGTTGCGAGATCCCCGTGGCGATCGTCGGATGCAGTGACTGCAGGCATACCGCCCTCGGCAGGACGAACAGGAACCGCCGGTCCCGCAGATAGCGCGACAGCATGGTGTCCGGGCCGAGCGCGGCCGCCACGGAGGTCAGATCAGCGCCTTCTTGCGGCGGATCCGGCGGCGCAGGTCCTTCAGCAGCACCGCGTAGTTGCCGTTGCGGAGGGACTTGGGCAGGAAGCGGTTGACGAACGCCACGAACAGGAAGAGATGTTCGAAGCGGCGCCGGTCGGTGTCGGACCATTCCAGTTCCATCGCGTCGCGGAACACCGGCGCCAAAAAGCCGATGGTCAAGAACCGCAACAGCGGTGCCAGCATCTTCCGCATCGGCCAGTTGATCATCCGCAGCTCCACCAGAACCATGAGGTAATCCCGTACGAACGGCGTCATCTCGACGCGCTCGCACGCGGTGTTCCAGTACGCGTCGAAGTCGGCCCGAGTCGCCGGCCACATCTCCTCGAGCACCTGCAGCGTGGTGCCGATCGTCATGGCGCTCTGGTAGAAGCCTTCGGCCTGCTCGTCGGTCATCGTGCCGTAGAGCAGCTGATGGGTGTCCTCGTAGAAGATGAAGAGGCAGGCCGCGACCCACAACTGCAGTTCGCGGTTGAATGCGTTGTACTTGACCGGGCTGTCCTCGGTGGACCGGACCTGCCGGTGCGCGACGTTGACCGCCTCGCGGTAGGCGTTCCGCTCCTCATCGGTGCCGAGGATCGCCACGGTCAGATACTGCGCGGTGGTGCGCAGCCGCTTCCACGGATGGTGCACCAAACTGCCTGATTCCACTCGGCTTTCGGCCACGCCGTAGCCGACTTCGGGCCAGCTCATCTGCATGATGACGTTGGCCGCCGCACCGGCGGCGGACCAGAAGTCCAGCGCGTCGGACAGGTCGACGTCCTTCTTCCGGATCCATCGCGGCACACGCTGCGTCACGGTGATCCGGGTCTCGGCGGTGGTCAGGCGCGGCTCGGCGGCCAGATCCACGTATGTCGCTGGCATGGGACTCCTCTCGGGAAAACTGTGGCGGAACAGGTATTACACGGTCTGCACGTCGTCGACGATCCAGCGGTCGTCGCTGCGCACCAGCTTGACCACCATCCGGTATTTCTGGTTACTGCCCTGTGGCGCAGTCACATTGGTGACGTGTTGATCGACGAACGCGACGACGGTGGCGGTACCTCCGTCGAGCGAGTCGACGACGACGTGATCGGCGGTGGCAGTCGCGACGCCCTTGCTGGTCACCACGATGTCGCGGAGCGCCTTGACCATCTCGTCGTATTTGGCCGCGAACCCGGGGGATGAGTTGGCGACGATGTGGTCACGGTTGGCGTCCATCTTCTGGTAGTCGAAGGCGGCCATCGCCACCAGATAGTCGCGTGACACCGCGACGGCCTCACCACGCCGTGCGTCGTCCTGCCGGTGGTGGTACTCGCCGAGCGACAGCACCACCAGTGCCGCGGCAGCGGCGACGGCCACGAGCGCGAGCAGGCCCGCCATCAGCCGGCGCTTGAGCCGGCTGGGTTCGGGCTCGGTTTCCACCTCGGTCTCGAGCTCGTCGACTTCGTCTTCGGTGGGATCCTCCAACGTCAGCACCGCCTCGCCGCGCTGGTCGTCATCTTCGGAATTGCTCACTGCGGGCCACCTTTCAGGATGCTGCGCCACTTGTAGGCCAGCTGGGCCAGGGTCGGGATCTGCACCGGGTCGTTGACCACCTCGGGCCCGATCGGATATCCGGGGGTCTGCGAGTTCTGCAGGCCGAGGTCGTTGGGGCGGGGTGCGTTGACCGCGCCCCGCATCAGCATGTCGGGTGCGGGCGGGCAGTACATCACCAGGTTGGGTTCTTTGGCACTGACGTCCCCGATGGTGCGGCGGTCGACGTCGTAGTTGCATACCGGTCCCTGGGTGGCGATCAACGAGAAATCGGCGCGGGTCTGGCCGGTGGCGTCGACCTTGACGATCGAGGTCAGATCCTGCAGGCCCTTGGGGATCGTCGTCAGCCCGGTCTGCAGCGACTCGGTGCGGTCCCCGATGATCGGGGTGACGGTGGCCAGGTTGGCCAGCGTGGCACCGAATGTGCCCTGGTAGGTGTCCAGGACCCGCTGCAGGGAGGCCAGCGCGGACGGTGAGCGGTCGGTCAGGTACAGGAACGCCGGACCGCTGCCGTCGAGCTGATTGGCCAACCGTGAGCTGGCCGCCATACCCCGCACGAACGGGTCGCCCTGGCCGGCCATGGTGGTGACCAGCTCCGCGGTGCCCTCGATCAGCGGCTGCAGCTGGCCGGTCTGGTTGCGGATGCGGGTGGACACGTCCGCCGCGTTGTCGAACAGCATGGCCAGATCGGGGCCCAGCCCGTCGAAGGCGTTCGCCAGTTCGGTGCCGACGTCCTGAACCGCCCGGGTGTCAACGCCTTTCACCAGTTGTGCGGTGTCGCCCATGATCCGGTCCATCTGGATCGGCTGGCGGTCGGCCGGTGCGGCGATGGTGTCACCGGAGGCCAGGTAGGGGCCGCCGTCGGACTGCGGCATGATGTCCACGCTCTGAATGCCTGCGGCCGTGCCCATCCCGACGGTCAGGATCGCGTCGCGCGGGATCCGGGTGTCCGGGTCGATCGCCAGCCGCACCATGGCGGTGCCGTCGGGGGCCAGCCAGACGTCGTCGACGGTGCCGACCTGCACCCCGCGCACGGTGACGCTGGTCCCGGCGGTCAGGCCGAACGCGTCGGCCATCGTCGCGGTCAGCGTCATCGGTGTCCGAAAGCCCTGCGGCCCGGCCACATAGCGGACCCCGAACGGGATGACGATCGCGGCGATCACCGCGAAGATCGCCAGCTGCACCACTACCAGGCGTCTCATTTCAGACCTCCCGACAAGAACCCTTCGAGCGCCACGTCGCCGGTGATCGGGGTGCCGTTGACGATCAACCCTCCGGTCAGGAGTTTGTCGATGGTGCCCGGAATATCCAGGGCGCCATCGAACATCAGGTAATCGCCGTGCACCGAGTTGCCGAACTTCTCCAGGAACGTGTTCATCGCGGTGAGCATCCCGCCCAGTCGGTCGTTGAAAGTGCCCATCATCCCGACGACGGTGCCTGCGTCGGTGACCATGGCGTTGAGGTCGGTCGACGACAGCACGCTGTTGGCGGTGGCGGCCAGCGCGGTGGTCGAGGAGAACAGTGTCTGTAGCTTGGCGCGCTGCACGTCGAGCATCGCGACCACCTTGGGCACCGCGTCCAGGTAGCCGGCCACCGTCTGCTGCTCATGGCCGAACTGCCCGGTGATGTTGGCGGCCAGGCTCATTGCCTGATCGAACTCGCCCTGGTGTTCGGAGGCCTTGGCGGCCAGCAGCGACATCGAGTCGATCAGCCCGCGTACCTTGTCGGCCCTCCCGGCGAACGCCTTGTCCAGTTCGGTGACGATCGTGGCCAGCTGGTCGACGCCGCTGCGGGACAGCAGGGCGCCGAATGTGGCCAGCGCGCTTTCGATCTGCGGGCCCAGTTCGGTGTGGCTGGGCGGGATGACATCGCCGTCGCGCAGCGCGCGTTGCGGGGCCAGTGTTGCGCTGCTGAGCCGGACGAACGGATTGCCCAGGGCCGATGGCAGTTCCACGCTGGCGACCGTTCCGGAGTCGAGACCTTCGGCGTCGGCCAGGCTCAGCTGCACCGAGGCACCCGAGGCGGCCAGGCTCATCCCGCTGACCCGGCCCACCACCTTCTGCCCGTTGCGGACGTCGGCGCCGATGGTGATGCCGTCGGCGGTGGGCAGCACCACCGTGACGGCCATGGTGTCGGTGGGGGAGGTGCGGCCCAGGGGGAGGTCCTGAATTCCGATATCGCTCAAGGCCCAAACGGCCGCGGCGGCGACCACGAGCGCGCAGCCGGTGGCAGCGCCGGTGAGGGTGGGCTTGGGCAGGGATCTACGCATGACCGGTCACCTCGGGTACTTCGGGTTCGGCGCCGGGGCGTTGCCGGTCACGGCGGACACGATGCCCAGCGGGTCCGAGCGGCTGATCGGGTAGGAGATCGGGTTGGTGATCCCGGCGCCCACACACATCGGCAACATGGTGCGGTCGCAGAAGTTCTGCGCGGCGGCGAACTGGCTGAGCACCGTGGACACGTTGAGCCGGATCCGGCCGCGCCGGTCGGGGCCGACGGTGTTGGACAGGTTCTGCATCATCAGCGGCACCAGGTCCATGAACTCGGCCAGCTGGGGCTGCTTGGCGGTCAGCACATCCCCGACGGCGTTGAGATTGGCCGCGATGGTGCCGAGGTCGTCACCGTGCTGGGTGACGAAGGTGTCGACCTGATCGAGGACCACCTTGAGATCGGCCATGGGCTGGGCGATGTCGACGCCTGTGTCGGCCCAGCTGCCACCGACCTGGCCGAGTTCGTCGACCATCTGGTTCAACGACACCTGCCGCTGGTTGAACGCCGCCATCAGCGTGCTGAGGTTGTCCACCACCGCGCCGATGTCCTCTGCCCGGGCGCCGAGCACCCCGCTGGCCGCACTGAGGTTGCGCATCGCGGAGTTGAAAAGCTTGCCCTGGTCGCGCCATTGGTCGGCACCGCGGGTCAGCACCGCGCCGATGTCGCCCTGCTCGGGGCCGATCGCGGAGGTCAACGTGCTCAGGCTGCCGAGCATGCTGTCGAAGGTGATCGGGGAGTGGCTGCGGTCAGCTCCGATGATGTGCCCGTCGGCCAGGGTGGGCCCGGAACCGTTGTAGGCCGGCCCGAGTTCGACACTGCGGTCGCTGATCAGCGCCGGGCTGACCACATAGGCGTCGGGTTCGGCGGGCAGCATGACATCGTCCGGCAGGGTCATGGTGACCCGCACCGTGGTCCCCTGCGGGGTCACCGCGGTGACGCGTCCCACCGGAACCCCGAGCACGGTGACCTTGCTTCCCGGGTAGATGCCGTTGATGTAGCCGAAGTCGGCGTGCACCGTCCGCGCCCGGTCGGTGCGGCCGAACACGTACCAGCCTCCTACCGCCACGCACACCACTGTCAGGATCGCCATTACGGCTCTACGTGTCATCGGCACTCCCGCTGAACGTTGAGGAAGCACAACAGGTTGTCGGGCATCACCACGGACGGCGAGTTGACGTCGGCCCAATTGCCGTTGCCGGTGGCGTTGGTGACGGCACGGATCGCCGGGGGCATGTTCTGCAGGGTCTGGTCGATCTTGTCCACGTTGGCTTTCAAGGTTCCGGTGACCGCAGTGAGGCCGGCGATCAGACTGCTGAAATCGGCCTGCTTCTCGGTGTAGATCGCGGCCAGCTGCCCTACGATCGCCGTCAGGTTGTGCACGATGTCGGTCAGCGCCTGGCGGCGCGCGGCCAGCGAGGTCACGATGTACTGCGCGTTGGCGGCGGTATCGGCCAGTGAATCCGTCTGGTGGGACAGCATTTCGGCCATGTGCCGGCTGATCCGCAGGATCTCGTCGATCTTGTCGCCGTTGCCGGCGAAGGCCGAGCTGGCCGCGCTGATCCCGGCCAGCGCCTGGCCGAGTTCGGTGCTGTTGCCCGGCATGGTCTCGGCCAGGGTGCTCATCATGGCGGTCAACGGCTGTTGGTCGACATGCTCGGCGGTGTCGGCGGCCTTCCGCCCCACCTCGTCGAGACTGTAGGGAACTGTGGTGCGCGACAACGGGATCACGTTGGAATCCAGGCCGTTGACGGTTCCGGCCGGCATGACATCCAGGAACCGCTTGCCCAGCACGGTCCGCAGTCGCACCGTGACCGTGGTGCGGTTGCCCAGAGCCTGCGCCTTGTCCAGTCGGAAGCCGACGCGGACCCGGTCAACGGCTAGGGCCACGTCTTCCACGCGGCCGGCAGGCACCCCGGCGACATATACCGGGTCACCGCCGGACAGGCCGCTGGCATTGGCGAGTTCGGCGACATGGGCGTTGGTGCGCACGTGGTAGACCGCGCGGGGGATCCCGATCGAGATCACCATGATGGCGACGAGCGTGATGGTTCCGATCATGCCCAGCGCCAACGGGATTGACGGGTTGTGCTTGCGCTGATCCTTGACGAAGAGGAAGATCACCGCCCCGACGAAGAGGTCGATCAGTTTGACGAGGAGCATCATTACAAACACACCTCGGAGTGCCTGCTGCCGAAGATGTTGGCTTCGTGGCTGCGGATCTTGAGGGTGAAGTTGCACAGGTACAGGCTGACGAACCCGCCGTAGCTGGAGGTCCGGTTGATCGCGTCGCCGAACTCGGGGAGCCGGGCCAGCAGGGTGGTGAATTCCTCGGTATTGGGTTGCCAGGTCTGCAACATCGAGTTGAGGTTGGTGATGGTGTCTCCGTAGGCGGCGCTGGAGTTGTTGACCGTGTGGGCCAGGGTGGCCAGCACGGCATTGCCCTGATCGATGAGCATCTCGAATTGCCGGTCGCCGGAGGTCACCGCGGCGCTGAGCCGGTTGAGCCCCTGCAGCATCTGCTCCAGTTGAGGCCGGCGCGTGTTCATGGTCTGCATGAGCGCTGACATGTTGTCGATCAGCTGGGTGAAGATACCCGCGTTATTGCTCAAAGACGATGTCATGGCGGCGATCTGGGTGAGCAGCGTGGTCAAGGTCTGGGCCTGGCCGCTGAAGGTCTCGACGAATCCGCGGGTCAGCGTGTTGACCTGCTCGGGGGCCAGTGCATCGAACAGCGGCTTGAACCCGTTGAGCAGCGCGGTCAGATCCACCGCGGGCGAGGTCTGGGCCAGCGGGATGACGCCGCCGGCGGCCAGGCGGGCCGGGGGCTCGTCGGTGGAGACGTCCATGATCGCGCCGCCCGGATCGGACAGCGCCACATAGCGGGCGCCGAGCATGTCGCCGTAACGCACCGCCGCGGTGACATTGCTCGTCAGGGTGAAATCGGAGTTGACCTCGATGTCGACATCGGCCCGGCTGGTGCCGTCGGCGTCGGGGGCGAACCGGATCGAGTCAACTCGCCCGATCCGAATGCCGTTCATGGTCACCGGGTTTCCGACGTTGAGGCCCTCGACGCTGGTGAACTGCGCCTGATAGGTGACGGTGCTGCCGCGCACCGGCACCGACAGGGTGTTGATCACCAGGACCGCGCTGAGCACCCCGGCCGTGCCGAAGGCGCCCAGCTTGGCCCACGACTGCCACCGACCGTTGCGGTTCATGAGACCTGTACTTCCGTGCCGCGCACCAGCGGGCCGAGCATGAGCACCGTGGCGATGTTGGGTTGGGTCGAGGGCGCGCCGGCCGGCGGGACCAGTTCGTCCTGCAGGACTGCCAGGGCATGGGCCTGGCCGTCGGCGTCGACGACCGCCGAGGCCGGCGCGGCCCCTGGAACGTTCGGTGGGCATCGGCGCCGACTGCGGCAGCCCGGGTCCCGGCGGCAGGTTCGACTGCATGGGCAGGTGCGGCGCCGGCGGAGTGAACGGGTTGACCGGGAGTTCGGCGGCCGGGCGGGCCAGAACGTCCTCCGACAGCGCAGGCACCTCGCCGGAGGGTGCCGATTCAGCGCAGCGGGCACCCTGCGTGGTGCCGTAGACCGGACAGTCCTGCAGCGCGTACGGCATCGGCCCGGCGAACGTCGCCACGGCGGTGATGTTGAACTTGCCCGTCGCGAACACCTTCGCACCGGCCTCGCCGAAGGACTGCGCACCGGCCAGTGTGTCGACCAGTCCGAGCGGCTGGGTGGCGGTGGTGGCCATGATCTTTCCGGCCGAGTCGACGACGGTGATCAGCTGTTCGCGGTGATCGGACATGAACGCGGTGAGCACCGACGAGAACCGGGCGAAGCCGTCGATGGCCGAGGCGAACTTCTTCTGGTCGTCGACCATCCGGTTGGACACCGACGTGGCGGCCGAAAGCGTGGAGATGATGTCGGGGGTTGCGGTGTTCAGTGAGGCCATCACATCTCGGAATTGCGGTGTGGTGTCGAGGAATCGCACCAGTGACGGGGTCAGCACCTCGGCGCTCGCGCTCAGGTTGTCGATCGTCGTGCCCAGTTCGGTGCCGCGGTTGCGCAGCGACTGGCTGATCGCGGTCAGGGCGGTTTGCATGCGCTCGGGTTTGATCTGGGAGAACAGTTCGACGATCTTGGTGAACACGTCGTAGAGCGCCATCGCGTCGGGACTGTCGTCCACCGCAACGGTGTCGCCGGGCTTAAGTCCGGTCGTCGACCGGCTGCCTTGCGGGTCGACGAGTTGCAGGTAGATGTCGCCGAAGAAGGTGCGGGGCACGATCCGTGCGACCGCGGAGGACGGGATGATGCCCAGGCTGCCGGGTTCGATCGCCAGCCGGACCCGCGACGTTCGGGTGCCCGACTCGATGTCGGCGATACGTCCGACGTTGACCCCGTGATAGCGGACCGGGGATCCGCCGGTGATCAACCCGGCCGACACCGGAACACCCACGAACACATCGGCGCTGCGCTCCAGATGCCCCGAGGCCCGGGCCACCAGTACGACCGCCACGGCCGTGGCGACGGCGGCCGCCGCCAGTCCGCGTAGCGCCAGTTTCGCCCGGCTGGGTTCGGCAGGCCTGCGGGATCCCTTGAGGCGCTTCACATTCCCATCCCGGGGATCTCGGGGACCAGGCCCCACAGCGCGAAGGTGAGCAGCACGTCGAGGATGCCGACAGCGAGGATCGCGGTGCGCAGCGCCCGGCCCGCGGCCTGGCCCACGCCGGCAGGTCCGCCCGAGGCGAAGTAACCGTAGGTGCAGTGCACGAGCGCCACCACGATCGCGAAGACGACGGCCTTGATGCCGGAGTAGAGCAGGTCCTGCGGACCGAGGGCCAGATGGAAGAAGTAGTCATAGGTGCCGGGCGAGGCACCGTTGAAGATCACCACCACGGTGCGGGTGGACAGGTAGCTCGCCAGCAGCCCGATCATGTAGATCGGGATGACGCAGACGACCGAGGCCAGCACCCGGGTACCCACCAGGTAGGGGATCGAGCGCAGCGCCATGGCGTCGATCGCATCGATCTCGTCGGAGATTCGCATGGCGCCGATCTGGGCGGTGAAACCCGTTCCGACCTTGGCTGCCAACGCGATTGCCACCACCACCGGCGCCAGTTCACGGGTGTTGGCGATCGCGGCGAGCATGCCCGAGAGCGTGTTCATCCCGACCAGGTCCAGGCCGCGCTGGGTCTCGACGCCGAGCATCATCGCCGCGGCCAGCGACATTGCGAACACGATGCCGATGGTTCCGCCGCCGGACAGCAGCGAGCTGGTGCCGAACGTCACCTCGCCGATCTGGCTCAGCGTGTGCTTGCGGTAGCGCACCAGGGCATACGGCAGCGAGGCGAGAACCTTGGCGTAGAAGGTGACGTGCTGGCCGGCGACGGCAAGGGCGTCGTACCCGGCGAGCGCGGGCCGTGAAACCCGGTGCAGTGCAGCGCTGCTGGTGACCGCGGTCATCAGTAACTGCCCACGGCCGGAACCACCACGGTGTACAGCGCCGACATCGTGGTGTTGAGGATGAACACCAGGGCGAAGGCCAGCACCACCGCCTCGTTCACCGCGTTGGCCACCCCGCCCGCCCCGCCCTTGGCGTGCAGGCCCTTGAAGGTGGCGACCAGGGTGGCGGTCAGTCCGAACACTGCCGATTTGATCAGTGCCATGACGAAATCCGACACCTGGCCGTACTGGCTGAACGTGGCCAGAAACGTTCCGGCGGGCAGGTGCTGCACGCTGATGTGGTAGAGGTAGCAGGCCATCACGCCGCCGAAGGTCACGATCGAGCACAGGGCCAGGGCCACGATCACAGCGGCGACCAGGCGCGGCGCGACCAGGCGCTCGATCACGTCCAGGCCCATGACCTCCATGGCGTCGATCTCCTCGCGAATGGTGCGCGATCCCAGGTCGGTGCAGATCGCCGAGCCCGCCACCCCGGCCATCATCAAGGCGCACACCAGGGCCGCGGCCTGGCCGACGATGATGAACGCCACCACCGCGCCGGAGTAGCCGCCGGCGCCGATACGCCCCGCCAGCTCGCCCACGGACACCGCGATGAACACGCCGATCGGCATCATCAGCAGCAGCGCCGGCCCGGTGCACACGCGGCCGATGAACAGGGTCTGGGTGACGACCTCGTCGAGCACCAGGCGCCGGCGGACCAACGCGGTGACGACGCTGACGAGCGCCTGCACCGAGAAGCCGAGCACGTAGCCGCCCTGGACCAGCACGTCCCGTACGGGGCCCTTGGACGCTGGTAGCTCGTAGGTCATCGAGTTCCTTCCGCGCTTGTTCGTGGCATGCGCGGGGCCGGCCGGTGACCACCGGCTGTGCTGAGCACTGTTTCGACCCCCCGGTCGCTTGTGGAGCATGTCACATTTCGTGACCTCTGCGCAAGAATTAAGTGAATGGCCATTCTCGAGCTGTGGAGACCTGTCTTTAGAGGTACAGAAGCATTCTGATGCCGATTTTGTGACTAGCAGATCGAACGAACGCAGCCCAATTCAACTCGGCGTGTCGGCCGGGTATGAGACAGAACCACGATTAACTTATCGCCCACAGGGGTTGCCGAGCTGAGGTGGTATCGGTATGTCGGGTGGGGTTGGGGAACGTCACATTTCACGGCGGTCGTTTCTGGCCGGCACGGCCACGGCGGGAATGGCCGCGGCGGCGTTGAGCAGGCCGGGAACCGCGCACGCGGCCCCGGGGTCCACCGTCGCGATCTTCGGGGCCGGGGTGGCTGGTCTGACCGCCGCTCACGAACTGGCCGAGCGCGGATACCGCGTCACCGTGTTCGAACGAAAAGCGTTGGGCGGCAAAGCGCGGTCGATCCCCGCACCGAGTCCGTCGGGCAGTCCGCTGCCGGCCGAGCACGGTTTCCGGTTCTTCCCGGGCTTCTACCGCAATGTCACCGACACCATGCGGCGCATCCCGTTCGCCGGCAATACCTTCGGGGTCTGGCAGAACCTGACCCGGGCCACGTCATACCTGCACTCGGGGCTGGGGCGGGCGGATCTCACCATCCCGCTGCCGTTTCCGATCCCGACGCTGCCCAATCCCATCACCCCGAAGGCGTTCACCGAGTCGGTGGCCGCGGTGTTCCAGACACTGTTCCGGTTGCCGCCGCTGGAGGCGGTGTACGCCGCGCAGAAGCTCGCGGTGTACGTCACCAGCTGCGACGAGCGCAAGCTCGGCCAGTGGGACAACATGACGTGGGAGAAGTACATCGGGGCGGACCGCAAGAGCAAGGAATACAACCGGTATCTGGCCGACGGCATCATCCGCAACCTGGCCGCCTCCAAATCCAAAGATGCCAGCGCTCATTCGATCGGGCTCGTCGGTGAGGCCTCGGTGTGGTCGATCCTGTTGTTGGGAAACGACATCGACAACAAGGGTTTCGACCGGGTGCTCAACGGCCCCACCAGCCTGCAGTGGATCGACCCGTGGGTGGCGCACCTGCAGTCACTCGGCGTGACGTTCCGGCTCGGGCAGGCGCTGGCCCGGTTGACCCCCAACGGCCGCCACATCGCCTCGGCCACGGTGGTGGACGGCAACGGGGTCGCTCAGCCGGTGGTGGCCGACTGGTACATCTCGGCGGTGCCGTGCGAAAAGCTCGCGGCGGTGCTCACGCCCGACGTCATCGCCGCCGACCCCAAGCTGGCCGCGGTGGCCGCGCTGCGCACCGAGTGGATGAACGGCCTGATGTTCTTCCTGCGCGAGCGCGTCGACGTCACCAAGGGCCACGTCAACTACGTCGACTCCGGCTGGGGACTCACATCGATCAGTGAAGCCCAGTTC
This sequence comes from Mycolicibacterium neworleansense, assembly GCF_001245615.1. Lineage (NCBI taxonomy): Bacteria > Bacillati > Actinomycetota > Actinomycetes > Mycobacteriales > Mycobacteriaceae > Mycobacterium > Mycolicibacterium neworleansense. Next base: position 1,761,455 of record NZ_CWKH01000002.1, read on the forward strand.
TGGAAGCGACCGCTGACCTCCTATGGCGACGGGACCGTCAAGGACTGCCTCTCGGCGATCCTCTCGGACTGGAGCACCCCGGGGAACTTCAACGGGCTCAGCGCCCGGCAGTGCACGCCGCCGCAGATCGCCGCCGAGGCCTGGGCCCAGATCAAGGCGCACCTCAACGACACCGGAACCGTGCTCACCGACGCGATGCTGCACTCGTGGTTCCTCGATCCGTCGATCATCGATTCGGGCACGCCCAATGTGCGCAACGACGAACCGCTGTTCATCCAGGATCCGGGCTCGTGGGCCCGCCGGCCCGAGGCCACGACCGGGATCGACAACCTGTTCCTGGCCGGCGAGTGGATCAAGACCGACCAGAACGTCACGACGATGGAGGGCGCCAACGAGGGTGGTCGCTATGCCGCCAACGGGGTGCTGCTGGCCTCGGGTTACAACGGCCCGAAGGTCAAGATCGTCGAGCTGTTCCAGGCGCCGTGGTGGGGCCCGTTCAAGGCCGCCGACAAGGCGCGGTACCGGGCCAGGCTGCCCCACGCGCTCGACATCGTCGACACCCGCTGGCCGACCTGACCTGCTCAGATGAAAACCATTGCCAATAACCTTACGATGGCCCGGTGACGACCGGATCGGTACCCGTGCTGGCGGTCGCCGGCCACCTCGGAGCCGGCAAGACCACGTTGCTCAATCACCTGCTGCGCAACGGTCGCGGTGTCCGGATCGGCGCCTTGGTCAACGATTTCGGCGCGGTCAACATCGACGCCATGCTGGTGGCCGGTCAGGTCGACGCGATGGCCTCGTTGTCCAACGGGTGCATCTGCTGTGCGGTCGACGACGACGAGGTCGGTGAGATGCTGGGCAAGCTCGCGGCCGTCAAACCCCGGCTGGATCTGATCGTGGTGGAGGCCAGCGGCGTGGCCGAACCCGCCGCCGTGGCCCGCACAATCATCACCGCCGACGATGCCCGCTTCCACTACGCCGGTCTGGTCCTGGTGCTCGACGGCTTGCAGCCCGAGCTAAGTCATGGGGTGCCGGTCGCCGATCTGGTGGTGCTCAACAAGGCGTCCTCGTGCACCGACATCGACGGCCTGATGACACGGATCCGTGAGCTCAATCCGCGGGTTCCGGTGCTGCCCACCGACTTTGCCCGCATCGACCCAAAGCTGCTGATCGACCCGCCGGAGCGGGCGCCGCAGGCCCAGCTGTCCTTCGACGAACTGCTGCGCGAGCAGCATGATCACGACCATCCCGAGTATCAGAGTGTCGAGTTCCGCACCGACACCGCGGTGAACCCGCGATTGTTCATGGAGTTTCTGCGGGATCGCCCCGAAGGGCTGTACCGCGCGAAGGGTTTCGTCGACTTCGGCGCGCAGCGGTTCCTGCTGCAGCTTGTCGGCAGCTCGCTGCGCTTCGAGAAACGGCGCGCTGGTGGTACCGAGTTGGTGCTGATCGGCACCGGGATGGACACGTCGGCCATGCTGGCCGGGCTGGCGCGCTGCGCCGGTGAGCCGGCAGATGAGAACGCGATGCTCGGGGTGCTCAAGTACGTGGTGTAGCCCCCGGCCGCTGTTCCCCGGCCCGGTATCCTGACCGCTCACTCGAGTTCAAGGAGCTGCATTGTTCAAGGTCAACGAGTACTTCGGTGGCGACGTCGCCTCGATCGGCTTCACCACGCCGGAGGGAACTGCGACCGTGGGCGTCATGGCTGTCGGTGAGTACGAGTTCGGCACCTCGCAGCTCGAGATCATGCGGGTGGTCTCCGGTGCGCTGACGGTCAAGCTGCCCGGTCGCGAGGAGTGGGAAACGTTCGCGGCCGGAGCACAATTCACCGTGCCCGCCGACAGCAAGTTCCAGGTGCGCGTCGAAACCGAGACGGCCTACCTGTGCGAGTACCGCTGACGCGCGGCGCCTACGTGTGCAAACCACCCGATCGGGGTATGTAGGCACGCATGCGACCGATCACCCTGGCCAAGACGGCCACTGCGGCATTGACCACTGCACTCGTCGGCGGCATGGCCAGCCGGCCCGCACAATCCGCGTGGTACGAGTCGCTGCGCAAGCCGTCCTTTCAGCCTCCGCGCCAAGCCTTTCCGATCGTCTGGCCGATCCTGTACGCGGGCATCGCGGTCGTATCGGCTCGCACGATCGACCGGCTGCGTGCCGAGGGCAAGGACGACGAAACCCGGGTCTACACGGTGGCGCTGGCCGGGAACCTGGCCGTCAACGCCGCGTGGTCATGGGTGTTCTTCTCCCGGCGTCAGCTCGGCGCCGCGGCCGTCACGGCCGCCGCGCTGACCGCCAGCAGTGCCGATCTGACCCGTCGCGCGGTACAGGCCCAGGGCGCTCCCGGCGCGGTGCTCACGCCCTACCCGCTGTGGTGTGCCTTTGCGACGGCGTTGTCGACCCGGATCTGGATGCTCAACCGCAAATGAGCGCGATCAGCTGAACGGCTTGCGCTGATCCAGCCGGCGCGAGGCCAGCCCGGCCGTCCGCCATACCCGGGCCACCCAGTCGTGGTCTTCCTCGGTGACCAGGTTGCCCATCACCCGCACCGCGATGTTCATCAGGAACGACGAGCGGATCGCCACCGGGCCGGAGGCCGGCAGGAACCGGGGCAGCGTGAGCAGCAGGGCCAGTCGCCGGGCGATCGAGAACCCCTGCGCGTAGTGGTCCTGCAGCAGGGCCGGCCACACGTGTGAATAGTCGCCGGATCCCAGCAGTTCGGCGGCCAGCCGTCCGGTTTCCAGCCCGTAGTCGATGCCCTCGCCGTTGAGCGGGTTGACGCAGGCTGCCGCGTCGCCGACCAGCATCCAGTTCGGCCCGGCCACCCCGGATACCGCGCCGCCCATCGGCAGCAACGCCGACAGCGCGGCCCGCGGCTCCCCGGAAAATCCCCATTCCTCGCGGCGCAGCTGGGTGTAGTACGACAGCAGCGGCCGCAGGGCGGCGTGAGCGGGTCGTTTGGCCGTCGCGAGCGCGCCCACACCGATGTTCACCTCACCGTTGCCCAGCGGGAAGATCCAGCCGTAGCCGGGCAGCACCTGGCCTTCGGGGGATCGCAGCTCCAGATGCGAGGTGATCCACGGCTCGTCGGCGCGCGGCGTCGCGAGGTAACCGCGGATGGCGGTGCCGTACACGGTTTCCTTGTGCCAGGTGCGGCCCAGCACGCGGCCCAAGGTGGAGCGGGCCCCGTCGGCCACGATCAGATGTGAGCAGCCGATCGTGGCGCCGTCGTCGAGCTGGATGGACTTCACCCGTCCGTGTGAGTCGTAGTCGACCCCAACGGCTTTGACACCCAATCGCATCTTGGCGCCGTCGTCGGCGGCGACCGAGCGGATCCGGTCGTCGAGTTCGGTGCGCGGCACCGCGCTTCCGGTGGACGGGAACGACGGTCCGGGCCACCGCACTTCGACATCGGCGCCGAATCCCGACATCCGCAGGCCGTGGTGCCGGATGCGGGTGTCGAGCCACGGCCCCATGCCGAGCCGTTCCAGCTCGGCAACCGCCCGCGGCGTCAGTCCGTCGCCGCAGGACTTGTCCCGCGGGAACTGGGCCGCGTCGACGACCTGTACGTCGCGACCGGCTCGAGCCGCCCATGCGGCGGCCGCCGACCCGGCCGGTCCGGCGCCGACAACGACCACGTCTGCCTTGGTGTCCATTGCTCCCAGTATGTTGGACGAATGAGGACACCAGCGACTGTGGTGGCAGGCGTTGATTTCGGGGACGCGGCGTTCGCCGCCGATGTCCGGGACAGCGTCGCCAGGATCGAACAACTGATGTCTGATGAGCTGGGCAAAGCCGACGAGCTCATGGCCGAGGCCGTCCAGCACCTGTTCCAGGCCGGCGGAAAACGGTTCCGCCCACTGTTCACCGTGCTCTCGGCGTCACTGGGCCCCCGGCCGGACGATCCAGAGGTCGCGATCGCCGGTGCGGTGATCGAGCTGGTGCACCTGGCCACGCTCTATCACGACGACGTGATGGACGAGGCCCAGATGCGGCGCGGGGCGCCCAGCGCCAATGCCCGCTGGGGCAACAACATCGCCATCCTGGCCGGCGACTACCTGTTCGCCACGGCCTCGCGGCTGGTTTCGCTGCTCGGGCCCGACGCGGTGCGTGTGATTGCTGACACATTCGCCCAGCTGGTGACCGGTCAGATGCGCGAGACCCGCGGCGCGGCCGAGCATGTCGATTCCGTCGACCACTACCTCAAGGTGGTCTACGAGAAGACCGCGTGCCTGATCGCCGCCTCGGGCCGATTCGGCGCGACCTTCTCGGGTGCCGACGCCGACCAGATCGACCGGCTGCACCGGCTCGGCGGCATCGTGGGCACCGCCTTTCAGATCTCCGACGACATCATCGACATCGACAGCGATCCCGATGAATCGGGCAAGGTTCCGGGCACTGACCTGCGGGAGGGCGTGCACACCCTGCCGGTGCTCTACGCGCTGCGCGAGTCGGGCCCGGATTCCGACCGGCTGCGGGAGTTGCTGGCCGGTCCGGTCGAGCGCGACGAGGACGTGGCCGAGGCGCTGACGCTGCTGCGCCGGTCGGCCGGCATGGCGCGGGCCAAGGAAACGGTGGCCGAGTATGCGGCGCAGGCCCGCGACGAGTTGGCGGGCCTCCCGGCCGGGCCGGGGCGCGACGCACTGGCCACTCTTGTGGACTACACGGTGAACCGTCACGGCTGATTTGAGGAACCACGGGCGGTAACTGAGCGTTTAATCAGCGATGGTTGCCGAGTAGTTGCCTAGGAGGAAACTGCGATGACGTGGAACCCGCACGCGAACCGAATCAAGACATTCCTGTTGCTGGTCGGTTTTTCGGCGTTGATCGTGTTCGTCGGTTCGTTGTTCGGCCGCAACGTGATGTACCTGGCGGTGCTGTTCGCCGTCGGCATGAACGTCTACGTGTACTTCAACAGCGACAAGATGGCGCTGCGCGCGATGCACGCCCAGCCGATCACCGAGGTGCAGGCGCCCGAGATCTACCGGATCGTGCGGGAGTTGGCCACCACGGCGCATCAGCCGATGCCGCGCCTGTACATCTCCGACACCGCGAACCCGAACGCGTTCGCCACCGGACGCAACCCCCGCAACGCCGCGGTGTGCTGCACCACCGGCATTCTGCAGATCCTCAACGAGCGTGAGCTGCGTGCGGTTCTCGGCCACGAGCTCTCCCACGTCTACAACCGCGACATCCTGATCTCGTGTGTTGCCGGCGCGATGGCGTCGGTGATCACTGCTCTGGCCAACATGGCGATGTTCGCGGGGATGTTCGGCGGTAACCGCGAGGGTACGAATCCGATTGCCATGCTGCTGGTTTCGCTGCTGGGCCCGATCGCGGCCACCGTGGTCCGGCTGGCGGTGTCCCGCCAGCGGGAGTACCAGGCCGACCAGTCCGGTGCCGAATTGACCGGTGACCCACTGGCATTGGCCTCGGCGCTGCGCAAGATCTCCGGCGGTGTCGAGGCGGCGCCGCTGCCCCCGCAGCCGCAGTTGGCCGATCAGGCGCATCTGATGATCGCCAGCCCGTTCCGGGCCGGCGAGCGCATCGGCAAGCTGTTCTCGACGCATCCGCCGATCGACGACCGCATCCGCCGCCTGGAGGACATGGCCGGCCGCGGCCCCGGCCACTACTGATCTCTCGGCACCTGATCTCTCTGCACCGCGAGCGTGCGTGTCTGCTGCTGGACACGCCGCTCGCGGTTCTTTTTGTCTGCACTTTGCGCACGCTCGCGCGGCGCCAGTGTGCACCCCGGGACAAACGCAGGCGGGTGTGCGGGTGAATCCGCCAGCCTCGTCAGGGATCTGCGCGTTGCTGGAACGTCCCGTTCGGCCGGGGCCCGAGCACTGACAAGACACCGCGAGCGTGCGTGAACTGTTGCCCAAATCCGGTGTGTCGGGCAGCAGACACGCACGCTCGCGGTGCTGGGGTGCGGGGTGCTGGGGTGCGCGGTGCCGAGGGGAGGGTCAGGCGGCGTCGGCCAAGGTCTCGACGTGCGTGGGCGTCACCCGCAACACGGCCGCACTGGCGATGTCGTAGAAGAGGCCGATGACGTTGACCCGGCGCGCCAATGGATGGGCCTGCAGGGTCTGCACCTGTACTGCGATGTTGACCATCGACAGCTGATCGACCACGCCGAAGCCGGCCTCGGCCGCCGACAGGGCCACCGGGTGGCGGCCTTCGTCGAACGCCGAGAGGGACGGATTGCCGTGGGCCAGCCAGGATTCCAGGTGCTTGTCACCCGGATCGGTCTTGCCCAGCATCGCGGTCATCGCACCGCAGCTGGAGTGCCCGCACACCACGATCGAGGAGACGTCGAGCTTGTCGACCGCGAACGCGATGGCCGCCTCGATCGAGGCGTCGGCCTGGCCTGCGGGGACCATGTTGCCGACGTTGCGCACCGTGAACAGGTCACCCGGGCCGCTGCTGGTGATGACGTTGGGCACCACCCGCGAATCGGCGCAGGTGAGGAACAGCGTCTCAGGGCGCTGCGCATGTGCCAGTTCCTGCAGGTGCGGGCGCAGCACCGGGGCGGTGCGACGGTGGTAGGCGGCCAGGCCGTGCAGGACGGACGCCGACTCCTCACGCTGCCAGGAACTCCACGGCACCACACCGGAACGCTTGTCGAACGGGGTGAACCCACGCATCGGCGGACCGGTGACGGCGCTGCCCATCTCGACCGCACCGACATCGTGGATGTCGACGGTGCCGCCGGTGGCCACGTGCTGGCGCTGCCACTCTTCGATCGTCTCGTGGGCGGCGTGGTCGATGAAGTCGACCGACAGCTCGACGGTCACCGACGTGCCCGCGGGCACCCGCGCCAGCGCGCTGGTCAGGGTGGGCAGGGACAGGAAGGTGCAGGAACCTTCGATGGCGACGCGCCAGGTGTCCTCACCGGTGGGCTCGGCGACGATGTTGGTGCGCACCACCCGCCAGACGGTCAGCGCGACCGCCAGGGCCAGGCCGATCAGCACGCCTTCGAGCAGGTTGAGGAACACCACTCCGGCGACGGTCACCGCGTAGACCGCGAGATCGCCGGTGCGCCTGGCGGTTTCGATGTGGGCGCGCTTGACCAGCTGGCAGCCGATGACGATCAGCAGGCCGGCCAGGGCGGCGGTGGGGATCATCTGGGCCAGACCGGCGAACGGCACGGCGAAAATCAGGATCCACACGCCGTGCAGGATGGCGGACGCCCGGGTGCGGGCCCCGGCGGCGACGTTGGTGGAGCTGCGCACGATGACGCCGGTGACGGGCAGGCCGCCGATCGCACCGGAGATCATGTTGGCCGTGCCCTGCCCGATCATCTCGCGGTCGAAGTTGGTCCGCGGGCCGGTGTGCATGCGGTCCACCGACACCGCCGAGAGCAGGCTCTCGACGCTGGCGATCAGGGCGACGGTCAGCACGCCTGCGGCGAACGCGCCCCAATTGCCCTCGGGGAGGCTGGGCAGCGCCAGGGCGTCGAGCAGGGAGCCGTTGATCTGGATGCGGGTGACGTCACTGAACGGTGCCAGCAACGACAGTGCGGTGACGCCGACGATGGCCACCAGGGGCCCGGGGACCTTTTTGACGGCCGCGGGTACCCAGCGCCAGCCGACCAGGATGGCGATCACGAGCCCGCCCAGGATGACCCCGTGGCCGTGCGCGTTGATCAGCTGGCCAGGTAGTTCGGTGACGTTGGCCCAGGCTGAGCTGTTGGAGCTGCCACCGAGCAGCACGTGGACCTGCTGCAGCGCGATGGTGATGCCGATGCCGGCCAGCATCGCGTGCACGACGACCGGGGAGATGGCCAGTGCGGCGCGCGCCACCCGGCTCAGGCCGAACAGCACCTGCAGCACACCCGCGCACACGGTGATGGCACAGGTGACCGCCCAGCCGAATTGCGAGATCAAGCTGGCGACGATCACGGTCAGCCCGGCCGCGGGGCCGCTGACCTGAAGCGGCGATCCGCCCAGGGCACCGGCGACGATGCCGCCGACGATGGCGGCGATGATGCCGGCCAGCACCGGCGCGCCCGAGGCCACGGCGATGCCCAGCGACAAAGGCAGGGCGACCAGGAAGACCACCAGCGAGGCCGGAAGGTCGTAACGCAGAACGGCTCTGGCCCGCTCTGCGAGTTGGGTGGTTTGCTGCATTGCTCGCCTCCGTCTGGAGTTGGTGATGCGCGGGCACGCCTCGTTGCTGCCCGCGCAAAGTTATTGACGTCGTTGTCGGTAAACAACTTCGAAAGGTGTTGGAGCACAGTGCGACACAAGTCGACTTATGGCTCGTGCGTAACTCGGCAACACCCAATTGCTGTGGGCGAGAGTATTTATCGCTGTGAGTAGGCGCAAGGAAGTTTGGGCCATGCATAGAGAACCCAAATGTTTCGCAGAAGTATCAGAAGGCGAATTTGGCTGGTATGCAGGGCAAATCGATCAGGCAAACATATGGCCGGCACCGAGTGTTCACCTAACCGTGTCGAAAACATATGTATTGCAACAATTCTGGGCCGGATCACCATGAGATGTGAAGGTGATGTAGGTCATACAGGCCAGGGGCGGGACAGCATTCCCTTAGAACTCCATATGAACTCCGTGACAACGGTGTGTGTACTGCTCACAATGGAAATATGACCACCATGTCGGTTTCTCCTCGTGCTCAGCAACCGCGGCAGGCCATCCTCGGACAGTTGCCGAAGATCCACCGTGCCGATGGATCGGCCATTCGGGTGTTGCTGGTCGACGATGAACCGGCGCTGACCAACCTCGTGAAGATGGCACTGCACTATGAGGGCTGGGAGGTCGATGTGGCCCACAACGGCCATGACGCGGTCGCCAAGTTCGACGAGATCGAGCCCGACGTCGTGGTGCTCGACATCATGCTGCCCGACATCGATGGCCTGCAGATTCTGCAGCGCGTGCGCGAGGCCGACGGCTACACGCCGACGCTGTTTCTGACGGCCAGGGACTCGGTGCTGGACCGGGTCTCCGGGTTGACTGCCGGCGCCGACGACTACATGACCAAGCCGTTCAGCCTCGAGGAGTTGGTGGCCCGGCTGCGCGGATTGCTGCGCCGGTCCAGTCACACCACGCCACCGTCCGACGAGACGCTCAAAGTCGGGGACATGGTGCTCGACGGTGCCAGCCGCGAGGTCACCCGCGGCGGGGAGCCGATCAATCTCACGGTGACCGAGTTCGAGCTGCTGCGCTACCTGATGCGTAACCCGCGCCGGGCCCTGAGCCGGGCCGAGATCCTCGACCGGGTGTGGAACTACGGGTTCGGCGGGAAGTCCAGCATCGTCGACCTGTACATCTCCTACCTGCGCAAGAAGGTCGACACGGACCGCGAGCCGATGATCCACACCGTGCGCGGTGTGGGTTACATGCTGCGGCCCGCGCCGTGACCCGCTGATGCCGCCGAGAACCAAATGGTGGTGGCCCCGCTCGCTGCGCCGCCAGTTGGTGCTGGGCGTCAGCGCGATCGTCACGGTAGCCCTGGCCGCGGTCGGGGCGCTGTCGGTGTACAGCCTGCACACCTACGTGTCGACGATGAGCGATACCGAGGTGTCGCGGTCGCTGGCGGCCTTCAGCCACTCCTTCGAGAAGTGGCGCGAGGCCCAGGCCGGCCATGAGCTCACCGAGGACGCCGAGGCGCTGACCGCGTTCGTCGGTCAGGCGCCCGGCAACCTGATCGCGGTCCTGCACGACGGCGAGGTGATCCAGTCGGCGGTGTTCTCCGACGGCGAGCCGCGCACGGCGCCGGTCGCGGTGACCCGCGCGCTCGACCAGTACAGCTGGACCGAGGACCATCCGCGCACGGTGAAGCTGCCGGTGCTGGGCTCGTACCGGCTGGCCAGCCAGCCCGCGGGCAACGGCGATGTGCTGGTGTCCGGGGTGTCGCTGGACAGCGCGAACCTGGTGATCGCCCGCAAGACGGTGACCGTGGCGGTGATGATCGTCGTCGCATTGATCGCCACCGCGTTGAGCACGGTCGCCGTGGTGGGCATTGCCCTGCGTCCGTTGCGCCGGGTGGCGGCGACGGCCGCCAAGGTCGCGACGTTGCGGTTGGACGGTGACGATCATCGGATCACCGCGCGGGTGCGGGACAAGGACACCGATCCGGACAACGAGGTCGGCATCGTGGGGGAGACGCTCAACCAGCTGCTGGCCAACGTCGACAGTGCGCTGGCCGAACTGGCCGCGTCGGATCGGCGCACCCGGCAGTTCCTCACCGACGCCAGTCATGAGCTGCGTACCCCGCTGGCCGCGATCCAGGGTTACGCCGAGCTGACCCGGCAGGACAGTGCGAATCTGCCGCCGACCACCGAATACGCACTGGCCCGCATCGAGGCCGAGGCGCGGCGGATGACCGGGCTGGTCAGTGACCTGCTGTTGCTGTCCCGGTTGAGTGAGGGCCAGGACCTGGAGACCGACGACATCGACCTGAGCGATCTGGTGGTCGACGCGGTCAACGATGTGGCGGTGGGTGCTCCGGAACATCACTGGGTGGCCGAGCTTCCCGATGATCCACTGTGGGTCCGGGGGGATCTGGCCCGGCTGCACCAGGTTGTCAGCAATTTGTTGACGAATGCCCGGGTGCATACACCGCCCGGTGTGACGGTCACCATTGCATTGACCCAAGGTGATGAATTCGCGGAATTGACGGTGACCGATGACGGCCCGGGAATCGATGCGGAATTGTTGCCGAATCTTTTTGGCAGATTTGTCAGGGCCGATAAATCGCGGTCGCGGGAATTGGGCAGCACCGGGTTGGGCCTGGCTATCGTGGCGTCGATCATCGAGGCCCACAAGGGCACGGTGGCGGTCGCCTCGAAGCCTGGTGAAACGGTGTTTACCGTGCGTATCCCGCTGGCAGGCGAGTCCGCGCAGGACGCTACCGCCGGGCACCCCAAAAATATGAGTTCCGCCTGAATATTCAAGGCCCGGTAGTTCATATTCGCCGATTCGTATGCGTTCAATATGAGTTGTTGGACCTGGCCGAATTCCCTGCATAGGCTGAAACTAATTCAGCAAGAAAGGCAGGTAGTTCAATGAGGAACACCGCGAAAAATGTAATTGCCGCCACCATCGGGACCGGCCTGGCTGTGGGAGCGCTGGCGCTGGCCGGCCCGGCCGCCGCGGCACCGAGCGGCACGGGATCGGCTCAGCAGACCATCAAGCAGTTGCAGGACGAGGGTTACCGCGTCATCCAGACTCGCGTCGGCACCGGCTCGATCGACAACTGCAGCGTCAAGGCGGTGCGCCCCGGCCGCGACATCACCGAACTCAAGGCCGCGCCGCGCGGCAACACCGAGGAGCGGGTCCGCTACACCACGGTGTACGTCGACCTCGCCTGCGGTTAGCCCGATCCCCGGAGCGGTGGACCCCACTACCGCCCCGGGTTAGGGTGACGGCGTGCTGAGCAGAGTGGTGATTGGCCTGGTGAGCGCCGCGGGGGCGGCAGTGATGATCGTGCCGCCGGTGGCGTCCGCGGAGCCCGAGCCGGCGCCGGCCCTGCCCAACGTCAACGCGTATCCGCCGGTCAAGACCTCGGAATACGCCGTGATGGACAACAACTGGTACGCCTTCGCCATCCCCGAGGGCATCACCTGTGTCCTGCAGCGCAGCGGCAGCTACGGCTGCAGCGGGCCGATCCCGGCCGCTCCCAATGGGGCCAATCTGGTCAGCGGCGGACCCGGGGTTCCCGGGTTCGCCAGTTCGCCTGCCCCGGTGTTCGGTGTCGTCGAGAATCCCAAGCCGTTGCCGGCGAACTCGCGGATCAGCTATCAGACGATCAGCTGCGGCACCGACGGTGTTTCGACGTCCTGCATCGACGGGCGCAACCAGGCCGGGTTCGTGATCAGCCCGGCGGGCAGCTTCGTCATCGGTGAGCAGGAGTCGGACTTCAAGCCGACCTTCAAGATCGGCTGACGTCAGCCGATCCCTTCGAGCGTCTCCACCTCGCTGGTGCCGATGCCCGCGATCACCGCTGGTGCGCGACGGCTCAGGACCCAGTACCAGACCAGCGCGGCGGCAACCGTCAGCAGGAACAGCCACGGGATCACGTTGAGCGGGTAGGCGGGGACCGGATACACGTTGGCGTAGAACACATATGCCATCGAGGCCACCGCGATCACGGCTGCCGGCCAGACCAGCGGAACCCGGGCGTTGATACCGCGCAGGAACACCACGGAGGCGATCGCTGCGGCTGCGTAGGCAACCATGTATCCGTACGTGCCGTAGGTATCCACCCATGTGACGACGTCCATCGCGTCGACGCCGAGCAGGTACAGCACCACGGGCACCGCGATCACCAGCGGGCTGACCGAGATCAGTGCGCGGTGCGGGGTCAGGTGTGTCGGGTGGGTCCGCCCGATCGCCGACGGGACCACACCCTCTTTGCCCATGACGTAGAGGATGCGCCCGATCACGTTCATCGGGGCGACGACAACGGCGAAGAACGAGGCCGCGATCCCGAAGTTCAGGATGGGGTTGAACCACGTCGGCATGCCGACCATGGTGGCGATGTCGTCGAGCGGCTGCGCGGATTCACCGAGTTGCGGTCCGAGAGCGGCGACTTGGGTGTAGGCGGCGAAGATGTAGAGCACGCCGACGCCTGCCGCGCTCCACATGATCGCGCGGGGCACCGCCCGGTAGGGATTCTTGGCCTCGCGGGCCAACGCGTCGGCACTGGAGAACCCGACGAACCCCAGGATGGCCAGCACCATGCCGACCACGATCCCCGACGGGGTGGCCGCACTGAGTTCGAACTGATCGGCATCGAACGCGTCGGACCCCAGATGTACGAGCGTGATGACCAGCAGCAGGATGATGATGGACACCGAAATCAGTTCCAGCACAAGAGAAACCCGTGCCGAAAGCCGGATCCCGCGAATGGTGAACAGGGTGGCCAGACTGCCGAGCGCGATGGCCAGCACGATCTGGGCGCCGACACCGTGCACCGGTATGCCGAGTTGGTTGAGCAGGGTGGCGGAGTAGGCCACGGACCCGCTCAGCGATCCGGCGGCGATACCGAAGCAGCCGATCAGCAGGCTGATGCCGGTCAGGTAGGCGCCGAACGGCCCGAGTGCCGTTGCGGCGTAGCTGTACAGCGATCCGGCCGACGAGCGCCGTTTGGCGAACTGCGAGATGCAGTAACCCACGGACAGGATCACGACCGTGGCCAGGGCGAAGGACACCCAGGTGCCGCTGGCCGCCGTGGTGTAGATGGCCGCCGCGGTGAACGCGATGACCGCGCTCGGTGCGATGTTGGCGATCGCCTGGGCGGCGAGTTCGCCACCTCCCATCACGCCGCGCCGCAACCCGGCGTCACCGGTCGCGAGGTCGCGGCCAGTCTGAATGTCTTCGGACACTGGGGTTCTCGTTTCTTGTCAGGGTGTCGAGTCAGGCGGAGGGGATGAGTAGCTGCCGCAGGGCGTGCCCGGCGGCGAGATCGTCGAGTGCGGCCGCGGCTTCCGCGAGTGGCCTGCGGCCGGAGATCATCGAGGCCAGATCGAGATTGCCGGCCATGACCTCGTCCACGAGGGTGGGGATGTCGCGCTCGGGCACGGCGGATCCGTAGTTGGATCCCAGGATTCGCTGATCGGCCTCGGCCAGAGCCAGCGGCTCGAAGGTCGCGCGCTCGCCCTGTGGCGGCAGGCCCACGATCACCGCGGCGCCGCCGAGTCCGAGGGCGGCGACGGCCTGTTCGGTGGTGGCGATCTTGCCGATGGCGTCGAACACGTAGTCATATCCGGTGTCGTCCCCGTCGGCGAGGATCTCACGCAAAGCCGCGACGACGTCGTCGGTCTTCGACGCGTCGACCACATCGGTGGCCCCCAGTTGCCGTGCCAGGTAGAGCTTTTCGGCCACGACATCCACCGCCACGATGCGGGATGCACCGGCCAGCCGCGCGCCCTGCACGCAGGCCAGGCCCACCCCGCCACAGCCGATCACCGCGACGGTCGAATCGGGTTGCACATCTGCGGTATTGCGCACCGCGCCCACTCCGGTGGCAATCGCGCAGCCCACGATCGCGATGTCCTCCAGTGGAGCGTCCTTGCGGACCTTGATCGCGCCGCTGCGCGGTACCACGACCTCTTCGGCATACGACGAGACACCGAGATAGTGGTGAATGGTTCCGCGCTCGTTGGACAGCCGGGTGGTCCCGTCGTACAGCGTTCCGCCCGGTGCGACGACGGAGGCGACGACCGAGCACTGCGCCGGGCGGCCGGCGCGGCACGCGCGGCACTCCCCGCAGCCCGGCACCCAGCTCAGCACGACGTGGTCGCCGGGTTCGAGGTCGTCGACGCCCGGGCCCACCGCGCTCACCACTCCGGAGCCCTCGTGGCCGAGCACCACCGGGGCAGGTACATCCCATGCTCCGGTGGTGACGTGCAGATCCGAGTGGCACACGCCCGCGGCGGCGATCTTCACCCGGACCTCGCCCGGCCCAGGGGCGGCGAGGTCGACCTGCTCGATGCTGATGGTGCCGGTGCCGTCGAAGACGGCGGCCCGAATGCGCGTGGGCTTGGTGTCGGGCTCGGTTGCAGGTGCGGACACTGCGTGCCTTTCTGTCTTCGGGGGCATCGCCACCTGTAGTGTTCAATGCCATAAAACGATGGACGTGTTTTACACCACTAAACGATGAGGCGTCAACAGATGGGGGAGGCTCCGGTGGCGGATGGCCGGCAGACCGGCACGGAAACCGGCATGGTGCGGGCGGGAGCACGGCTGCGTGAGTTCCGCGGTCAGCGCGGATTGAGCCTGACGGAGGTGGCCGCGCGGGCCGAGGTGACCAAGGGGTTCCTCAGCCTGGCCGAGCGGGGGATGACCAATGTCTCCGTTCCGGTGCTGATCCGAATCTGCGACGCGCTGGGGATCGGTGTCGGTGACCTGTTCGAGTACCCGTCGGCACCGGTGGTCCGCAGCGGGGCAGGTGCGCCGCTGGAGATGGGCGGACACGGGGTCCGAGAGGAACTGCTGACCCCGAAGTCCGAACATCATGTGCAGGTGATGCACACCGTCATGCGGCCCGGCGGTGGCTCCGGCGGGGCCTACCGGCTAGACGCCACAACGATTTTCGTCTATGTGCTCAAGGGTGGGCTCAGCATCACCGTCGAGGGGCAGACCACGCTGCTGGACACCGGCGACAGCATGACCTTCGGTGCGACCCAATTGCACGACTGGCACAACCCCACCGAAGGTGAGGCCGAGGTGCTCTGGACCATCGCCCCGCCGGTCGGGGCCGAGGATTTCCGCGCCGCGGTGCGCGGCGCCTGACACGGGGTTCCTCGAAAGTGACGTAAAGGTCGTCGTCAGCGAGGCGTCACGACCACAGCGTCAGTCTCGGCGCAGAAAATTCAGAACCCTGAGCCGTGCACCTCGTGGCCGGGCTTCTCGATCATCAACCCGTAGTAGGCGTCTTCCACCTTCGCGCCATGGTTGATCACACTGTCCACCTCGCGGGCGATGGGCATGTTCAGCCCGTAGTTGTCGGCGAACTCCATGATCACGCTGGCGGCTTTCACACCCTCGGCGACCTGGTTCATCGACGCGATGATCTCGTCGACTGTCTTGCCGGCGCCCAGCTGCTCACCGACGTGACGGTTGCGGCTGCGCTGGCTGGTGCAGGTGACGATGAGGTCGCCCATGCCGGCCAGGCCGGCGAAGGTGTCGCGCTGGCCGCCCATGGCCTCGCCCAGTTTGGCCATCTCCCGCACCGCGCGGGCCATCACCATCGCGCGGGTGTTCTCGCCGATGCCCAGTGAATAGCCCATGCCGACAGCGATGGCGTAGACGTTCTTGAGTGCCCCGGCCATCTCCACGCCCACCACGTCGTCGGTGGTGTAGGTGCGAAAACGCTTGGTGCGGAACAGCTCCGCGAGCTTGGCGGCCAGATGCTGGTCGGGCATGGCCAGCACGGCAGCGGCGGCGTAGCCCTCGGCCACCTCGCGGGCGATGTTCGGCCCGGCCAGGATGCCGGCCGGATGCCCGGGCAGCACCTCGTCGACGATCTCACTCATCCGCCGGTTGGTGCCTTGCTCCAGGCCCTTCACCAACGAGACCACCGGGACCCATGGCCGCAGTTCGCGGGCCAGCTCGGTCAGTACCCCACGGAAGCCGTGTGACGGCACGCCCATCACGATCACATCGGCGCAGTTGGCCGCTTCGCTGAAATCGTTTGTGGCTTTGAGGCTTTCGGGTAGTGCGACCTCGTCGCCCAGGTAGCGCGAGTTGCGGTGGTTGTCGTTGATGTCCTTGGCGGTCTCCTCCGAGCGCACCCACTGCAAGGTCGGCCCGCGCCGAGCGCAGATGGAGGCGACGGTGGTGCCCCAGGATCCGCCGCCGAGGACGACGACGTTGGGTTCGCGTTGCGCTGGTGCCATGGCGATCAGAGTATTGCCGCGACGCCGTTGCTGAGCCCAAGTTGCCGAACTGGATCAGGCGGTGACGGTGGCCCGCCGGCTCAGCGCGCCGATGCCCGCGGCCGCGAGGCAGGCCGTCGCCACCGCGGCGGCGAACCAGGGGAACACCGTGGCCAGGTCCCAGCGGGTGGCGGCCCAGCCGGCGAGCAGCGTCGGGACGGCCATCGCGGTGTAGGCCAGCAGGTAGAACGCGGACATGGTCTCGCCGCGCTGATCGGCCGGGACGACGTGCGACAGGTGCCGCAGCGACCCGCCGAAGCCGAGTCCGAACGTCGCGCCCAGCATCGCCGCCGCGACGAACACCAGCGGCCAGGAGTGGGTGAGCAACACCGGGACGGTCAGGCCCAGGGCGATTGCCATGCCCACGTCGCCGATGATCGCCGAGCGGTGCGCCGGGATGCGGGTGGCGGCCAGCTGCGCCATCGCCGCGGAGAACGCGGTGATGGCCACGACCCCGCCGCCGAACACCAGGTTCTCGATGTGGGTCTGGTGGGCGGCCAGCGACGGATACAGCGACAGCAGCACGCCCAGCACTGACCAGGACGCCATCGCACCGAGCGCGGCGAACCAGAAGTCGGAACGGATCTCCTTGGCCACAGCAGGTTTCGAGATCCGGATGGGCCCGGGGGAGCGGGTGGTGTGAGTTTCGCGCAGCGCGAGGACGCCGACGCCGACGAGCACGCAGATCACCGCCACCACGGCGTAGGGGGTGCGCAGCGGATGTGGTGCGTACTGCGCGAGGACAGCGGAGCCGATGATCGCTACGGTCATGCCGATGTTGAACGCGACGCCGCTGAGTTGTCCCGAGCGCACGCCCCGATGCGGTCGCAGGTCCAGCAGCGCGGCGGCGGCCACGACCACGATCGAGCCGACGGAGGCACCGTGGATGGTGCGGGCCAGCAGGAGCAGGGCCATGTTGTCGGCCACGAGGAAGACGCCGAGCCCGACGATCATCGCGATCAGGGCCCCCACGAGCACGGGCTTGCGGCCGATCACATCGGAGATGCGCCCGGACACGAGCACGGCGGCCAGTGCGGCCAGGGCGTAGACGGCGAAGACGATGGTGGTGGCCAGCGGGGTGAGGTGCCAGGCGGTTTCGTAGATCCCGTACAGCGGTGCCGGCAGGCCCGAGACTCCCAGTGCCACCCCGCTCAGGATCAGGAGCAGTGGATACGCCCAACGCTGGTTTTCCAGGCTCAGGGCGCCGTCCGCCGAAATCCGCGTCATCGTCACGCCCCGTCCGGTAGGTTTGACGTTTGTCGAACCCGACCGAGCTTACGCCGGGTTTGACGTTCATCAAACTTATTTACCGGTGGTGGAGGACGCGCATGGCAGAGGCTCCGGCGGTCGAGGTGCAGTGCCCCGTAGGGACGCTGCCTCAGCTGCTGGCTGCGCTGCACGACCCGATCCGGCTCGAGATGGTGCGCCGTCTGCACGAGGTGGGTGAGCCGGTGAAATGTGCGGCGCTCTACGACGGCATCAACAAATCGACCGCCAGCCACCACTTCAACATCCTGCGCGACGCCGGACTCATCGAGCGGGTGGTCAGCGAGGGCCACATCTATCAGCGGTTGCGTGCGCGTGACGTGGACGCCGCGATGCCGGGTCTGCTGGACGCCATCGTCGAACAGGCGAACCGGGAATCCGGTCGCTGACGATCGGCGCGCGACAGCGCACGCCGTGTCGCGTCCGCACGATGTTGGCGGAAACCCGACTGACATCGCCCGTAGTCACCTAGACTTCGGCGCAACGGCGCCCCAGGTTCCGCAGCGCGACCGGTCGGCAAAATCTGGCAATCGTTTCCGGCGGCCCGGCGCGATCGGCAAAGTTAACGCCGATACCGGCCACTGATTTCGTGGCGACTAGGCCCGCAACGCGCGAATCCCTGATCGATCCGCTACGAACTTACGGCAACGTCAAAAGCGAATGGCTGTCACAGTGGCCTGAATGCACTGCATTTACACGTGATACGAGAAGTGACACGTGGTCGGCCGCGCGACAGAGCGGACGCTGCGGTGGGCCGCAGGCGGCGACGGATTTGCCGGGAATTGGTGAGCCAAGCTCGTTAAGTGAATGATAATTCGGCAAAACGTTGACGAGCGATGAGCTCCGACGTTACGGTGCCAACCACTGCGAGTTATCCGGCCGGTGGTGGCCGGACCTCGGCTTCGGGAGGGATTCAACGTTGCTTGTTCTGCTGCTTAATGAGAGAGGATGACGGCGCCGCCCGAGAGCGTGGCCGATGGTGTCGAGTCGGAACGGGGAATCGACGCCATCGAGAACTGGGCCACCGGCTATGCCAGGCGTCATCCGATGGCGTCCCTCACCACGGTCGGGGACCAGTTCGTGCTCGGAGTTCGGACCATCCAGATCCTCTTCCTGGACCTGGTGACCGGTCGCTTCCAATGGCAGGAGTTCGTCCGCCAGGGCGCCTTCATGGCCGGTACGGCCGTGCTCCCGACCGTGCTGGTCGCCCTGCCGATCGGCGTCACCCTGTCGATCCAGTTCGCGTTGTTGGCCGGGCAGGTCGGCGCGACGTCGCTGGCCGGTGCCGCCAGCGGCCTGGCCGTGATCCGGCAGGCCGCGTCGCTCGTCGCGGCCGTCCTCATGGCCGCCGCCGTCGGGTCGGCGATCACCGCCGATCTGGGTTCGCGGACCATGCGTGAGGAAACCGACGCCATGGAGGTCATGGGCGTCTCGGTGATTCAGCGGTTGGTCGTGCCGCGCTTCGTTGCTGCGATCATGATCGGCGTCGCGCTCACCGGGGTGGTGTGCTTCGTCGGCTTCCTGGCCAGCTTCCTGTTCAACGTCTACTTCCAGAACGGCGCCCCCGGCAGCTTCGTGGCAACGTTCGCGTCGTTCGCCACGACCGGCGACATGATCGTGGCGCTGGTGAAGGCGGTGATCTTCGGCGCGATCGTTGCCGTGGTGTCGTGTCAGAAGGGACTGTCCACGAAAGGCGGCCCGACCGGCGTCGCGAATTCCGTGAACGCGGCGGTGGTCGAATCGATCCTGTTGCTGATGGTGGTCAACGTGGCGATCAGCCAGCTCTACATCATGTTGTTCCCACGGGTCGGGCTGTGACGTGACGGCCTCGACTTTCGTCCCACCCCTACTGGCGCCGTGGGTCCGGCTGTATCACCGGATCTCCAAGCCGGTGATGCGCCTGGGGCACATGATGGTGTTCTTCGTCCGGGCACTCACCGCCGTGCCCATCGCATTGCGCCATTACCGCAGTGAATTCGTCCGGCTGCTCTCCGATATCGCCTGGGGTAACGGCTCACTCGTGGTCGGCGGCGGAACCGTCGGTGTGGCGGTGGTGCTGGGCATCACCGTCGGCGCGCTCGTCGGTATCGAGGGATACAACTTCCTCGATCTGCTCGGGCTCGGCCCGGCTACCGGCATCATCTCGTCCCTGGTGAACACCCGTGAGCTGGCGCCGATCGCCGCCTCGCTGGCCTTCGCGACGCAGGCCGGCTGCCGGTTCACCGCACAGCTGGGGTCGATGCGGATCGCCGAGGAGATCGACGCGCTCGATTCCATTGCCATCCGCCCGATCCCGTACCTGGTCACCACCCGGCTGATGGCCGCGGTGGTCGCGGTGATCCCGCTCTACGCCCTCTGCCTGGCGGTGAGTTACCTGACCACCCAGGTGGTCGTGTACCTGATCAGCGGCGGCTCCAGTGGGTCGTACCTGCACTACTTCAGCCTCATGTTGTCCGGCCAGGACATCCTGTACTCGGTACTGAAGGCGGTCATCTTCGTGTGGATCGCCTCCACCGTTCAGTGCTACTACGGGTTCTACGCCTCGGGCGGGCCGGTGGGTGTCGGCGTGGCCGCCGGCCATGCCATGCGGGCCAGCATCACCGTGGTGATCATCGTGAACATGCTGCTCACCATGGCCTTGTGGACGGTCGATTCAGGAGCGAGGTTCGGCGGCTAGATGGGTAACTCGCTGGAAACCGACGGACGGGGCCCGTCCGATCGTCAGCTACTCGCCTGTGGTGCCGCCGTACTCGTTGTGGCAGCACTGGTTTCGACGTTCCTGCTGGTGAAGGCGACCGGGCGGCTCGACGCCAGGGTGCCCGTGGTGGCCGCGCTGGTCAACGTCGGCGACGGGCTGCCGCAACGGTCCGACGTGAAGTACCACGGGGTGCTCGTCGGGATGGTCGACGACGTCGTGCCGGCCGCCAACGGCAATCCCAACTTCGTGCACATCGACCTGAAACCCGAATACGCGGCCTCCATCCCGAACACGGTGACCGCACGTGTGGTGCCCAGCAACGTGTTCGCGGTGTCGTCGGTGCAACTCGTCGACCGTGCCGGCGGGAATGGTGCGAGCCCGGGCCAGGCCATCGCGGCGGGCGCCCAGATTCCCGAGGACACCGAACTGCCGACCGTGTTGTTCCAGACCACGATCAGCAAGCTGCGCGACGTGCTGGCCGCGACGGGGCGCGGTCGTGAGGACAAGACGGTGGGCATCCTGGCCGCGGTGAACGCCGCGACGGAGAACCGCCGCAACGAATTGCTCACCAGCGGAGCACAATTGAACCGGCTGATCGATCAGCTCGATGCCGTGGTGGCCACCGAGCCCGGCCCGACCACGGTGTCCGCACTGGTCGATGCGACCCGCGGGCTGCAGCAGACCGCGCCCGATCTGCTCGATGCCCTGCACAAGGCCGTCGAGCCGATGCGTACCCTGGCCGAGCAGCGGTCACAGCTGAACACGATGATCAACGGCGGGATCAACACCGTCGGTACGACGCACACCGCGCTCAACAACCACACCGACCAGCTGGTGAAGACCACGTCGAACCTCACCCCGGTGCTGGGCCAGCTCGCCGATACCTCCAACAACTGGGTGCCTGCCTTCGTCAAGCTGAATCAGCTGTCGGGCAAGTTCTTCGAGCACGTCTGGATACCTGAGCATGACTTCGGCAACATGCGCGTGAACCTGTCGTTGACGCCGAGCTACGCCTACACCCGTGCCGACTGCCCGCAGTACGCCGGGCTCAAGGGGCCGAGCTGCTTCACCGCCCCCCTGGTGCCGACCCGGCCGTCGCTGCCGGATGTGTTGTTGCCGGAGAACTTCCAGCCACCGCCAGATCTGGCGCCGCCTCCGGGAACGGTCTTGGGCGCCAACGGGAATCTGGTGGCGGTCGGCCCGCCGTTGGTCAATACGAACCCCAACCTGGCCGATCCGAACCCGCCACTGCCGGCGTGGATGCCGCCGTCCGGACCGGTGCCGGGCACGGCGAATCCCGCCTGGCGCCGACGCCCCCTCCGCCGGTGCCGCTGTCGCCGGTCGCGCCGGTGGCACCACGGCCGCAAGGCGCGCCTCCGGCGGCGTCGGTCCCGGGGTCGGCTCCGCCCCCGGGTGGCGCACCCGCGCCGGTCCCGGCGGGTCCGTTGTTGCCCGCTGAGGCCGCGCCCGCTGCCGCACAATCTGTTTCGGGAGAGCGAGGCCAATGAAATACCGCGGTGCGGCGATCGGCCTTTCCTTGTTCATGGTGGTCGCGATGGTGCTGACCTGGCTGGTCTATGTCACGCTGCGTCGTGATGTGGCCGGCAAGACGGTGCCGTATGCGGCGCTGTTCTCCGATGTGTTCGGCCTGCGCGAGGGCGACGACGTCCGGATGGCCGGGGTTCGGGTCGGCCGGGTGGAGAAGATCGAACTCGAGGGCGCACTGGCCAAGGTGTCGTTCGTGGTGCAGGACAACCAGCCGATGTACGGCCGGACCGTCGCCTCGGTCACCTACCAGAACATCGTCGGCCAGCGCTATCTGGGACTGTCGCTGGGGAATATCGGCGATCCGGGCCCGCTCCCGGCCGGCAGCGTCATCCCGGTAGAGCAGACCGACCCCTCGTTCGACGTCGGGACGCTGCTCAACGGATATGAGCCGCTGTTCAGCGTGCTCAACCCGCGCGACGCCGACAACCTCACCAAAGGGGTGATCGCCTCGCTGCAAGGCGACAACGCGTCCATCGTCGCACTCGTCGATCAGACCGCGCAGCTGACCGATTCCTTCGCCGGCCGGGATCAGGAACTCGGCGAGGTGATCAACAATCTGAACGCGGTGGCCAAGAACCTGGCCCAGCACAACGACAGCCTCGACGAGGTGATCACCCAAACCCGTGGCATGGTCTCCACATTCGACGCCCGTCGGCCCGAGATGGTGGAGTCACTGGGGTCGATCTCCAAGGTGGTGCAGCAGCTGTCGACCATCAGCGACCAGGTGTACCCGTCGCTGAACGAGCTCGTGACACGGCAGCCCGGCTTCGTCTCGCACATGGTGGGCATCGAACCGCAGCTCGCCTTCACCGGCGCGAACCTGCCGTTGCTGCTCAAGGGATTCGCCCGTATGACCAACGAGGGCGCCTACGCCACCACCTATGCGTGCGACCTGAACGCGACGGGCTTCTTCCCGGGTCTCAACGATGTCGCACCGATCATTGTCGACGCGGCCACCCCGGGGAACAAGGCACAGTACACCCCCAAGTGCAGGAACATGGCCAATGGTTGAGCAACTGACAAAACCCGAGACACCGCCGGTGCCGAAGGCACCCAGGAAACTGCGCCGTCCGCTGGAGAGCTACAACCGGACGTGGCTGGGGATCATCGCGATCGCCGTGGTGACCGTGCTGATCGGGGCGATGCTGATCGTCAAGGTCGCCGACGTCGGCTACCGGCAGTACACCGCGCGGTTCCAGCAGGCTGCCGCGCTCAAGGCGGGTAACCCGATCACCGTCGCGGGCATGCCGGTGGGCGAGGTCAAGAGCATGAAGCTGGCCGGCGACCACGTCGAGGCCAAACTCAAGGTGCGCGACGATGTTCCGCTCGGAAAGGACTCCCGCGCCGTCATCAAGATCACCACCATCCTCGGCTCGCGCTATCTGGCGCTGCAGCCTGCGGGCTCGGGTTCCCTGCCCGACAACACGTTTGACATCACCCACACCGAGGTGCCGTATGACCTGCAGGAGGCGCTCGCCGACGTCACCACCACCTTCGAGCAGGTCGACTCCGACAAGTTCGCCGAGACACTGAGCATCCTCGGCAAGCAGATGGAAGGTCTGCCGGCGGTGGTGCCCCGGGCACTGCAGAACACCCATACCCTGGCGACCATCATCGCCGACCGGCGCGACCAGCTGGGATCGCTGCTGGAGACCACCGACGTGATCGGCAACACCTTGCGCCGCCAGCAGTCCACCATCGGCAGCCTGGTCAACCAGGGCAACGACCTGCTCGGCGAATTCGTGATGCGCCGCGCGTCATTTCAGGCCATGCTGGCGGGCCTGACCAATCTGGTGCAGACCCTGACCGGCATCGTGATCGACGACCGGCCGCAGCTGGAGAAGTTGCTGACGGATCTTCGCGACCTGTCCAACATGCTGGGCCAGCACGACGACCTGCTGCGCAGCGTCCTGCAGTCGGGCCCGGTGGCCCTGCGCGGGCTCGCCAATGCCACCGGCAACGGCAACGCGGGGGAGATGCACGTCGGCAACGGGCTGCTGATCGACTCCTGGATGTGTGCGATCAGCGGTCGTGCCAAGCAGTTCAGCATGATCCAGTACTACAAGGACTGCCAATGAGTGGGTTCCGTAACAAGCTGCTGGCCCTGTGCGTCGCCGGCGCGGTGCTGATCGCCGCGGTGCTCGGTGCCGGGTGGTGGTTCTTCAAGGACCGGACCAACACCATCACGGTGACCGCCCAGTTCGACAGTGCCGCAGGTCTTTACGAGGGCAATACGGTGGCCGTGCTGGGGATGCAGGTGGGGCGGGTCACCAAGATCACGCCCAAGGGAGCGTACGTCGAGGTCGAGTTCACGGTGGACAAGGACGTGTCGGTGCCGGCTGACGTGCAGGCCGTCACCATCTCCAATTCGATTCTCACCGACCGCCAGATCGAGCTGACCCCGGCCTACCGGGACGGGCCGACCCTGCAGAACCACGACACGATCGGGCTGAACCGGACCAAGACACCGGTCGAGTTCGCCCGGGTGCTGGATGTGCTGGACAAGTTGTCGTCCTCGTTGAAGGGCGACGGCAAGGGCAACGGGCCCATCGCCGATGTCGTCAACGCCAGCGCGGCGATCGCCGACGGCAACGGTCAGCAGATGAAGGACGCGCTCGGCGAGCTGTCGGATGCGTTGCGGCTCAGTTCGGATCGTGGCGCGGTGACCCGTGACCAGCTGACCACGATCGTGCGCAACCTGAGTTCACTGTTCGAGGCCGCTTCCCGCAATGACGCCACGTTGCGGGAATTCGGTTCGGCGGTCCGCCAGCTCAGCCAGATCCTGGCCGACGAGAACTTCGGCAGCGGCACCACCGGCAACAAGATCAACCAGGTGATCACCCAGGTGGGTGAGGTGCTGGAGACTCACCGCGACGAGGTGAAACAGATTGTCCTCAACGGCAACACCGCGCTGACCACATCGGTGGACCAGCGGCGCGATCTGGCCGAGTTTCTCGACCTGGCCCCGTTGACGCTGGACAACATCTACAACATCGTCGATCAGAAGAACGGTTCGGCGCGGGCGCACGTCCTGGTGGACAAGGTGCTGTTCGATTCGCAAACCGTCAAAGAGGTCTGCAACATGATGGGTCTGCGGCAGTTGGGATGCAGCACCGGCACGGTGCAGGACTTCGGTCCGGACTTCGGGCTGTCCTACATGCTCGACGGCATGGCGGCGATGGGACAGCGATGATCAGACCGGTGCGCAAATATGTCCTGCCCGTGGTGATGACGGCCTGCCTGACCGTTTCGGCATGTGCCTCCGAAGGCCTGGCCAGCCTGCCGCTGCCGGCTCCCGGGGTCGGCTCGGGCGGCTACAAGCTGACCGCGATCTTCGCCAACGCCCTGAACCTGCCGGCCAACGCCAAGGTGAAGTTGGCCGGTGCCGATGTAGGCGAACTCGAGTCGATGGTGGCCAGCAACTACACCGCGGTGACCACGCTGCGCATCATGGACGGTGTCCGGTTGCCCCGTGGCACCACCGCCGAATTGCGTTCGGCGACACCGCTGGGCGACGTGTTCGTCTCGGTCAGGCCGCCGAGCCCGCTGGACCCGAACGCCCCCTTGCTCAAGGACGGCGACACCATCGGGCTGGATTCGACCCGGGCCGCCGCCACCGTGGAATCGCTGCTGGGCTCGGCGGCGATCCTGGTCAACGGCGGTGCGGTGCGCAACTTCACCAACATCATCAACGGCCTGGGCAAGGCCACCGGCGACCAGGGACAGGCCTTCGGCACTCTGATCAGCAAGACCAACCACACCCTGGGCACCCTCAACGCACGCTCCGACGAGCTGTCCACCGCGATGACGGAGACCTCGCGGCTGCTGGAGCAGATCGAGGCGAAGAACCAGACGGTCAGCGAGTTGATGGACGCGGCCGGCCCGGCCACCGACACCCTGGCCGAGCACACCACGCAGATCGCGGATCTGATCGCCCAGATCGGTGACACCTCGGACCAATTGCGCAAGTTCCCGTCGATCGCCGGCACCGACTCCAGCGGCCGCAGCGTGATCGCCGATGCCAACAAGGTGGCGGGCGCGTGGAACGATGTGGCGCTGGCCCCGGATGCCTCCCTGTATGCGCTCAACCGGCTGATGCCGCCACTGGTGAAAGCGACCTCCGGCAGCGGTCTTTCGGTGCGCGCCAGCATCGACCGGCTGATTCTCGGGTCCATTCCCGACATCGGCTTCGCCGGCGACCCGGGATTACACGGCCCCAAGCGCTACAACTGGCATCAACTGGTGGGCTCGCTGCAGTACACGTTGTTGCGGCTGCAGGAGCGCGTCGTCGGCCGGGGCCCCGCGGTGCCGCAGATGCCGGTGATCCCCAGCCCCACCGAGCCCGGCGAGATCATTCCGGCGCCCCAAGCTCCGCCGGAGGCGCCCGGTGCGGCACCGCCTCCTGAGGCACCGCCGGCCGAGGCTCCTGTCGGGGTGCCTGCCGCTGAGGTGCCGCGATGATCAACGCGTTCGCGGATTTCGTCGTCGGGGTGATCCGGGCCGGATACCGGCGCCGTTCCTGGCTTTCGGCCGGCGCGCTGGTGATGACGCTCGTGGTGGCCGGTGCCTATCTGATGGTCGGGGCCCTGCGGGTCAAGCCGTTCGACTCCAGTTACCGCATCACGATCGAGTTGCCCGAATCGGCCGGCCTGCTGCCCAACCAGGACGTCACACTGCGCGGTGTGCCGGTCGGGCGGGTGGAGCGGCTCGACATCACACCCGCCGGGGTCAAGGCCGTGGTGAACGTCAGCTCGGCCGTTCCGATCCCGAAATCCAGTGACGTGCGGGTGTCCGGGCTGTCCCCGGCAGGTGAGCAGTACATCGACTTCGCCGCCGATACGACCGACGGGCCGTTCCTCACCGACGGCAGTGTGATCGGACTGGGCAAGGCCACGGTGCCGGTCAGCCTGGCCCAGTTGCTCGCCGACGCCGATGGTGCGCTGGCCCAGGTCGACGTCGACAAACTCGAGGTGATCCGCAAGGAACTGAGCATGTCGCAGGCCGGCCCCGGCAAGCTGCGCGACGTCATCGACGGCGGCACGTTCCTGCTGTCGACCCTGGATTCGGTGCTGCCCGAGACGGTCAGCGTGCTGCGCAACAGCCGCGTGGTGTTCAACCTGATGTCGGAGAAGAATGCCGGCATCGCGGTGGCGTCGGACAATCTCGACTCGACGTTCGACGGGGTGAACAAGATGCGTGACGGCTTCCGCCGGCTGACAGAGCAGACCCCCGGGGCGCTGAACTCCGTCGACAACCTGTTCACCGACAACTCCGACACCATGGTGCAACTGCTCGGAAGTCTCGCCAGCACTTCACAACTGCTGTATCTGCGGGTGCCGGCGCTGAACGCGCTGTTCCCGACCTACCGCACCTCGGTGCTCGACGCGCTGGGTAGCGTCATGCACGACAACGGGTTGTGGGCCACCGCGGACATCTACCCGCGCTATACCTGTGACTACGGAACACCGCGCCGGCCGCCGGCGTCGGCGGACTACCCCGAGCCCTACATGTACACCTACTGCCGCGACGACCATCCCGGCGTACTGGTTCGAGGCGCCAAGAATGCGCCCCGGCCGGCAGATGACGACACTGCGGGTCCGCCGCCCGGCGCCGATCTCGGGCGCACCACGGATCCGACACCGAGGGGGCGCTACACCATTCCCACGCCCTACGGTGGTCCGACCCTGCCGATCGAACCGCCCCGCTAATCCACCCAACCTCACCCAAAGGAGATGACGGTGACCGTGACAGCTGACAAGCAGACCGAGGACGAGCAGGCCGAAACCGTCGACGACGCAATCGGTATCGAAGAGACGGCCGATGATGTGGTCGAGCCTGCGGCCGACGACGAGACCGAGGTGGAAGCTGAGGTCCAGACGAAGTCCGACGACGAGACCGAGGTAGAAGCTGAGCCCGAGGCGCAGGGCGCGACGCGCAACTGGCGCCGCCGGGTGCTCGTCGGCGCATTGGCAACGGTGTTCGTTGCCTCGTTGGCACTTTCGGGTTTTCTGGGCTGGAAGGTATGGCAGAACCAGCAGGTGGCGAAGGCCGGTCAGCAGGCCCAGGAAGCCGCGGTGGCCTACGCCCAGGTGTTGACGAGCATAGATTCCAACAAGGTCGACGAGAACTTCAACCAGGTGCTGGCCGGTGCGACCGGTGAGTTCAAGGACATGTATTCGCAGTCCAGCATGCAGCTGCGCCAGTTGCTCATCGACAACAAGGCCTCGGCGCATGGTGTGGTGGTGCAGTCGGCGGTGCAGTCGGCCGACAAGAACAAGGTCGTGGTGCTGCTGTTCGTCGACCAGTCGGTGACCAACAGCACGGTGCCCGATCCGCGGATCGACCGCAGCCGCATCAAGATGACGATGGAGAAGGTCGACGGACAATGGCGGGCAAGCAAAGTGGAACTCGCCTGAGGTTCTGACATGTTGCGCAACCTGATCGGTGCGGCGGCCCTGGTGGCCGGCTCTCTGGTGGCCGTCACGACCGCCCCGCCGGCCGCGGCCTCGGCGGCGACGTTCTGCGACGAACTGGCCGGGCAGTGGGATGGGCAGTCCTGCAACACGTCGGTGGTCTCGGACCGGAAGGCGGTGCGCAACATCAAGATGGCACTGCCCGGCGATCTGGTGGAGAACCCCGTCATCCGCGAGTATCTGACCAACCTGATGAACAACTGGCGCAACGCCGCCCAGAAGATGGCCGCCGACAGCTTCGGCGAGGAGCAGTTCGAGATCTTTCAGCATGGCGGCGCCATGACGGCCGTCTTCCACGAGATGTATTCGGGCACGGTCGGTACCGACGCCCTCTCACACCCGAACGCCCCCATCGTCAGCGACGCCTACCGCACCTTCACGTTCGCCGGCGGGCGGCAGTTGCAGCTGGCCGACCTGTTCAAACCGGGCGTCGATCACCGGGCCGAGATCCCGCGCCTGGGTGATCCGTTCATCGTGGCCGCACTCGATGCCGCGCCGCCGCCACACCAGCCCGGTACCTATCCCTTCACCCCGGACCGCTGGACCCCGGACAAGGTGTACTCGGGTGGGTACAAGGCGTGGGCGCTGACGCCCGACGAGCTGATCCTCTACATGCCGGACTACCCGGTCGGACGCGACAGCCCGATCGATTTCGCCCCGGGCAGGATGCAGTGGTCGATGGATGGCGGCACCGTGCAGGCGCACATTCCGCTCTCGGCGCTGGCCCCGGTGCTGCAGCCGCAGTTCGGCGGGGCCTGACCGCCGGGCCTGGCCCTTTCGATTCTTCGCGAGGCTAAAGGGTTACCGGGCCGCAGTTTGTTGCCACCATGAGCCGCATCAATCAGTGCGACTCCATGGGGGATGACGGCCATGCGCCTATTCAGTTCGGTACTCGCGATGCTCAGTGCACTCGTGGTGGTACTGACCGCGTGTGGCTCGTCCGCCGACTCGGCGCGCACCGAAGACGGCAAGACCGTGCTGCGCTACCAGGGGTGGACGGGCGAGGTCGAATTCCACGAGCTGGCCGAGGAACTCGGCTACTTCAAGAACGTCAAACTCGATTGGGTGGGCGACACCACCAGTGGTCCGCAGGATATCCAGTCGGTGGCCACCGGTGACATCGATTTCGGTTCGGCGTTCAACGGTGCCGTGGTCAAGCTCAACGCCGCGGGCGCGCCGATCACCTCGGTGCTCAGTTCCTATGGCGCCGACGAGGAGGAGTACACCGGCTACTACGTGCTGGAGAACAGCCCGATCCGCTCGGCGCGGGATCTGATCGGCAAGAAGGTCGGGATGAACACCCTCGGCGCCCACCATGAGTTCCTGACCCGCGAGTGGCTGGCCAAGGAGGGGTTGACCCAGGACGAGATCAAGACCGTGACGCTCACGGTGGTGCCGCCGGTCAACACCGAGCAGGCATTGCGGGAGGGGCAGATCGACGTCGCGGCGCTCAACGAGATCTACCGGGAGTCCGCGCTGGAGCGTGGCGGCATCCGGCCGCTGTTCACCGACAAGTCGTTGTTCGGTGCGTTCAGCTACGGCACCTATGTGGTTCGTGACGATTTCCTGGCCAAGAATCGGGATGCGGTGGCCGATTTCGTCCAGGGCACCGCGCGGGCCGTCCGCTGGACGCAGGTGACGCCGCGGGACGAGGTGGTGGCGAAGTTCCGCGAGATCATCAACAAGCGCCATCGCAATGAGGACACCAAGGCCATCGAATACTGGCGCAGCTCAGGGGTTCCGGTGCCCGGTGCGGTGATCGCCGACCGTGAACTGCAGACCTGGATCGACTGGCTCGTGCGCAACGGTGAACTCAAAGAAGGGCAGTTGAAGGCCAAGGACCTCTACACCAACGATCTCAATCCGTATGCCAACGGAACCTATCCCGACGGCAGCGGCCCTGACGGGAAAGCGCTGGCGCAGAAATGAGCGCGCAACCGAAGCTGCGCTTGCGCAATGTGACCAAGCAGTTCGCGATCCGCGGTGAGAAGACCAGTTTCACGGCACTTCAGGACATCAGCATCGACCTGGCGGCAGGGGAGTTCCTGGTACTGGTCGGCCCGAGTGGCTGCGGCAAGTCGACGCTGCTGGACCTGCTCGGCGGGCTGACCCAGCCGACATCGGGGGAGATCCTGCTCGACCGCAAGCCGGTCACCGGGCCCGGGCTGGATCGAGGAATCGTCTTTCAGCAGTACGCGTTGCTGCCCTGGCGCACCGCCCGCAAGAACATCGAATTCGGTCTGGAGGCAAAAGGTCTGCCCTCGGCCGAGCGGCGCCGGCTGGCCGGGGAGTACCTGGAACTGGTGGGGCTGCAGGGCTTCGCCGATCGCTATCCGCACGAATTGTCCGGTGGGATGAAGCAGCGCGTCGCGATCGCCCGCAGCCTCGCGTTCGATCCCGAGGTGTTGCTCATGGACGAGCCGTTCGCCGCGCTGGATGCCCAGACGCGCGAATCCCTGCAGGACGAGCTGCTGAGGATCTGGCAGGCCACCGGCAAGACCATCCTGTTCATCACCCACGGCATCGACGAAGCGCTGTATCTCGGTCAGCGGGTCGCGGTGCTGACGTCGCGGCCGGGCCGGATCAAGAAGATCGTCGACGTCGACATCGACCGCAGCACCGACGACATCCGCTCCAGTGAGGGATTCCGGGAGCAACGCCACCACATCTGGTCGCTGTTGCACGACGAGGTGGAACGCGCCCGGTCCGAGGAGGTCCAACATGTCTAGCGCCACCGTGGTCGCCCGCGTCGAGTCTCCCGTGGAAATTCCGGCCGAGGCTGCGGCCGCGTCCCAGCCCGAACACCGCGGCCGACGGCTGCACACCATCGCGTGGCGTCTGCTGCGTCCGACGGTGGTCGTCGCCGCGTTCCTGGCGCTGTGGGAGGTGGCACCGCGGGTCGGGCTGGTGGACAAGGTCTTCCTGCCCCCGTTCTCCGAGGTCGTCGACGCCTGGTTCACGCTGCTGGGCAACGGTCAACTGGCCGAGCATGTTTCGGCCAGCCTGTCACGGGCCCTGACCGGTTTGGCCGTGGCGATCGTGGTCAGCATCCCGCTGGGCGTGGCGATCGCCTGGTACCGGCCGGTCGCGGAGTTCCTCAACCCCATCCTGGAGCTGTTCCGCAACACCGCGGCGCTCGCGTTGCTGCCGGTGTTCATCCTGGTCCTGGGGATCGGGGAGACCTCCAAGGTGGCGCTGGTGATCTATGCCGCGTCGTTCCCGATCCTGCTCAACACGATCTCGGGCGTCCGGACGGTGGACGCTCTGCTGATCAAATCGGCGCGCTCTCTGGGTCTTTCGCCGGTGCGGTTGTTCCAGAAGGTGATCTTGCCCGCGGCGGTGCCCACCATCTTCACGGGCCTGCGGATGGCGGCGGCCTCCTCCATCCTCGTGTTGATCGCCGCCGAGATGGTCGGTGCCAAAGCCGGTCTGGGTTACCTGATCACCGCATCCCAACTCAACTTCCAGATCCCCAACATGTACGCCGGCATCGTCACCATCGCCCTGGTGGGCGTCATCTTCAACGGCATCGTGGTGGCCATCGAGGGGCGCTTGTCGGGCTGGCGCGCCACCACCTAGGAAAGGGAACCATTGCCACGCCAACTGCATCTCAACGCATTCTTGATGGGTGTCGGCCACCACGAAGCAGCGTGGCGGCATGAGCGCACCGATGTGCGAAACCTGACCGATGTCAAGCACTTCCAGCGTCTGGCCCAGCTTGCCGAGCGCGGCAGGCTCGATTCGGTATTCTTCGCCGACGGGCTGGCGGTGGGGCCGCGGGTGAAGCACAATACGCAGGCGATCTTCGAACCGATCACCCTGTTGACCGCGATGGCCGTGGTCACCGAACACGTCGGCCTGATCGCCACCGCCACCACCGGCTACATCGAGCCCTACACCCTGGCCCGCAGCTTCGCCTCACTGGATCACATCAGCGGTGGCCGGGCCGGGTGGAACATCGTCACCTCGGCGGGCGAGGACGAGGCAGCCAACTTCGGCGTCGACGGGATTCCCGACCACGCCGGGCGGTACCGGCGCGCCGCCGAATTCGTCAACGTGGCAATGGCCTTGTGGGACAGCTGGGAAGACGATGCCCTGGTGCTGGATGAGTCCACCGGCATCTTCGCCGACCCGGACCGCGTGCATCGCGTCGACCACGCCGGCGAGCACTTCACGGTCCGCGGCCCGCTGAACACCCCGCGCTCGGTGCAGGGCCGTCCGCTGCTCGTGCAGGCCGGGTCCTCGGAGTCCGGCAAGGATTTCGCCGCGCGCTACGCCGAGGCCATCTTCACCGCCCAGCGCTCGGTGGCCGACGGCAAGGCCTTCTACCGCGACGTGAAATCCCGGGCGGTCAAGTTCGGCCGCAGCGCCGACGAGGTGAAGATCCTGCCCGGCATCGTGCCGTTCATCGGCCCCACCGAGGAAGCGGCGCTCGAGCTGGAAAAGCAGTTCACCGACCTGATCTCACCCGAGTACTCGCTGCGTCAGCTGTCGCAGATGCTCGGGGTGGATCTGACCGCGCACGCGCTCGACGCACCGTTGCCTGCCTTGCCGCCCATCGAGCAGATCCAGGGCAACAAGAGCCGCTACCAACTCGTGAAGGATCTGGCCAGCAGCGAGTCGCTGAGCGTGCGCCAGCTCATCGCCAAACTCGGTGGCGGTCGCGGGCACCGGACCTTCGCCGGTACCGCCGAGCAGGTCGCCGACAACCTTGAGCTGTGGTTCACCGAGGGCGCGGCCGACGGCTTCAACATCATGCCGCCCTATCTGCCCGGCGGCCTGGAAGACTTCGTCGAGCAGGTGGTGCCGATCCTGCAGCGGCGCGGACTGTTCCGGACTGACTACACCGCGACGACGCTGCGCGGGCACTACGGGCTGGCTCACCGGCCCAGCCGTTACACGGTGACGGCGGCCGAAACCAGCGCGTGAGCGAGGGCGTCCCGCTCCCTGTGCACCGCGAGCGTGCGTGTTTGTTGCCCGGCACGCCGCTCACGGCCGACATTTCACGCACGCTCGGCACGGCTCAGCGGTAGTTGACGAACTGCAACGCCACGTCCAGGTCGGAGCCCTTCAGCAAGGAGATGACGGCCTGCAGGTCGTCACGCTTCTTGGAGCTCACCCGGATCTCGTCGCCCTGGATCTGCGCCTTGACACCCTTGGGGCCCTCGTCGCGGATGATCTTGGTGATCTTCTTCGCCTGCTCGCTGGTGATGCCCTGTTTGATGTCGCCGGTCACCCGATAGGTCTTGCCGCTGGGCTGCGGGTCTCCGGCGTCGAAGGCCTTCATCGAGATGTCGCGGCGGACCAATTTCTCCTTGAACACGTCGACCGCGGCCTTGACCCGCTCCTCGGTGGAGCTGACCAGCTCGATGGACTCCTCGCCCTTCCAGGCGATCGTGGTGTCGGTGCCGCGGAAGTCGAAGCGGGTGGACAGTTCCTTGGCGGCCTGGTTGAGCGCGTTGTCGACCTCCTGACGGTCGACCTTGCTGACGACGTCGAAGCTGGAATCCGCCATTGGACGCCCCTCCTCTTCCCTCGGTGAATGCTGCCGGCTTGTAGCTTAGGTACATCCTCGTCGTACCCGGCTGACCACACCACACCCCGGGTTGTCGCGGCTAGGCGGAATCCTCTGCCGACTTCAGTCCCTTCATGCGGTGCGCCGCCCGAACACGGGCCGGGCCTGACGTGCCGTCCAACCGCTTCGACAGCTGTTTCTTGACCAGGGACCGCAGTGTGGACGAGGTCCGCTGCGGCCTGGAAGCCAGGTTCGACGCTCGGGCGGGCTTCGTTGACTTCGGCTCCACCGGCCTCGGATCGTCGGTGACGGCCTGCCTCAGCAAAGCGGTGGCACCCTTGACGATGTTGATCCCCGGGCCGGTCTGGCTCACCGTGACACCGTCCTGATCGACAGTACCGGCGATCGCGAACGGACCGCCTTGAGTCTTGATGGTATTGGTGCCCGAGGTGTTGAACGCCACGGAGGCGAAGCTGTCGACGTCGAAGCCGGCGACGACGCGTCCGTCACCGCCGAGGTTGACCGCGAGGTTGCCGACTCCGAAGGCCTGGGCCCAGTTGTAGTCGGCATGGTCGCCGCGATTGATGGCGACGTTGGCGACTCCACTGGTCACGGAATGCCCCTGGGCGCCGTCGGTCACCGCCAGCGACGTCAGCCCGGCGGAACGGGCGTACGCCTGGTAGCCGTTCGCGTAGGCGAACGTGAGGATGCCGCGCGCCGTCGAGGTCGCACCTTCACCGACGGCCAGCGCCCCGCTGAGGGAGTTGAGGCTCAGTAACTCGGCGGGGACCAGGGCCGAGGCACCATCGCCGATCGCGAACGCCCCGGTGAACCACCCGTACGCCGACGCGGTGGCACCGTCACCGATGGCGATCGCGACGTCGGTCAGCCCGCTGGAGCAGTCCGCGCTGCTGCTGAGCCCGAACGCGGATATGCAGGAGGCATTCGCCGACGGGCCCGAATACGCCAGGCCGGCGAGCAGTGCACCTGAGGTCAACGCCGCAGCGAGCGGCATACTCGTGCGCCTGCCGTCGAATCGGGCGGTGGTCTGTCGCATGTCGGGCCTCGTTCCCTGAAGATGACTCTGGCCGGCACAAAATAACGCCTGCGCAACATCCGGATATAGGTATTTCCCTACTGCATTTGCGCCCGCGCAACCGCCCGCCCGCGACACCGGCAGGGTGTGGCCCTCATCGCAGATGTCCTGCCGGTTTGTAACTTGGGTATGTCCTCGTTGTACCCTGCTAGTCGCACCAAACCGGAAACGGGGCGGGGCGAACCAGGCAGATTGCCCGAGCGGCCAATGGGAGCGGACTGTAAATCCGTCGGCTTACGCCTACGCAGGTTCGAATCCTGCATCTGCCACCCTAGTCAGGGCCAGTTTCTAACTGGCCCTGACTTTTTTCATGCCCCCGATGTACCGCAGTGGTACCGCAGTAGTGGCCTGTATGGCCTCCCCAAGGGCGTTCGCCGCGCTGGTCAGATCAGCGTCATACAGGTGCCCGTAGCGCTCCAGGGTCATCGCCGCTGTGGCGTGGCCGAGCTGCCGTTGAATCACCTTGACGTTGGCCCCGGTGGAGATCAGCAGGGACGCGCACGTATGCCTGAGATCGTGTGGTGTGCACGTTGGGAACTCTGGGGTGGTCGCGGTGCCCGTCTCCGCAATCTCTCGCGCACGGGCCGCTGTGGCCTCCGCCTGCATTGCCTGCACGGCCTTGTCGAAATAGTGCCGGTACCCGTGGTTGGTCAGGTACCCGTCGTGTTCTTTTGACGCCCGCCCCTCACTGGGGAACACCAGCGCCCACGGTTGGGCGGGTAGGGCAGGCTCCAGCTCTTTCCACACCGGGGGAGGTACGACCACCTCGCGGGTCTTGCCGGTCTTGGTTTTGGTAACCACGACACCCTGGCCGGTCACCCGGGTACCCGACTCCGCCACGATCAGCTTTCCGCCTTTGACGTTCTCTCGGCGGAGTGCGACCGCCTCCCCGAACCGGATGCCGGTGTACCCGAGCACCAGGGTTAGGAGTGCGTACTTTTCCATGTGGGAGACCAGCCCGAGGAGCTGGGAATGGGTAAGGGCGTGCTGTTGCCGTTCCCCCTCGGTCGGCATGTCGTACTTTCGTTCAATCTCTGCCGCAACGTTTTTCGCCACCATGCCCGACCGCTGGGCGTACTTGAGTACGGCGTGCATGAGCTGGTGGGCCTGCCGTATCCGGCTGGCTGATAGTGGCTTGTCATCCTGGGATCCGTCCACCGACAGGCTGCCAATCCACTTCAATAACGATTGGGGGTCAATGTTTTTCAGCGGCACCTGTCCCCACCGGGGGAGTATCAGGGTGTCCAATAGACCCCGGTAGCCCGCGAGAGTCTTCGGCTTCCGGTGTGCTTTCGTGGTGAACCAATCCTCTGCCACAGACCCGAATGTTTCCCCCGCCTTCTTGGGGTCCACATACTCACCCCGCACTACCTGTGCGGTCAGGGTGTTCAGGAACGCCTGGGCGTCGGGCTTGCGTTCGTAGACCTTGGTGTGTTCCTGGCCGGTGGAGTCCACCCACCTGACCCGCCAGCGCTTGCCGCGACCATGTAGGGCTGACTTCTCGGTGCGCATGACTCCGTCGTCACCCTTGACGCGCTTGGTCCAGCGGTCGTCAATCCCAGCTCGGGCGTTCCGTTTGACACTCATACCGCAGTACTGTACCGCCAAAAAACCGTTGGGCACGGACTGGCCACGTCAGAGTGTCCCAACGTTCACACGCTGCACCCAACGGAATCCGCCAAAACAGGGGGGACGCTTAAAGAAAAGGAGGATTCCACGTTGGAAAAACCACTGACCACTGAAGAGGTCTCAGCCCTGTTGGGCATCCCTGCCGCAACGCTGCGGTACTGGCGGCACCTGTCTCCGCCCGAGGGCCCCCGGTGCTATCGGCTGGGCCGCAAGCGCATTGTGTATGACCCTGCCGATGTTCAGAGCTGGCGCGAGTCTCGCAAGGCGGAGACGGCCAGGGGCGGACAGTGACCGTCCCACACCGGAATCCGGTCTATTGGATCGGTGACAAGCCCATCGACTATTACACGCCGGTACCTCACGGGCTGGCCCGCGACGGGGACCTGAGTTCGGGTGCCCGGTCGGTAGCCCTATACGTGTGGTCCCACGTGGGCGGGTGGGAACTGTCTGCGGTATCTATCGCGGAGGCCCTGGGGATGGACCGAAAGTCAGTCGGGCGTGCACTGGCGGAGCTAGACCGAAAGCGATGGATTGCGATTCGGTCCACGGGTAAGACAACCCGCGAGTACTACGCACACCCGGCGCGGAAACTCACCGAAGATGAGCACTCCGACCTTGTCCCAATAGTGGACAAGTCATGCCCCGAAAGCGGACAAGGGGTTGTACTAAAAACGGACATGGGGTTGTACCAAAATGGGGCAGCTGATATGTCCCAAAATGGGGCAACAAAGAAAACTATCCAAGAAGAACAACAAGAAAAACAACAAGAATGGGACGCGAGAAGAGAAACAGATGAGTTCTGTCATCTTCACGCGGGACCACCACAACCAAAAGTGTTCTGCCAGTGCCATGAACGGAAACGGGTGGAGGCTGCACCCTTGGACCTCGAAGAGGCTGAGTATCCATTTTGATGCCGCCGAGGAAAAACGCAATCAGCGCATATAATGGTGTGTAGAAGAGTTTCAAGACCATCTCTCTTCTTCGCGTCAAAATCTTTATTGCGAGGAATTTCATGCAGATTCAATACGATGTGGACGCCACCGAGGTCCTGGCGACCAGGCTGGTACTCGCCCATCTCGCGGAGACGGAAGACGAGACAGCGTTCCTGTCCTGGATGATCCAGGCGGACGCCCGAGTCGGTGCCGAGGCATTCCTACTCGCGTCCCACAGCGCCCGTATCGCGGCTCAGTGGTGGAAACGGGCAGGGCTGGCGGATCAGGCACGAGACATGCTCGTGCGCAGGCTCACCGGGCTCACGACGGCAGCATGAACACCCGTCTGATGTCCTGCCCGTTGTCGCTGGCGTGCACCGAGTGTGGCCGGTATGCCGGTGGGCAACCGTTGTGCGATGCCTGCCGGGAGGCTGACGAATGACCAGGCTTGAGAATTACGCGAACGGTGAACCGCTCGGTGTCGGCTACCGCTTTGAGAACGTGGTGGACAGCGCCACCGAGTCAGCACCGGGTGAGCCGGTGTTTTTTGCCATTGAGGACGACCGTTTCGGCATCCTCCGCTTTCGGCTGACACCGGACCAGGCTCGGGCCGCTGCGCTCGGGCTACTGGTAGGTGCAGACACTTCCGGCAGCAGGACACAGAGGGACTGAAACCGCCTTGCCTAGGCAATCACCCACGGACGCCGAAAAAGTGGCTGAGATTCAGCCGGTTCCAGGCGGAATCGGCTATCGGTACTGGGAGCTGCACGACGACGGCACGCTTTCCTCCCCGATTGCCGGTGACATCCTGGCCCCTGATGGCCAGCTGGTGGCGACATGCGACCGGGACCACCAGCCACCGTCACCCCCGTGCCTGTGCGGCATCGCGTACTACCGCAGCGCCGACGATCTGCACCGAGCACTGGTCGCACTGGACCGGGACCCGTTCGACTACGTGACTACCACCGGCACCCTGACAGGACCCGTGACGCCCGACCACAAAGCACAGCACTATTACGTCGGAGGCTGGCCGGTGATCTGTCCTGATGCAATGCGGTGCCGTGCCTACCAGGTGGACACCATCATCACAGCGGACTACTTCGCGGCCAACCGTATCCGGCTGGCATACCCAAGCATCCGTGTGAACCACCTGCCCCTGACGAAAGCGTGACCGTTGCGCATTACCGGAGGCCACACCGTTACGGTGTACCGCGCCGCGAGAGACAGACACGGCGATGCCGAGTCGGAGACGCTGGTCGGCACCATCGACCACTGCATTCTTCAGCCCACCAGGACCACACCGACCAGTAGTAGCTGGGCCGAGACGACCGAGCTGGTCACCATTGTCTGGGCACCGCGAGACGCTGCGATCAAGCTGGATGACCGTGACCGAATCACAGTGAATGGCAACACCTATCGCGTAGTTGGTGAGCGGATGCACGACATAGAGCACCCGGCCACCGGCCACAGCTTCGGCTACTACGCAGTGCAGATCGAGGCCGTGGTTTGACCGCTGGTGTACCCCGTCCGTGCATCAACTGCGGTGAGTCCACGATGGACACCCGGTGCTCCGAGTGTGTTGCCCCCAAGTGTCCAAGCTATGGAACGTATCGCAGGCCCAAGGGTGACAGAACGTACGGCCCACAATGGCGACGGCTGCGCTGCCAAGCATTGCGTATCCAAAAGCATTGCAGTTTCGCACATCTCGGTGGATGCCAAGGTGGTCTAGAGCTGGATCACAGCCCGCGTGCCCACGACCGCATGAGATCGGGACTCGTTGTGCGACTTGAGGATTGCATGGTGGTC
This sequence comes from Mycolicibacterium neworleansense, assembly GCF_001245615.1. Lineage (NCBI taxonomy): Bacteria > Bacillati > Actinomycetota > Actinomycetes > Mycobacteriales > Mycobacteriaceae > Mycobacterium > Mycolicibacterium neworleansense. The sequence continues at coordinate 1,800,829 of NZ_CWKH01000002.1, forward strand.
TGCCATGCCCACAACATGCAGCTCGGACCAGCACGTGGTGCAGATGTCACCCGACCGTATGCACCCGACTACCAGCAGCTCGGATAGGTGTTTGCTGGGATAGCAGTGCTTGATGGCATGGTCTTGTGAGCCGACGTGAGTCGAGCTAGCGCCGGTCGTCAAGCTATGGCGGGATACGCGAAACATCATGCAGTACAACGTATTTGGGGTGGGGATGCTAGGCCCCCATCCCGGCCCCCACAAGCGCAGCGAATGCGCAGAGCCGAATTATCTGCCGACTCAGGCCTCAGCATAAGTAGCTGAACTAGTTAGCTGCGGCTAGAACGTCAAAGGAAACTTACCGACGAAACGCGGACCGAAACAGCCGAGAGTGCTTGAGCCACTAGCGTTTAACGCAAGTGGTCGACCAAGCGTGCATTTCAACGAATTTGCCTGCAAATACTTGAGATTCGGCGATGGCACTCCGATGGATCCACGCGACTGGCAGCTAGACATTGTGTCCCAGGTGTTCGACCCGCTGCCGCGTCCCCGGTTGGCCGGGGTGGCAATGCCTCGCGGAAACGGAAAGTCAAGCCTTGCAGCGGCATTGGCTGTTTGGGTGTTAATGACTGGTCGCGGGGTGACCGTGGATGTTATCGCAGTGGACGAACGGCAGGCCGGAATTATTTTCAGCATGGCGGCCAAGTTCATCGCCCGCAATCCCGAACTTGAGTGCCGGGTAACCGCCTATAAGGACCACCTGGTGGTGCCTGGGACTGAGTCGGAGATGACTTGCCTACCCGGGACACCGGCAGCTCTTGAGGGTCGGGACCCGACGCTGTGCATTGTGGACGAGGGTGGCCGCGTCCTGCCCGAGGCCTATGAGGTGGTAGCCCTGGCCAGCGGAAAGCAAAGGGAATCAACAGTTCTGGTACTGGGAACGCCAGGGCCGCGACCAGACAACGTGCTGGCACAGTTCCGTGACCACGCTCTCAACCGCCCTGACGACATATCCCAGGTGTACGTGGAGATCAGCGCAGCCGGGTTTGAATCCCACGCGACCGACTGCGAGCACTGTTGGAAGCTGGCCAACCCGGCACTTGATGACTTCCTGTATCGGGACGCCCTGGCCGCGCTACAGCCGCCCAAGATGAGTGAAAGCCACTTTCGCCGGGTGCGTCTGGTCCAATGGGTGACCGATAACGAAAACCCGTTCGTCACCGCTGACACCTGGGACGCGATTGCCACCGGTGAACAGGTCCCCGATGGCGCAAACGTGGTGATCGGCCTGGACGGCAGCCACAGCCGCGACTGCACCGCCCTGGTCGTGGCGACCGTAGACGCCACCCCGCACGTAGCCACCTACCGCCTGTTCAAGCCAGAAGACGGTCCAGACAACAGGATTGATGTGCTGGAGGTCGAACAGGCCATTCGGGACGCCCGCCAACGGTGGAACGTCCTGGAGGTAGCCGCCGACCCGCACCGCTGGACCCGCACCCTGCAAGTGCTGGCAGCCGAGGGAATCCCGGTAATGGAGATCCCACAGAGTGCCAGCCGACTCACAGCGATGACCACCGATCTGCATTCGGCCATTGTCAATCAGCGCATGACGCACAGCGGGGGCGCGGACCTCCGAGAGCACGTTCTAGCCGCGACTGTCGTGGACACACCGAACGGCGGTCTGAAGCTGGGCAAGGCCAGCCGCAGCCGCAACGCCCCCCGCATTGATCTAGCCGCAGCCCTGGTGATGGCCGTTAGCCGCGCCACTTGGCTTGCTGGCAAGCAAAAGAAACGGTTTCGAGTACTCACCCGATGACATCAGAACTATTGCACGATCTGCTCGCAGACCTGGACTCTCACCTAGGCCACCGTGGCGTCCTGAGACGCTACGCCACCGGTGCCCAACCCTTGGCATTCCTGTCGGCAGAGTCCTGTAAAGCCCTGGACAACCGGCTGTGCCGGATGTCTATCAACGTCCCCGCCCTGGCCGTGTCCAGCCTGACCGAACGCCTACGGGTGACCGGTTTCAGCGACACCCGAGCCTGGGATACGTTCGTGGCCAACGATCTAGACCAACTAGCCTCCCAGGTCCACGCCGATGCCCTGACCTACCGCCAGAGTTTCGTGCTGGTGTGGTCCAAGGATGGCAAGCCAACGGCCACCGTGGAATCCCCGTTCGAGTGCGGGGTAATTCGTGACCCGGCGGACCGTTCCGTGGTCGCGGGCGTCAAACGGTTCTCCACCAAGCACACCACCGAGGCATATGTGTATCTGCCTGACCGGGTGGAGCATTGGCGGGCCGACACACCTAACTCTGCTATCGGTGGATACCACCTGATCGAGGTTATCGAGCACACCCTAGGCGTTGTCCCGCTGGTCCCGTTCGACAACGGACGCAGCGAAATTGACGATCTGCGAGACCTCACCGACGCATTGGTGAAGGTCACCCTAGACATGGTAATTGCGTCCCATGCTGCCGGTTTCGGTCGGCGCTGGGTCACTGGTGTGGAGCTGATCGAGAAACCTGTAGTAGATCAGGCCGGTAACCCGGTGCTTGAGGACGGCCAACCGGTCATAGACACGGTGTCCCCGTTCGATGAGTCCGCTACCGCCTGGGCCATCGCAGAGAATCCCGAAACCAAGTTCGGCAGTTTCACCGAGAGCCAGCTAGCCGGGTTTGAAACCGCCGTACGGGTCCTGGTGTCACAGATCCAGGCCGTCTCCGCCCTGCCGTCGCACTACCTGGGCGTGCTGACCTCACAGCCCACCAGCGCCGACGCCTTGCGGGCCAGTGAGGCATCCCTGACGGCAAGGGCCGAGTCCAAGCAATTGGTTTTCGGGCGTGCCTGGGAGCAGGTAGCCCGGCTACTGCTCGCGGTATCCACCGCAGCCGACACAACCAACCTGCCAATGAGAGTGCAGTGGGCCGACGCGGCAACCCGTTCGGTGGCACAGGAATCCGACGCGGTGGTGAAGCTGGTCCGGGCCGGCATTTTGCCGGTGTCCTACGCCCTGGCCAAGCTCGGTTACTCCGATGATGAGATCCAGCAGATTCGGGCCGCACGTCGTGCCGACACCTTGGACGGCATCGGTATCGGGGTAGACACCGGGGACGAGATTGCCTGACCTCGCGGACACCTACCAAGCGCAGCTAGAGAAACTGGCAGACGGCACCGCACGGGCCGCCAGGCGGGCCGCTAACCGGCGCAACGTCACCAGGGCCACCCGTGCCGCCAACCTGGCCGCCATCGTGCAGCGGGGCAATGCACAAGCGCTGGCCCTGGCCGAGGCATTCACCCAACGCCAACTAGAGCATGTGAGCGGTCGGGCTGTACCGGCCAAGGGATTGCTACCCACCGATGACAGCGACCGCCTGATGAAAGCGGCCAGAACCATCCTGGCCGATCCTGACCCGCTGGCCCGAGCCGAACGGCTGGCCGTGGCCGAGGTGCTGCACACCGCCCAGGGGGGAGTGCAGGAATCCCTGACCGGCAAGAAACGGGGTAGGGGCGGATACCTGGGGTGGACCCGACAGATTGAGTCCGACGCCTGCCGGATCTGTCGACGCTGGGAACGGGGTGGCCGCGTCTGGCCCCCACAGCACCGAATGCCAAGACATTTCAACTGTCGCTGTGTGCAACGCCTGGTCGTCTCCGACACCCAACCCAAACCCGTACGAACGCGAAAGAAGACATGACCGAGAACACCGTAGACACCGTTGAAAGCACCGAACAGGACGACGTAGAGACACCGGAAGACGTTGCCGAGGTGGACGACACCGGGGAGACGTTTTCACGCGAGTATGTCGAGTCCCTACGGCAGGAATCGGCCAAGTACCGCGACCGGGCCAAGGGTGCCGACGACCTGCGCCACCGGCTGCACGATGCCCTGGTGAACCTGGACGGTCGGCTGGCCGATCCAACAGACCTCACCTATGCCGATGAACATCTTGACGGGGACGCCCTGGCCGATGCCATCACGGCACTCATCGAGTCCAAGCCTCACCTTGCCCGCAGGCCATCGGGTGACGTAGGGCAGGGCGTTCGGTCTGAAAGTGCAGTACCGAAAGACTTTTCGGGTCTGTTCAGCTAGACGGGTGGTAAAATTAGGGTAGCTAATAGACGTCCCGGTGGCGTGGCTGCTCCGCCCTGATGGCGTCGAGCGTCCCTGATACACGCTCACTTGCAAGGCATTTCAACCGATGGCAATTCTAGGAAGCGGTCTATCGACCGCTTGGACTCCTGACGGCTACGGCCAACTGATCGACACCGTAATCGCCGAAAAATCAATCGCTTTCCAGGCTGGCACTCTCGTGACCACCACCAATGAGAGCATCCGTTTCCCGATGATGACCGCCGACCCGGCGGTCGGGTGGTATGCGGAAAACACTCAGATCAGTCTCACCGACCCGACCACCACCGAGCTGGTTGTCACCCCCAAGGCGGTAAAGGGTCTCACTCAAATCTCCACCGAGGCAGCAGAAGACAGCAACCCGGCTGTTGCCGATCAGGTGGGCCGTGGCCTGGCCCGGTCGATTGCAAAGAAGATCGACGCGGCATTCTTCGGCAACACCGTGACCAACGGCCCGAGCGGACTGCTTTCCCTCGCGGGTGTGAACGTCGTAGACACCGGCACCATTGCGCTGGACTCACTGGACCCGTTCCACCAGGCCAAGGCGGACGCCCTGGCCGATGGCGCAACCCTCACCCATTTCATCCTGGCCCCCGATGTAGCTCTGACCCTGGCCAAGGCCAAGCAGGGCGACACCCTGAACGTCGGCCTGTTCGACGCCGTGGGTGACGGGACCACCCTGGCCGGTGTGAACGTTCTGGTGTCCACCGACGTGGCAGCCGGTAACGCCTGGGGCGTGGACGCCAGTCAGATCCTCATCGTGCAGCGAACCGGCACCACCGTGACCCGTTCGTTCGATGCCGCTTTCGACTATGACGCGGTGCAGGTCCGTGCAACGGCCCGAATCAGCTTCGGATTCCCCAATCCGGCTGGTGTGGTCCGTCTCTATGACGCGGCCTAATGCCGATCACCGCTGAAACCCTCTCCGCCCTGTCGGGTCTGACGTTCACCGCCGACCAGGCCAATGCCGCCGTATCGGTGGTGACCTCCCGGGCCAAGAGCTACACCCGGGGTATCGGCTTCACTGACGACGGCATTGCCGACGACATCGAATCTGTCATTCAGACAGCGGTGTTGCGGCTACTGGTCAACCCGACCAACGTCGAACGGGACGCGATGGGATCGCTATCGGTCCAGTACGGCAACAACTTCCAGGGCTGGACGCTCAGCGAAACCCAGGTGCTCAACCGATACCGCGAGAGAGCACGGTAAAGACTCTCCCCACATGCAAGCTGTGGGGTAGATACGGGTAGCCGTTGTTATCCTTGCGGTAGACCCGGCAACAATTGCAGCAATGCCCCCGGTTTCTGACCGGGGGCATTGTCATGTAATAGGACACCAACATGTTTCGGTAATAGCGCACACACAGATATGTTGCGGCCCTTAGTGATTACTTAGCCCTGCTCCAGCAGGAACGGGGGTAGCGTCCGAAACATGGATGCCGTCACCGCACTCTTGTATGTGACTCTGGGCGCGCTGGCCGACCATGAACCAGTGGACGTCGGCATGGTCCTGGAGTTCGCCAAATCAGGCATGACACCCGAGTTGGTAGAGGCCGGGGTGGACCTGTACGAATCACTGTTCGACATCGGGGAGCTGTGATGTTTCGCGTTTGTCTCAGCATTGCGGTTTACGTGTCTCCGACACCTCGTAAGGTGTCGGCATGGTCGAGCCAGGACAGTCCCATGCTGAGGCGGAGTCGGAACCCCTATTGTGGCGCGCTGACCCCACTTGGGGAGCGGATTGGGAGAAGGTCCACGGGGTTCTGTTGTACACGCGAAACGTTTTGAATCGCATTAATGGAGAAACGCCGGAAGCTGAGCTATCCGACCACATGCGGCAGCTGGCAAAAGTTTATGATGAGCGTACAGCCAGGGCGCTCGCTGATCTGTACGAATTGCTTACGGATGTTTTATTTGTCGACTCGGCAAAGATATTTACTGGCAAAGATAGCGAACCACGCTACTTGGTTCAATACATTGACCCCGCGAAGATTAGGGAATTGGGGTCCGCCACGGAAAATATTAGTAGAGGAATTCTTGAGGGGGATATCCCCACTGCAGATGTTCCTGTCGATTTCATTAAGCAATGGTTCGACGCGATCGACGGGGATATTACGTGGGGCGTAAGTCTAAATTCTTGGATGCCATCAGGGTTCGTGACGGAATCAGCCTCCGAGAAATCGGCTCTGAACCGGTGGCGTAAACGTATCAAGGGAATAGAACTCGGGCTTAGGACGGCGCTAGAAGCTGGCGCGGCAGCTGAAGTAGCTAGGGAAGCGGCGGCCGAGACGATCAGCTTGCTGGACGAAACCAAAAGCCTACGGGACATGGCCAGAAGTGCTACCGGTGAGGCTGGTGCAAGTGGGCTCGGTCGCTACTTCTCGTCTGTCGCTAAAGACGAGCAACAGTCTGCGATGTGGTGGACGGTTGCAGCTATTGGATCTATCGCCGGTGTTTTGGCGCTGGGAATTATTGTGTTTATCAGGGGTGACGAGGCGGACTGGGTTCCGACGCTATTCCATTTGGCTTTGGCTCTTCCGCTGATCGGTGCTGCATCATATGTGGCACGTATCGCGGGCCACCATCGCGCTTTGGCGAGGTGGGCAAAGGCAGCTGCTGTGCAGGTGAACACGATTCCAGCGTTTTCTCAACAGTTGTCCAGCGCTGAGGCGCGTCAACAGCTAATTCTTGAGCTAGGAAAGAATGTGTTTGCCACGCCCAATTTTGATGGTGCTACAGACGGTGACCGCATTTCGGCTGTGCCCCCTGAGTTACTTGAGACGTTAAAAGAATTGGTCCAGAAGTTGCCCAAGGCCCCTTAATGATTGCTCCCGGGCTTCCAGGCCCTCATCCACCAGGGCAACAGTCCGGTGTCCGTCGGGATCGGTAACCCTTGGGGCATCTGCACTACTTGGTTCGGTACCGCAGTGTGTACCGCAGTGCTGCCGAACCGTGCCGACGGAGCCAAACGGAACCAGTCCAGAAAAGGGCATGTAGTAGGGCATATATCAGCGCCCAGCCGCTGCGGCCAACGCTGGCAAACGCCCATATCGACAGACTGTAAATCCGTCGGCTTACGCCTACGCAGGTTCGAATCCTGCATCTGCCACCCAAGTCAGGCCCCCTTTCGAGGGGGCCTGTTTGGTTTCCGGGTGAATCCGGGTGTCGGCGCGGCTAGTGGCCGTCGTCGGATCCGCGGCATCCGCTCGCTGGGTCGGCTGCCTTCCGCTGGCCGGCAGCGTCGGCCGACCACCAGTTGAACCGGTGGACCTCGAGCTGCTGATCCGGTTCGGCGTGCTCGTCGGCCCACCGCAGCGCGCTCCGTTTGCGCCAGAAACCGGCAACCGGCATCACGCCACCGTCAGGGCGGTGCAGGAACACATACCAACCAAGTTTCATCGGACCCCCCGGGTTCCGACCTTGCCTACGCGATCGAATTCTATTTTGGCGCGCCAGTACCGTTTCCCGTCAAATCCGGCGCGCGCATTGCGCCATGCAACGCTCCGAAATATCCTGGTGAATCCGTCATTGCGCAGGTCAAATCCGCCAACCCGCCGGCATGTGATTCCCGGCGGTCGGCCGGGCTAAACCCACCGATCGAGGGTGGCGGCCCGCACGACTTCATGGCGCTGATGATCGTGGGCGACAGGATGAACAAACGCCTCGACAGCGTCGGGAGAATCGATGTCATGACCACGCACCGCGTCGGCGACCCCAAGCTGGTGAACTTCGCCAGCCATGTCGACGACAACACCATCGAGCAGGCGAAGCAGACCGCCTCGATGCCGTTCGTGCACCCGCATGTCGCGCTGATGCCAGATGCGCACAGCGGCAAGGGGTCTGCCGTCGGCACCGTGATTCCCACGATCGACGCGGTGATCCCGGCCGCGGTGGGCGTCGATATCGGCTGCGGCATGATCGCTGCCCGCACGGAGTTCACCGCTGCAGACATCCAGGGCCGTGATCTGGCCGCGCTTCGGACGGCGATCGAGTCGACGATCCCGCTGTCGCCGGGCAACTACAACACCACGCTCGGCCGGTTCCCGTTCACCGAGGGCCGCATCACCGACCTCGAACACCTGGCCCAGGATGGCGGAACCGACTTGTCCCACTCGCCCAAGTGGCGCGAGCAGCTCGGTTCGCTCGGCGGGGGCAACCACTTCATCGAGCTGTGCCTCGACCAGGCCGACCGGGTGTGGCTGTTCCTGCATTCGGGTTCTCGCGGTGTCGGGAACAAGATCGCCCAGAAGCACATCCGGGTGGCGCAGAAGCTCATGAAGCGATGGTGGATCGACCTGCCGAACCCCGACCTCGCCTACCTGCCCCAGGGCACCCCGGAGTTCACCGAATATCTGCGCGAGCTCAACTGGGCGCAGCGGTTCGCGTTCGAGAACCGCGCCGAGATGATGGACCGCTTCATGTCGGTGTTCGCCGCGTGGATGGGCTATGCCGAATTGGACCGGCCGCACACGGCGGGTGACTTCGAAGTCGAGCGGGTGAACTGCTTCGCGGGTGAAACTCAGGTAATTACCCGCATGGGCACGAGGCCGATTGAGGCTCTGGCTGGAGGACAACATGAGCTGCTGACCGATGGCGGCGAGTGGGTTAAGGCCCCCATCATGCACTTCGGTCGTCAGGAGGTAACTGAGGTCACACTGATCCGATCCGGTGTCTTAAAGACGATCCGGGCCACCGCCGAGCACCGATGGCTCCTGCTTACCCGACGTGGCCGCAAGTACGAGGCGACCACAGCCAAGCTGAATCCGGGCGACAAAATGCAGCCGGTGTTCGCCAAGCAACCAGCTGGCCGGACGACCGTTGACCAGCTCTCGGCAGCGCGTGGCTTCGTGTACGGCGACGGAGCAATGAAGGGGCGTAGGTCCTGCGCGAACTTCTGCGGCACCAAAGACGAAGCGATGATTCCCTACTTCAACGGCGTCGGGAACCCACTGCGGACATATGGCGAAGTTAAACGAATAACGGGTCTGCCGGGCGAATGGAAATCGGACCGCCCTGCGCTCGACTCGGACCCGTCGGTCCTCTACGGCTGGCTCGCAGGCTACTTCGCGGCTGATGGCGATGTCGGCAAAACCGGCCGCCCCACCCTTTCGTCGGCATCGATCGAAAACCTGGAGTACGTCAGGACGGCGTGTCAGGTCGTCGGAATCGGAACATTTGGAATAAGGGCCCGCATCGGGAAAACGGGCTACAGCAACGGAAGGCTTGTTACCCAGTATCTCGTCGGCTTGATGCGGGGAGACCTCGACGGGGAGTTCTTTCTAATCCCCGAGCATCGGCGGAGATTCGAGGCGGGCCGCGGCGCAGCCGAACGTCGCCACTGGCGGGGTGTTTTGGTGCGCCCTACTGGCGAGTGGACAGACGTCTACTGCGCGACAGTGGACGGGACCCACTCGTTTGCTCTGGCCGACAACATCCTTACCGGGAACTGCCACCACAACTACACCCGCAAGGAGCGTCATGGTGGCCGCGATGTGTGGTTGACGCGTAAGGGCGCGATCGACGCGCACACCGGCGTCGTGGGGCTGATCCCCGGCAGCATGGGGACGCGTTCCTATGTGGTGCGCGGCAAGGGCAATGCCGCTGGTCTGTGCTCAGCCCCGCACGGAGCCGGTCGCCGGTTCTCGCGGAACGAGGCACGCCGCCGGTTCACCGCCGACGACCTCGCACAGCGGATGCAGGGGATCGAGTATCGCCACGGCGAGGAGTGGATCGACGAGATCCCCGATGCGTACAAGGACATCGACGTCGTGATGGCCGACGCCGCCGGCCTCGTCGACATCGAGCATGAGCTCCGTCAGGTGCTCAACGTGAAGGGCACGTAGGTCAGGACTTGCGTCCGGCCACCAGATAGATCACGGGCATGACGCCCGAAGTGCTCAGCAGTCCGAGGGCGCTGCCCCACAACCATTTCGGGCCGTTGACCTGGCCGGCCTCGCGGCCGGCCAGGTCACGCAGCGCCCAGGCCCGAAGCCCGGCGTCCACTGCGGCCACCGCGATCACGGCCGTCTTGGTCTTGGGGGACAGGTCCTTCCAGCGCTTCTTGGCCACTGCGGCGTTTCCTTTCGGGCAACGGTCGGTCACCTCCAAGGTATCCGCTGTCGGAGGTGCCCGATCGCCGCGGCGTGGCGCACTACCGATTGCGTGGCGCCGCCGCGCCGGGCACTATCCGAATATGGCGGAAATCACCGCCCCGGCAGAGGATGCGTTGGTCAGCGCGCTCGCGCATTCCCGCAGCGCGATCGAAGTGCTTGAGGTCCTGGGCAGTTCGGGCGACGGGCTGGATGGTGACAGTGCGCGGGAGCGGCTGGCCGCCCACGGGCCGAACAAGCTCCCCGAGAAGCGTCCTCGGCCTGCGATTCTGCGATTCTTCACGCACTTCAACAATGTTTTGATCTACATCCTGATCGCTGCGGGTGTACTCAAGGCCATCCTCAATGAGTGGGTGGACTGCGCCGTCATCATTTCGGTCGCGGTGATCAATGCCGCTGTCGGCTTCATTCAGGAAGGCCGGGCCCAGCGGGCGCTCGACAGCATCCGGGGCATGTTGTCGGTGACCGCACAGGTACGTCGTGACGGTCACTGGCAGCAGGTGGACGCGCAGACCCTGGTGCCCGGCGACATCGTGCGGATTGCTTCCGGGGACCGTATTCCGGCCGACATGCGGCTGCTGGCCGTGGCGAACCTGCGGGTGGAGGAGTCGGCGCTGACCGGTGAGTCGCTGCCGGCCAAGAAGGATGTGACAGAGGTTGGCCCCGACGCCGGACTGGGCGATCGGATGTCGATGGTGTACTCGGGCACGATTGTCGCGGCGGGTTCGGGTACCGGCGTGGTGACCGCCACCGGAACGAGCACCGAGATCGGCCGGATCCAAGCGCTGATCGCCGATGTGGAAACCATCGAAACACCGCTGACGCGCAAATTGGCTCGGTTCGGCCGTCAGCTGTCGGTAGGCATCCTGGGTGCGGCAGCGGTGATGCTGGTGATCGGCAAACTGGTGCATCAATTCACGGTGGGTGAATTGATCACGGCGGCAATAGGTTTTGCTGTCGCCGCGATACCCGAGGGATTGCCCGCCGTCGTCACCATCACCCTCGCGCTCGGGGTGCAGCAGATGGCCCGCCGACGAGCGATCACCCGCAAGCTCCCCGCCGTCGAGGCGCTGGGCGCGGTCAATGTCATCTGCTCGGACAAGACCGGCACGCTCACCCAGAACGAGATGACCGCCCGCACCGTCGCCACCGCGCGTCACCTGTTCGACGTCACCGGCACCGGCTATCGACCCGAGGGTGGCCTCGAACTCGACGGCACCTCGATCACGCCGGCCGACTATCCCGACCTGGCAGCGTTGTTGACGACAATGGCCGTCTGCAACGACGCCCGCCTGGATGAGGCCGACGGTCAGTGGCGGGTGGTGGGCGAGCCGACCGAGGGCGCGCTGCGCACGCTGACGCTCAAGGCGCAGATCGACGATGCGGACTGGCCACGTCTGGGTGTGGTGCCGTTCGAGTCGGCCAACAAGTTCATGGTGACCCTCAACGACGCTCCCGTCGGTGAGCGCTACCTGTACGTGAAGGGGGCACCGGACCGGCTGCTCGACCGGTCGGCCACCCAGGCCGGCGGCGCATCCCCAGAGCCGCTCGACCGCACCACGTGGGAGGCCCGCATCGACGAACTGAGCGGACAGGGCCTGCGGGTGCTGGCCGCGGCCCGGCGGCCGGCGGCCGGTTCGGACACCGTCGACATCGGCGACGTCGAAGGCGGACTGGAGTTTCTCGGCGTCGTCGGCATTGTCGACCCACCCCGCCCCGAAGCCATCGCGGCGATCGAGACCTGCCATGCCGCCGGGATCCAGGTCACCATGATCACCGGTGATCATGCCGGAACGGCGCAGGCCATCGCGCGCGAGATGGGCATCATCAAAGCCGGCGACGTACCACGGGTCGTCACCGGAGCCGAGTTGGAACAGATGAGCCAGACCCGGCTGCGGCAGGTGGCCGACGAAGTCCACGTCTATGCGCGCACCAGCCCGGAACACAAGCTGCGCATCGTCAGCGCACTGCAGGGCCAGGGCAAGGTGGTCGCCATGACCGGCGACGGCGTCAACGACGCACCGGCACTGACCCGCGCCGACATCGGGGTCGCGATGGGGATCAAGGGAACCGAGGCGACCAAGGAAGCCGCCGGAATCGTCCTGGCCGACGACAACTTCGCGACCATCGAGCGGGCGGTCGAAGAGGGACGGCGGATCTACGACAACATCCGCAAGTCAGTGCTGTTCATGCTGCCCACCAACGGCGCCCAATCGCTGATCATTCTCGTCGCGATCCTGGCCGGGTTCGCGCTGCCGTTGCAGCCGGTGCAGATCCTGTGGGTGAACATGGTCACGTCGGTCACGCTGTCGCTCGCGCTGGTGTTCGAGAAGGCTGAGGACGGCCTCATGCGTCGTCCGCCACGCACCCCGAGCCAGGCGCTGGTGAACCGGGCCGACGTCGCAATGATCTCCTTGGTGTCGATCCTGGTCGCCGGCGCCACCCTGGCTGAGTTCTTCGTGGCCCGGGCCGGTGGGTACCCGCTGGCCGTGGCCCAGACCGCCGCGGTGAACATGTTGGCTCTGGGCCAGCTGGCCTATCTGCTGAACTGCCGCTTCGTCACCTCATCGAGCCTGCGGCCCCAGGTGTTCCGGGGGAATCCGTGGGTGTGGCGGATGGCCGGCGCCATGATCGTCCTGCAGCTGGTCTTCACCGACGCGCCGTTCATGCACACCTGGTTCCATTCGGCCCCCATCACGTACCGCGGGTGGGCGGTCGCGATCGCGTTGTCGATCGTGATCTTCCTGGCCATCGAAACGGCCAAGTGGGTGGGGCGCAGATTCCTGCCCACGCTGGCGACATGACAACCGTGCGCACCGTGCTGACTGCCGCGGGTCAGGGGCTGACCGGCATCGTCGTCACCGCGCCACCGGAGCCGCTACCGCCACCGAAGAGGCCGCCACTGGAGGACCCACCGTCGCTGGACGACGAGCCGCCCGAGGATGACCCGCCACTCGACGGGTACTGCGGCGCAACCGTTGTCACCGGCGCCTGAGTCACCGGGGCCTGCGTTGCGGGCTGCTCGATCGGGGGTGTGTAGGCCGGCGCGGTGTGGGCCGGCGCCTCGATCGTCGGCACCGACGCCTCCGTCGACGTGTGCGTCGGAACCGTTGTGGTCGGCGGCGCCACGGTCGTGGTGGGCGGCGCCGTCGTGGTGGTGGGTGGCGCGGTGGTCGTCGTCGGCGGTGCCGTTGTCGTGGTCGGCGGCGCGGTGGTCGTCGTCGGCGGTTTCGTCGTCGTGGTGGGCGGCGCCGTCGTGGTGGTCGGCGGGGTCGTCGGCACCCACGGTGACGGCAGCGTCGGCCACACGACCGGCGGAATCGGGACCGGAACGGGAAGAGGCACCGGGACCGGGACCGGAACCGGGCCCGGTGAAATCTCGACAGGCGGGGGAGCAGGCACTGCCGGGGGCGCGGCAGGCGGTGCCACCTGAGGAGCCTGGTTGACCTGCTGGTTACCCGTGCCCGAGCGCACCTTGGGCGCCGCTGGGGCCGCGGGTGGCGGGGTCAGCACCGAGACCGGCAGGGCCACCGGATCCGGCTCGTGTGGCACCGGTGGCAGGTAGTTGCCGGGCACGGTGTCCGCCTGCTGGGCGGGTGCGGGCTGCGCGCGCACATCGGCGGTGGGCCGGACGTTGATCGCGACCGCGGTGGCCAGCGTGGCGAAGCTGACCACGACGAACGCCAGGGCGCTGCCCATCAGCAGCATGCGGGGCGGTGGCGGCGCGATGACGGTCGTGTAGTCGGGGTCGTCCTCCTGCTCGGGGACGAACTCGTTGACCGCGTCCATCGGCATCTCGTCGGCCCAGGGATCGTCCTCGGCCTCCTGCGAGTAGGCCAGGTCGGGACCGACCGCGGCGGAGTCGGCGGGTGCCGGGGCCATCTGGGTGGCGTCGGCGGCCGGAGCCATCTGGGTGGCATCGGCTGCGGCGGGTGCCATTTGGGTGGCATCGGCTGCGGCGGGAGCCATCTGGGTCGGATCCTGTGGCATCCCGACGCCGGGCGCCATCTGCGTGGAGGCACTGGCCGGCGCGAAATCGTCGACCAGCTGCGCCGCACCCCGGGCGATCGCGTAGCCCGCGTCAGGTGCCACCTCGACCGGTGCCGTCGAACGCAGCTCTGCGGCAACGGAATCAAGATCGAGGCGTTGTCCCACCAGCAACACGCGGCCCGGGGCTTCATCGGCGGGCACGCGCTGCAACACGGCTGCGCATGCCGCGGCAATGCCCGCGGTGCCGATCGGCATGGTGGCCAACGTCGATGTCGGCAACCCGGAGTCTTCCCCGACCGTCGTCAGCGACACGGTGTCGTCGTCGGCGAGCAGCAACGCGGCGTCGGCGCCCACGCTGCGGGCCAGAGCCGCGGCGGCCTCGGCCTCCGTCACCAACTCGACGTTCGGTACTCCGGCGTCGAGCACGGTCTGGCGCAACGTGTCGGCGGCCGCATCGTCGGGCACACACAGCCGCGTCGCGGCGACCTGATTGCCCGACTCGGTGACCGCGCGGTAGGTGCCGATGATGGTCTCGGCCAGCTCCGACATCTCGGCCACCAGGTCGTCGGGCAGGTCGAGCGCGTACTGGTCCAGAACCTGGCCGCCACTCGCGGGCGAACCGATCATGGCCAAGCGCGCCACACGCCCGGTGACCGCCACCCCGAGGACTACGTCCACGGCTCCACTCCTTGCTTTATGGATGTTTTCTCGCGCCCCGACGGACTTTCCAAGCTACCGCACAGCTGCGACGGACCTTGGTGGTCAAACGATGCGGCTGCCAGCGCTGCTTGTGCGCCGGAGCAAAAGTGAGCACGCTGGTTGAGTCCCGCTGCGTTGTCACTCATAGAGAGGAATCGGTACGTGAGCGACGAGCGTTACGACGCGTCCGCCACCGTCGGGGTGGCGACGGTGGCTGCGTCGGTCGTGGAGCGTCCCCCACGGGTCGGCTACGTACCCACCCGGACCAACCGGGTGCGTGACGGTCTTGCCGTGGCGTTGCTCATCGTCGCGATGCTGCTGCCGTGGAACCTCGAATTCGGCCTCGGCGTCCCCGGTAGTGCCGGGTCGACGTTCGTCCTGTTGGCCGCCGTGACGTTGTTGGCGATCGGCTCCGCGCTGGCCCCCCACGTGGGGCCGTTCCGGTTGGCCGCGCCCAAGGCCGACGTCCGGCGCACCAGCCGGGTTCGGCTCGGGCTGAGCGCCGCCTACCTCGTCGTGGTGATCTGTTTCGTCGGCTACCACCTCGTGCAGACAGTGAGCAGTGGCGGGACCGGGGCCGTCCCGCCGGGTGTCGGTCCGGGCATGCTGCTCGGCGTCGCGGGCGCGCTGCTGGCCGGGCAGCCGCCCATCACGTCGACCACGATCGAGGACAACAAGTTTCGGCGTTGGTACACCGTCGCCCGGGTGATCGGGTTCGTCTCGATCGCGCTGGCGACGCTGTCGGTCGCGTTCAACCTCTACTGGCGGCTGCGGTACCTGTTCGTCACCCAGGTCGAATTCGGCGGCCATGACATCGCCGTCATCGTCACCACCTTGCTCTACGGCGCGGAGGCGATGATCGCGTTGGTCATCGCGTCTCGATGGCTGACCGAGCGCACCGGGGCGGCGCGGCTGGCCACGACGGCCATCGGTGTTTCGGGTGCGATCGCGGCCACGCTGGTGTGGCTGGCCGGTATCGGCCGCGACATCGACGCCTTTCACGGCATCGCCCAGAACACCTCGACGGCGGCCGTGGGTTACGAGGGCTACCTCGCCTGGGCCGCTGCTGCCGCGATCGTGGCGCCGACGACGCTGTACGCGGTCTTCCTGATCAAGCCGCCGACCATCGGCGCCTACCGCGGCGCCGCGCAGAAGTGCCTGACCCTCATCGCGTTCTGGGCGTTCGCGGCGGCCGCACTGCGGGTCGTCGATTTCCTGATCGCATGGTCGCTCGATCTGCCCCGCGCGCTGTATGACACCGTCGCGATGACAGTGTTCAACCTCATCACCGCGCTGGTGGCGCGGTGGCTGCACCGCCAGCTCGACCAGGGCATCACGTCGACGACGGTGGCCGCCGCCTTCAGCGCGGTGTTGTTCGTCTTCACGGTGGCGAATGTGGCCATCGGGGTGGCCCTGGCGCCGCGCTACGCCGGGGGTGCGCCCGCGGCGATCTACGGCAACAACCTGGCCCAGCAGATCACCAGCACCTTCGACGTCACGGTGTCTGTGCTGAGCCTGCTCGTGCTCGCGGTGATGGTGTTCACCGGTCCGTTTGCCGGGTATCTGGTGCGGCGCGAAACCCGTGCCGCCAAGCCGGTGCCGGAACCGGCGACGGAGGTGGTGCCGGCCAAGCCGGCCGCCCACGACTTCGCGCCGCCGACCATCGTGCGGCAACCGCGAGCGGCAGCTGTCCCGAAAATTGTTCGCCTGAAGGAGGATTCGACGGCGGTGTTGGCCGCCCCGCCGACCACCGATCTTCAGGTTCCGACGCAGGCGCTGCGGATCCAACGTCGCCCGCAGCGCCCGCCGTCGGAGGGTTAACCGGCCTGCGCGCTCTCGCGCTTGGCGGGCCGGTCGTGGTCGGCACCCGCTGACTTCGCGGCCTGCTTCGCCGCACGCTTGGCGGCACGAACGGTCTTTCGGTCCTGTTGGCCCGACTCCTTGTCCGCCACGGCTTTCGGCGCAGCGGCATCCCGGACCACCCGCAGCCGCGGTGCGGAGTCGGTGCGCGGGGCATCCGGCCGGGGGCTCGGGTGACGGCTGGACGGAGAGGACTTCGACTCGTCGTCGGTCTCGGCTTCGGCGCCGAGCTTGCTGTCCGCCGTGATGTCCGCCGGAGCGGGGCGGGCGGGGCTGTCGGCCGGGTCGACCGTCTTCTGCGGCGCCGTGGCACCACCGATGGCCTGCAGCACCTTGGCCAGTGGCCGGGTGGCGTCCGACAACGTTCCCGCCACGTGCTCCACGGTCTGCCGCACGCCCTGCTCGAACGGCGAGGTGCCTACCGGATCGATCGCGTGCTCGGTCACCGGAGTTTCGGGTTGGGTGTCGGAGACGATGGGCTGGGGCAGGGTGGGGGTGTAGGTCTGGCCGCCGAGGATCGCCAGGGACTGCTCGAATGCCCCGGGTAGCGCGTCGAGAGCTTCGTGGATCTTCTCCGGCGGAGTGACCCAGCTGAATTCCTTGACCTGGCTGGGATCTGCGGTGCGGTCGTATCCCATCTCGACGAACACCCGCAGCACGGGATCCATGGCGTCGACGAAACGTTCGGCGCCGATCAGGGACGCGGGCAGACGTAGCGGTGCCAGCAGCGGCAGGTACTGCGGCAGCATCACGTAGGTGGTGTTGCCGACCTGGGTGGTGACGGCGTTGGGGGCGTCGGGATGCTCCAGCACGTACCCGGGAAAGACATGCTGGAACAGGATCCCGGCGACCGCGTTCGCGACCGACAGCACGTTGAAATACGCTGGGAAATCAGCAAATCCGTCGTACTGGTTCTGGTAATAGGTGGTCTTGAACGGGCTGTCGGACGGTCCCGGACGGCCGAACGGGAATAGGTCACCGAGCACGGGCATGTCGCTCCACGACGTGAAGCGGGTCAGGATGCCGCCGTTGGGCTGGTACGGGTCGCCGATGAAGATGAACTCGTAATTGTCCGCGTTGGCAACATAATCCGGGTCCTTGGCCATCTCGGCGCGCACGATCTCGGCGACCTCGGTGCCCTGCGACATGCCGATGATGGTGACCTTGTCGTCGGCCGGTGTGTTGGCGATGTCCTGCGCCAGGTAGCCCGCGCCGATCTGCTCGGATCGTTTGAGCGAGTGCGGCCAGTACGGAACGTCGGACAGCCCGGGCAGATCGGAGATGATCGGAATTTCGAGGGCGATCTGCGCCGGGTAGGGGACGGTGTGGAACGAGTCACCTTCGGGCACCGTGCTGCCGTAGAAGAACAGCGGCACGCTCAACCCCAAGCCGTCGAACGACGGTCCCACGCCGATCGTCGTGCCGATCAGCCGGACCGCCGCGCTGTATGTGGCTGTGGGAGTGCTGACGGTGACTCCCGCCGATACCGCGACGACGACGCCGCCGGTCAGCAGCATCGACCCCCAGCGGCGTGCACCACGCTGTCGTCGCGTACCGCGCGCCGATTCCCCCCGACCCCAACCCTTCATGCTGTTCCTTCCCCCATGGTGGCGAGCGGCCCGTCCGGATGGTGCGGCCGCTCGTATGTGCCTGCGACCAGCGCGGTTACAGCCCAAATGTGACCGCCGCCACGTCGCATGCTGCCGGAAAGTTACCAGTGGGTAGCGATGTATGACAAGAGTTACTTTTTGCAACAAGGACTCTTGTTGCAAACCTTGGTTCGCAGATTCAGCGCGTGGATGCCGCGATCCCGGCGCGCACCACCGCGACGAAGCTCGCCAGATTGCTGATCAGCGTGTCGATGGTGGGCGGTGAATCGGTGTCGGTCTCCCGCTGGTGCAGCCAGTCGGCCACGCTTTCGAACAGCCCGCCCACGGTCGACACCGCCAGGGCGTGATAGTCGACCGCGCCGGTGTCCGGCAGGCAGGGGAATTCGCGTTGCCGCCAAAGGTTTTCGAGGAATGCCGCGGTCCAGCGGCGGTTCTCGCGGCGCAGCCGCTCGACGCGGGGCGAGATGCCGGCGCATTCCCCGAAGGCCACCACGGCCACCCGGGGATCGTCGACGAGCGCGTGCGCGAACGCCGACAGCAGCCGGTGAACGGTCTCGTCGGGATCGTCGGGCGCATCGGCCAGGGCCTCGACCGCCTGCTTCTCGATCTGCCCGGCGATCTGGGCGAGCAGCGCCAGATAGCAGTCTTCTTTGCTGTCGAACACCTCGTAGAACGCTTTGTTGCCGACATAGGCCGTCTGGCAGATCTGCTCGATCGAGGTGTTCGCGTACCCGTCCCGCGCGATCAGCTCGAACGCCGCCGTCAACAACTGCTCACGGCGATGGGCGCGACGCTGCTCGGCGTCGAGCCCGCGGATCGTGCGCTGTCCGCGGGCCTTTGCTGCCGTCTCCGGCGTTGCGCGTGCGCCGGGCGCCGCCGGCGGTCTGGCCATGGCCCGGAGTGTAGTGCGGCCGGTGTACTTCCGGCCGCACTCGGGCGATGCTCACCTGGTCAGCTTGCCCGGTCCTTCCGGTGGTCCGAGGGACGATGGCGCTGCGCGGGTGCCGACTTCGCGGCCTTCTTGGCGGCCCGGACAGTCTTCCGCTGCCCCGCATCACTGCGCGAGGAGTCCGGTCGCACCTTCACCGGTCGCAGGTGACGCTTGGTCGGCGCGGACTTCTCGGTGGCCGTAGCGTCGACTGACACAGACTCAACAGTGTTCGGCGGCACCGCTTTGCCGCCGATGGACTGGAACACCTTGGCCAGCGGCCGGGTGGCGTTCGACAATGTGGCCGCCACGTCCTTCATCGCTTGACGCAGTCCCTTCTCGAACGGCGAGGTGCCCACCGGTTCGGCCGGATGCTCCGGCAGCGGGGTGTCCGGTTCGGCGTCGGAGACGATGGGCTGGGGCAGGGTGGGGGTGTAGGTCTGGCCGCCGAGGATCGCCAAGGACTGCTCGAACGCGCCGGGCAGTTGGTTGAGTGCCTCGGTCACCTTCTCGTCCGGGGTGACCCAGCTGAATTCCTTGACCCGGCTGGGGTCTGCGGTGCGGTCGTATCCCATCTCGACGAACACTCGCAGCACCGGGTCGATGGCGTCGACGAATCGTTCGGCGCCGATCAGCGAGGCAGGTATGCGCAGCGGCGCCAGGATCGGAAGGTATTGGGGCAGTGTCACGTAGGTGGTGTTGCCGACCTGGGTGGTGACGGCGTTGGGCGCGTCGGCGTGCTCCAGTACGTAGCCGGGGAAGGCGTGCCCGAAGGCCTGTCCGGCAATGGAGTTGACGATGGAAAGCGGGTTGAAATAGGCCGGGAAATCGGCGATGCCGTCGTATTGATTTTGGTAGAAGGTGGTCTTGAACGGGCTGTCGGTGGGGCCGGGACGGCCGAACGGGAAGATGTCACCGAGGACCGGAACGTCACTCCAGGAGGCGAGCCGGGCAAGGATGCCGCCGTTGGGCTGGTACGGGTCGCCGATGAGGATGAACTCGTAATTGTCCGCATTGGCAATATATTTCGGGAGTTTCGCCATCTCGGTTCGCGCGATTTCGGCAACCTGTGTGCCCTGCGATACGCCGATGATCCTGACCCGCTCACCGGCCGGTATCTCGGCGATGTCCTGCAGCAGGTAGCCGGCGCCGATCGCCTCGGATCGTTTCAGGGACTGCGTCCAGTACGGGAGGTCGGACAGTCCCGGCAGGTCCGAGATGATCGGGATGCTGATGCTGATCTGCGCGGGATAAGGCATCGTCTGGTACGAGTCGCCTTCGGGAATGACGCTTCCGTAGAAGAAAACCGGGATGCTCAAGCCGAATGCGTCGTATGACGCACCCACGCCGATCGTCGTGCCGGTCAGTTGAACCGCGGCGCTGTAGGTGGCTGTCGGGGTGCTGACCGTGACCCCCGCAGATACCGCGACGACGACGCCGCCGGCCAATAACATTGGCCCCCATCGAGATGAACCGCATTGCCGGCGCGCACTGCGCAACGACTCCCTCTGCTGCCCCCGACCCTTCATTGCCGCGCCTTCTTTCTCCACCTTGGTGGGTTCGGACATCGTGGTGATTCGGCGCGGCCGCAACGTCTGTGGCCTACGGCCGACGTGAACCGAGGAGGTGTGACGTGCGCCACCTCCGCAGTTCACAGGGCCCGAAAGTTACCAGCGGGACGGGTGGTTCGAGGTGGGATCGCCTGACATTGAGCGAACATCGCCAGGATCCGCGGCGAGAGGGGCCGAGAGAGCTTGGAGCAAACAATGATTCGCGGAGGGCGAGACGTGCCCGCTTCCTGAGAATTCTCTTTGGATCTTGAGGGAACTCTATGCCTGTGCTTGCTCGGAGCGCGCTCAATGCTGCGCTGTGCCACAGTAATTTGGTGGGGAAACTCGGAAGTGCCGGTTTAGCCGTCATGGCGGGGGCGGCTTCCGTGATGAGCAATGTGGCGATGCCGTCCGCCAATGCGGCACCGTGTCCCGATGCTGAGGTGATATTCGCCCGCGGCACGATGGAAGCGCCCGGAGTCGGTGACACCGGACAGGCGTTCGTGGATTCGTTGCGGGCCAACGTCGGCCCCAGATCGGTGGAGGTGTATCCGGTCAATTACCCGGCCACCACCGACTTCCCAACCGCTGTGCAAGGAATCGCCGATGCGCGGGCGCGCATCATGACCACGGCCGCGAACTGCCCCGACACCAAGATGGTGCTCGGCGGGTTCTCTCAGGGCGCGGCGGTCATCGGCTTCGTAACTGCGAGCGTTGTGCCCGATGGGATTTCACCGGACAACGTGCCCGCGCCGATGCCGCCGGACATTGCTGATCATGTTGCGGCCGTCGCGTTGTTCGGGAAGCCGTCGTCGCGATTCATGAAGGTGATCAACAATCCCTCGGTCGTGGTAGGGCCGGGCTACACGGCCAAGGCCATCGATCTGTGTGTCGACAACGACCTGGTGTGCGACCCGCAGGGCAGAAGCTTCGGCATCCACACCCAGTACGCCGAAGAAGGTCTGGTGAATCAGGGCGCCGCGTTCGCGGCGAGCAAGCTCCAGGACGACTGGGCGCAGCAGGAAGCCCGGCCGGCTCCGCCGGCGACGCTGGTGGGCACCGGCCCGTCGCAGCCGTCGCGGGTCCAGCCCGCCCAGCCCGTGCAGGCCGCCCAGCCTGCCCAGCACATGGGCCCGGCACCGCAGTCCCTTCCCGGTCCGGCGCCGGCGCAGAGTCCTCCGGCGCCCACCCCGGCGGCACCGGCACCCGTCGCGCCGCTGGCCTGAGGGGCGCCGACGCCCTAGCGCGCCTTACTGCCGAACAGGTGAATGCCGGTGTGGTGACCGATGAAGTCCTTGGCGATGAACAGCACGCCGGTGACAACCACGACCAACACCAGCGCGAAGATCACCCAGCTCAGCGCGATGAGCAGACGGCGACGGGCGGCGTCTGACGGGCCGTCCGCGATGGCGCCGGCGATGTGCAGCCGGACGCCGAGTGCGAACAGGGTCGGCACGGAAGCGCCCACCACCAGGCCGAAGAGCAGGATCTTGCCGACCGCCACGAGATTGATCCAGTTGTTCATGTCAGTGCCCCGTCCCTACTTGTCCTCGACCGCGGTGAGGCTGCCCTGCCACGCGTCGTTGACGTTCTTGTGGTCGATCGGCGGCTTGCGCGACTTGAGCCAGATGGGCACGGTCGAGGCGATCAGCGCCACGAACCCGATCAGCGGTCCGGCGAAACCGCCGATCCCGTGCACCAGGAGATAGGTGAGCGCGCCCACCAGGCCCGCCGCGGGTAGGGTGATCAGCCACGCGGTGGCCATGTTGCGGGCGACGCCCCAGCGCACTTCGGTGCGCCGGCCCAGTCCGCTGCCGAGGATGGACCCGGTGGCGACGTGGGTGGTGGACAGTGAGTAGCCGAAGTGGCTGGACAGCAAGATGGTCGCGGCCGAGGAGACTTCGGCCGCCATGCCTTGGGGTGCCTCGGTGTCGACGAGTCCCTTGCCCAGGGTGCGGATGACCCGCCAGCCGCCCGAGAGTGTGCCGAGGGCGATAGCGACGGCGCAGGCGGCGATCACCCAGAACGGCGGCATGGTGGCCGCCTCGTCGACGGCGCCGTAGGAGATCAGGGCGAGAAAGATGATGCCCATTGTCTTTTGAGCGTCATTGGTGCCGTGCGCCAGTGAGATCAGCGACGCCGAGCCGATCTGTCCGTAACGGAAGGCGGCGATCGTGCGGTCCTTGGGCAAGCCACGGATCAGCCGGTAGACCAGCCAGCTGGCGATGCCTGCCACCAGGCCGGCGATCAGGGGCGACAACACCGCGGGCACGATCACGGTGGAGACCACGCCGTGCCAGATCACGCCTTGGCCGCCGACCGCGGCGATCATCGCGCCGACGATGCCGCCGATGAGTGCGTGCGACGAGCTGGACGGGATGCCCATGAGCCAGGTCAGCAGATTCCACAGGATGCTGCCGACGAGCCCGGCGAAGACCAGTTCCAGCGTCACCAGATCGGCGTCGACGAGGCCTTTGGCGATCGTGGCCGCCACGGCGGTGGACAGAAATGCGCCGACGAGGTTCAGCAGCGCGGACAGCGCTACCGCTGTGCGAGGTTTGAGTGCTCCGCTGGCGATCGATGTCGCCATGGCATTGCCGGTGTCGTGAAAGCCGTTGGTGAAGTCGAACATCAATGCGGTGAAAACGACGATGCACAGCAGGAGGAACTGTAACGACACGGTAAACAATTGTTGAACAGGGACGCTACGGAAACCTAATTAACTGGCTGAGGTCTCGATCACGTTTCAGCGCTTGGGAATGTCGACGTTGAGGAGCTTGAGCGCGTCCTTGATGCGCAGGTGCGCCTCGTCCATGGTGTTGCCCAACTTTGTCAGCCGGGCCTCACTGTTCGCCGGTGTCAATGCCACGCATTGGTCGGCCATGCTGCGGTAGCCGTTGAAGCCTTCCTGCAGAGCGGTGTTCACCTTGATGTCGGGCCCGGGCAGCACCTTGTTCTGGACCGAGTCGATGTAGGCGCGCATGTCGGTGCACGCGCTGTGCAGTGCGCCGTAGTCGGTCATGTGGTCGGGCGTCACCATCGCGTTGGCGATCGGGCCCATCTGCGTGCCGAGGCCGGCCACCGCGTCCACGACGGCCTGCCGCCATTCGTCGGTCACCGGGGCCGCGGTGGGCTTGCCCGCGACAGCGCATCCGGAGAGCGCGGACGTGACGGCCAAGACGGCGGCGATGTACCTCATATGCAGCGAGCTTATGGTGTGCCGCCATGCGAATGCGGGTTGATACCAGGAGGAAGAGTTTGCGCGTAGATCGCCGCACCCGCCTGTAAGCGCCGTCACACCGGTAACCTTATTGACGACTGACTAGGCAGATCGGGGGATCGGTATGGATCTCGTGCTCGGCCTCGCGATGACTTCGAGAGCCGTTCGGTGGGTGCTCGTCGAAGGCACGACGGGCGAGGGGCGTCCGTTCGATCGCGGCGCCATCTCGCTCGAGGACGTCACCGGCTACGACCCCGACGGCTTGCTGCGGGGCTTGGTCGACGACACCGAGCTCGAAGGCGGACACCGCATCCACGCGATCGGCGTCACTTGGACGAATGACGCCGCGCCGCTGGCGGGCCACATCATGCAGTCCCTGGACGACCGCGGCTACGGAAATGTCTTCGCCGTCTCGGAGATCGAGGCGGCCGGCATGCTGGCCAGCGGCATCTCCGAGATCACCGAGCACGACGACATCGCCGTGTGCATCATCGAACCCGACGCCGCAGTGGTGGCGATCGTGACGCCCGACGACGTCAGCGCCGACCGCATCGAGCGCTCCGAGACCTTTGCCGCCGACCTCGCCGGGCTGCTGGCGCTCACCGGACGGCCGATCAGCGCGATGTTCATCCTGGGCTCCGATGCCCACGACCCGATCGTGACCGAGCTGGCCGAGTCCACCCCGGCGGCGGTGATCACCGCGGCCGAATCCGATCTGGCCTTCGCTCGTGGCGCGGGCCTGGCCGCGGCGCTCGCGGTGAATACCGTTGCCACCCCGGCCAAGGCCGTGCACTGGACCAAGGTGGGCGCACTGTCGTCGGTTGTCGGTGGGGCGCTGGTGACGCTGGTCGTCGCGACCTCGGCCGCGATCGGTCTGCACCTGCATCCCGGCGCGGTGTCGGAAACCGCGCATGCTGCCAGCATCGAGGAAGCGCCCGAGGCGGGTCCGGCGCCCAAGCCGGTGCAGAAGCCTGCCGAGAAGCCCGCCGCCAAGCCGGCGCCACC